>CAMJPK010000001.1 GCA_946407675.1 uncultured Clostridia bacterium
CGACCAGTACATGTACCCCTTCTACAAGCATGACATCGAAACCGGCGCCATCACGGACGACGAGGTGCTGGAGCTGCTGGAGATGCTGCGCGTCAAGATCATGCAGTTCAACTTCGTCAACGGCGGCGCGCAGCAGCGCGACAAGTGGGCCGGCATGGCCCGCTGGCACAACTTCCTGATCGGCGGCGTGAAGAAAGACGGCAGCGACGCGACCAACGAGCTAAGCTACCTCGTCATTCAGGCGGCCTACGAGGTGCGCATCCCGCAGTACACGATCACCGTCCGCGTCGCAAAGAGCACGCCGCAGGCCCTCCTGATGAAGGCCGCGGAGCTCGTGCGCACCGGCATCGGCATGCCCGCCTTCGTCTCGGACGAGAGCTACATCGCCGGGCTTGTGGAGCAGGGCATCCCGCTGGAGGAGGCGCGCGACTACGCGCTGGCCGGCTGCCTGGACCTGAACCTCCCCGGCAAAAGCCGCATCAACGCGCTGGGCATGTTCATCGTGCCGAAGGTACTCGACATCACGATGCACAACGGCGTTCTCACGCAGACCGGCGAGCAGCTCGGCCCGCGCACCGGCGAGATGAAGGACTTCGAGAGCTTCGAGGCCTTCATGGACGCCTTCAAGACGCAGCTGAAGTATTTCATGGGGCTTTACAACGAGGAGCACAACATCCTCATCCGCGTCAGCAGGGAAACCAGCAGCGACGTGGTGCACTCCGCGTTCACCTACGAGGGCATCAGCTCCGGCCGCGATATGTTCGACCGGAAGATGTTCTATGAAAACGCCTCCATGTTCAACCCGATCGGCATGATCAACGTCGCCAACTCGATGGCGAGCGTGAAGAAGCTGGTGTTCGACGAAAAGCGCTTCACGATGGAGACGCTTTACAAGGCCATCGAGGCCGACTGGGCCGGCTATGAGGACATCCAGCGCATGTGCGCCGCCGCCCCCAAGTTCGGCAACAACGATCCCTTTGTGGACGACCTCGCCGCGGAGCTCTACGACTACTGGATCCAGACGACGGCCTCCTTCCGCACGATCTACGGCGCGCCCCCGCGCCCGACCGGCGTCTCCATCACGGCGCACGCCCCCGGCGGCGCCTACACCTGCGCCACGCCGGACGGCCGCCACAGCGGAGAGACGCTGTGCGACGGCGTCATGAGCCCGTCGCAGGGCACGGACCACGAGGGCCCGCTCCAGTCGCTTTCCAGCGCCATGCGCATCAACCAGACCCCGTTCAACGCCGCGCTTCTGAACATGAAGATCTCGCCCACCGCCATGAAGAGCGAGCAAGACCTTGAAAAGTTCGTCGCCCTCGTCAAGACCTACATGTTCCACGGCGGCAAGCACATCCAGTTCAACGTCGTTTCCAACGACACGCTGCGCGCGGCGCAGGCCGAGCCGCAAAAGCACTCCGACCTGATCGTGCGCGTCGCGGGCTACAGCACCTACTTCACGCTGCTCACGCCGGCGGTACAGAACGAGATCATCAAGAGAACGGAAAACCAACTTTAATCGCACGGAAGGATCGGCTCCCCTGAAAGGGGAGCTGTCGCGAAGCGACTGAGGGGTCTGACCCCTCCGACCTCGCTCCGCTCGGCCACCTCCCCTTTCAGGGGAGGATCAAAGGGACAAGGAGGATTCCCATGGACAAGAAGGCATTGATCGACGCCATTCTGGAAAAAGAGTGGCCGATGTTCCACAACGTCAACGGCGAGGAGCGCGCCTCCTGCCAGAACGACTATCCGGTGTTCGAGATCATGCGCCGCGCGCAGTACGACGCGTGGAGCACCACGGCGCTCGAGGCCTATCTCGCGGACGTGACCGCCGCCGCGGCGGCGGGCCGCAACCTCGCGCGCGAGAAATACATCCGCATGATGGAAAGCACCGACCCGCGCGGCTATGCCGCCTTCTGCGGCGAGCTGCCGCCCGTCTCGGAGGAGCAGCGCACTCTCGCCGGGAAGATCTGGGAGAAGATGCTGGCGCAGACCGAGCGCCTGCGCGAGAATTACCCCATTCTGGCGCTGGGCGGCCGGCCGCTGCACGCGAGCGAGGAGCGGGACGGCTGGGCCTCCATCGAGACCTACCAGACCAGCGAGCTGCTGACCTATTCCGCGCCGACGCTCCGCGCGCTTCTGGCGGAGATCGAGCGGCTGGAGGCCGAGGGCAGGGACTTCGTATACATGGTGCAGGAAAACACCGTGACCGGACAGGGCTTCCCCGACATGGCCGCGGCGGAGAAGGCCATGGCCGAGCAGCTCCTGAAGGAAATGAACATCGAGATCGGCGGCGGCGGATGCTGCTGCTGCGGCCCGACCGAGTGATAATAGAAGAATTTTATTACGGTTGATTTCCTGTGCGTTCCATGATAGAATGACAGCACAAAATCATTTGATAATTCTGCGTTTTTCCCACCATCCGATTCTGGAGGCATGTCAATGAACACGAAACAGAAAGACCGGGTCCTCGGCGTCATACTGCTGCTGATCTCGCTGTTCTTCTTCTACTTTACGATGCAGCAGGAGGCCGCCCGCTTCGAGGGCGACCCCGGCCCGAAGATGTTCCCGCTGATCGGCTGCGTCATCACCGCGGTGTGCGGCATTCTGACGATCGTGCACCCCGACAAAAAGGAGCACAAGGCCTACCTCTCGAAGGAGGAGTTCAAGCGCGCGGCCAAGCTCTTCGGGCTGTACGCGGCCTTCCTCGTGCTGATCTGGGGCGTCGGCTTCATGATCACGGCGCCGCTGCTCCTGTTCGCGATCTCCGTGCTGTTCTCGTTTGAATCCCGCCCGGACGATCCCTGGGGCAAGCGCATTTTGCGCAGCGCGATCTACGCCGTCATCGTCGGCGGCGCGCTGTACCTGCTCTATGTCACGGTGCTGCAGACACAGCTGCCCACGGGCGCGCTGTGGAAGCTGTTCAAGAAGTAAGGAGGGAAAAACGATATGTGGCAATACATACTGGATTCTCTCCGGGCGCTGGCCTCCGTCACCGGCGTGCTCTACATCCTGCTGGGCTCCATCGTCGGACTGCTGTTCGGCTCGCTGCCCGGCCTCGCCGGCGGCACGGTCATGGTCATGCTCCTGCCCATCACCTACAAGATGAACCCGGTGCTCGCGCTGGCGCTGTTCATCTCCATCCACATCGGCTCCACCTCCGGCGGCTGCATCGGCTCGATTTTGCTCGGCATCCCCGGCACGAGCTCCTCGATGGCCACGGTGTGGGACGGCTATGAGTTCACCAAGCGGGGCGACCCCGTCCGCCCGCTGTCCGTCGCGGTGGTCTGCAACTTCATCGGCACGCTCCCGTCCATCCTCATCGCGATGGCGGCGGCCAAGTTCCTCGCCGACTGGGGCGTGAAGCTCGGCCCGTGGGAGTACGCCGCGATGTGCTTCTGCGCCGTCGCCATGGTCGTCGGTCTGAGCGAGGGCAACCTCGTCAAGGGCATCGCCGGCGTCGGGCTCGCCATTTTGCTGTGCTCCATCGGCCCCGACCCGATCAGCGGCCGTCCGCGCCTGACCTTCGGCAACATGTACCTCTACGACGGCTTCAACATCATCAACATCATGCTCGGCATGTTCGCCGCGAAGATCATTCTGCTCGAGTACGCCCGCCGCACCAAGACGCAGGACGCCAGCAAGATCAAGGTCCGCGGCTTCAAGTGGCCCGGAAAGGACATCCTCGACAACCTCGGCAACCTGATCCGCTCGTTCATCACGGGCGCGTTCATCGGCTTCCTGCCCGGCCTCGGCGCCCCGACCAGCACGGTCATCGCCTACTCCAACGAGCGCAACCTCGACAAGAAGCACAAGGAGCTGTGGGGCCACGGCCACATCGGCGGCGTCATCGCCCCGGAGGTCGCGAACAACGCCGGCATCGGCGGCGCGATGATCCCGATGCTCGCCCTCGGCATTCCGGGCGACGCCATCATGGTCCAGTTCCTCGCCGTCATGAGCATCCACGGCGTGCAGTCCGGCCCGATGCTGATGACCACGAACCCCGAGATGGTCTACATGCTCTACACGGCGGCGATCATCGCGGCGCTCTTCGTCCTGCTCGTCGAGGTGGGCGGCATGCCGCTGTTCCCGAAGTTCATCTCCATGCCCTACCACTTCCTCTATCCCGCGATCATCGTCATCAGCTTCGTCGGCGCTTACATGACCGCCGGCAACATGATGGGCGTCATCGTCACCCTCTGCGCCTGCCTGCTCGGGCTCGGCATGGATTACTTCGGCGTGCCGACCACGCCGTTCATCATGATGTTCATTTTGAGCTCCCTGCTCGAGAAGAACATCCGCCAGGGCCTCAACCGCTCGTTTGACGGCGTCATCGACTTCTTCAAGCGCCCCGTGTCCCTCGGCTTCATCGTCGTCGGCTTGCTGGTGCTGGTGCTGCACACCGTCATTCCCGCGATCAAGGCCGCGAAGGAGAAGAAGAACGCCGCGGCGCAGACCGAGGCGGAATAAGAAAGCGCATATCACGGGCAACCGTGCTATATAGGACAGGAAAACAAAATCTGAAGGAGGAAACTATGAAGAAACTCATCGCATTCCTGCTTGCTGCTGTGATGATCGTCGCCCTCGTGGGCTGCGGCAGCGCCAAGACCGAAACCAAGACCGAGGCCCCGAAGACCGAAACCAAGACCGAGGCTCCCAAGACGGAGGCCCCCAAGACCGAAGAGCCCAAGACCGAGGCCCCCGCTGAGGTCAAGTGGCCCACCGGCGACGTGACCATCCTCGTGCCCGCCGATGTCGGCGCGCCCCTCGATCTGGCCACCCGCGTCATGAAGGACTACCTGCAGGAGAAGACCGGCTTCAACATCATCGTGAAGAACGACGGTACCGGCGGCGGCGCCAAGCTCGGTGAAGAGCTCTACAACGCCCCGAAGGACGGCAGCGTTCTGATGTATGCCGGCGGCGGCCAGGTGCCCCCGTACTACAACGGCTCCTGGGCCCACAACCTCTCCAACCCCGACGACTACACCATCGTCTCCTCGATGGTCGGCCTGGCGGTCCCCTCCGGCGCCGTCGTCGTCACCCAGCCCGACGCCCCCTATGACACCTGGCAGGCCCTGATCGACTACATCAAGGCCAACCCCAACACCGTCGTCGCCGGCGCCGCCAACGGCACCCCGCACGAGGTCCGTCTGAAGCTCCTGCTGCGCGAGGAGGGCGTTCTGGATAAGGTCCGCTGGATCTCCGGCACCAACAACGACATCTCCACCGGCCTGCTCGGCGGCAGCATCAACGTCGGTATGCTGACCGAGACCGCCGGCCCGCAGTTCATGGCCGAGGGCAAGCTGAAGGGCCTGCTTTACAGCAACGTCGTGCGCAACTACGCCGGCAAGCCCGAGGTCGTCGCCGCGCTCGACTCCGTCCCGACCGTCGCCGAGATCTACGGCGAGGCGAAGGCCCCCGAGCTGACCTGCGCATGGCCGATGGCTCTCGCCGGCCCCGCCGGCATGGATGAGGCGCTCGCCGACAAGATCTGCGAGGTCGTCAACTCCATCGTCGACAGCCCCGAGTACATGGAGCGCGTCAAGGCCCTGGGCGGCACCAACACCTTCCAGGACTTCACCCGCGCCGAGATGCGCGAGATGATGGATCGCGTCGACGCCCAGTGCAAGAGCTTTTTCGGCAACTGATCTGAACCCATAGCAAATCCGAATACACGCGGCGGGAGCCCAACCGGGCTCCCGCTGCGGTGTCCTTGAGGAAAATAACATCGTATTACTACCCGGAAGAGGTGTCTGCTATGAATACGGAACGCATTGAACGCATCAAGAAGACCGTCATGGTCGACCATTATCCGATCTGCATCGAGAAATTCCGCATCACGCTGGACGTGCGGGAGCAGACCCGCAACGACAGCGTCATCATCCAGCGAGGCAAGATCCTGAAGGCCTGCGCGGAGCGGATGCCCATCGCCATCGGCGACGACGAGCTGATCGTCGGCATCGCCTCCAGCAAGCACATGGGCCTGGAGATCGACCCGGACTACGGCATCTGGCCGCAAAACGAGATCGACTCCCTGAAGGCCGACGGCTTCCTCGTCGATCCCCAGGACGAGATCGACCTGCAGGAGCTGAACAAGCGCTACACGCCCAACACCCTCATCGGGCAGATGGGCGACATCTTCTATGACAATGAACGATTGATCAACATGCTGCGCGCCGGCCTGATCCTTCCCCCGTGGAAGCCGAAGGAGACCGAGCGCGGCGTCGGCGGCGGCTATGCCCAGAGCGGTCTGGGCCTGGGGCCCTCGCTGGTGCTGCTGTGCGTGGAGTATGACAAGATCCTGAAATACGGCACGCGCGCGCTCATCCGCCAGGCGCGGGAATGCCAGAGCAAGATCCGCTTCACGGACATGGAGGCGCTGGACAAGTACCGCTACTACGACAGCGTCGTCATGGCGTTTGAGGCGATGAACACGCTGGCCGCCCGCTATGCCGCGCTGGCGTCGGACATGGCGGCAAAGGAGACGCGCCCGCAGCGGAAGGCCGAGCTGGAGCAGATCGCGGCGATCTGCCGCGCCGTGCCCGAGAACCCGGCGAAGACCTTCCGCGAGGCGGTGCAGGCCTTCTGGTTCCAGGTGCTCTTCCTCAGCCCGTCCACCACGCTGCCCGGCGGCCGCTTCGACCAGTACATGTACCCCTATTACAAGGCCGACCTCGCGGCCGGGCGCATCACCTCCGACGAGGCGCTGGAGCTGCTGTGCCTGCTGCGCCTGAAGGACATGGAGCTGGGCCGCACCTCCGGCAGCGAGCTGCGCAAGAAGAACTCCGGCATGGCCAAGTGGCACAACTACACGATCGGCGGCGTCGATCCCGTCACCGGCGAGGACGCCACCAACGACCTGACCTACCTGCTCATCGACGCGGCGATGATCACGAAGACCCCGCACCACACGCTGACGCTGCGCGTCCACGAGAAGACCCCGCCAAAGCTTCTGCAGCGCGCGCTGGAGTGCGTGCGGCTCGGCCTCGGCATGCCCGCCTTCGTCTCCGACGGCAGCTACACCGCCACCTTCGCCTCCCGCGGCTGCCCGATCGAGTACGCGCGCGACTTTGTGATGACCGGCTGCCTCGACGGCAACCTGCCCGGCAAGAGCCGCACCGGTCCCGTCCCGATGGTCACCTTCCCGCTGATCTTCGACATCTTCCGCCACAACGGCGTGGACGTCAAGACCGGGCTGAAGGCGGGCATCGACGTCGGCAACTTTGCGGACTTTGAAAGCTATGACGACCTGTTCGCCGCGCTGGCGAAGGAGATCGACTATCTGCTGCGCCTGATCGGAGAGAAGAACAACGTCGAGCTCGCGATCACGCAGGAGCTGCTCTTTGACCCGCTGCGCAGCGCGCTGATGTTCGAGGGCATCGAGTCCGGCAAGGACACGTGGAAGCGCGTCATGCCCTTTGAAAACTGCGCCGTCGTGAACCCGATCGGCATGGTGAATCTCGGCGATTCGCTGGCCGCGATCAAGAAGCTGTGCTTTGATGAGAAGAAGTACACGCTCGCCGAGCTGGGCAAGGCCCTTGACGCCGACTGGGTCGGCTATGAGCAGATGCAGCGCGACTTTGAATCTGCGCCGAAGTACGGCAACGACATCGACTATGTGGATAACATCGTCGCGGACTGCTACAAGCTGCTCAACGACACGGTGGCGACGATCCCGAACATCCTCGGCTATCCCACGATCGCGACGGGCATCTCCATCACCTCCCACCAGCCCGGCGGCCAGCTCACCGGCGCGACGCCGGACGGGCGCAAGGCCGGCAGCATCCTCGCGGACGGCACGACCTCGCCGATGCACGGTATGGACTGCTGCGGCCCGACGGCGGTGTTCAAGAGCGCGATGAAGATCGACCAGGACCCGATGCAGGCCACGCTTCTGAACATGAAGTTCCCGCCCTCCGTCCTCAAGACGGACGCGGACCTCGCCAAGCTCGGCGCGCTCATCCGCACCTATCTCACCCACGGCGGCAAGCAGGTGCAGTTCAACGTCGTCGATCAGGAGACGCTGCGCGCCGCGCAGGCAACGCCGAAGGACTACCGCGACCTCGTCGTGCGCGTCGCCGGCTACTCCACCTATTTCGTGACGCTCTCCCGCTCCATGCAGGACGAGGTCATCGACCGCACGAGCCAGACGCTTTGATCCCCGCCCATACCGCAGATCCGGCGGCGTTTTCCATGCGCCGCCGGATTTTCCTTGCATTGCGCACGAAACGCGTATACAATGCAAACCATATCGCGTTTGAAACGGGTGCATCTCAATGAACAGAAATGAAATCAATATGACCGAGGGGCGGATGCTGCCCAAGCTGCTGCGCTTCGTCGTGCCGCTGATGCTCTCCTCGCTGCTGCAGCTGGCCTTCAACGCCGCGGACCTGATCGTGGTCGGCCGCTTCGGGCGGCCCAACGCGCTGGCGGCCGTCGGCTCCAACGTGGCGCTGGTCTCGCTGGTGGTGAACACCTTCATGGGGCTTTCCATCGGCGGCGGCGTGCTCTGCGCCCGCTTTTACGGGGCGAAGGACCGCCAGCGGCTGGTTGAGACGGTGTCCACCGCGCTGATCGTCGGCTTTACCGGCGGCATCGTGCTGGGCGCGATCGGCGTTGCGCTCGCGATGCCGCTGCTGCGCCTGATGGGAAGCCCGGACGACGTGGCCCCGCTGGCGGCGGTCTACCTGCGCATCTATTTTGCCGGCATGCCGGTGATCGCGCTGTATAACTTTGCCGCGGCCCAGCTGCGCGCGATGGGCGACACGCGGCGGCCCTTCCTCTTCCTCGCCGCGGCGGGCGTCGTGAACGTTGCGCTGAACCTGTTCTTCGTCGTCGTGCTGGGCATCGACGTGGCCGGCGTCGCGCTCGCGACGGTGCTGAGCCAGTGCCTGTCCTGCTTCCTGACCGTCCGCTGCCTGCTGCGCACGACAAATCAGACCCTGCGCGCGCTGTGCTTTTCCGGCCGGCTCTTCCGCGACGTGCTGCGCATCGGTCTGCCCGCGGGCATACAGGGCTCGATGTATTCCATCGCCAACTTCGTCATTCAGGGGGCGGTCAACGCCCTCGGCACCGCGGTCATCACCGGCTGCGCGGCCGCCTCCAGCTTGGAGGGCTTCCTCTTCTGCCCGGTGGACGCCTGCCAGCAGGCGGCGACCACGTCGGTGAGCCAGAACCTCGGCGCGGGGAAGCTTGCGCGCACGGACCGGGCGGCATGGCAGTGCATTGTGCTGGTCGCGGTCATCTCCGGTGTGGGCGCCGTGGCGATCTATCTCCTGCGCGCGCCGCTCCTGGGGCTTTATACAACGGATGCCGCGGCGCTCGCGGCGGCCTGTGTCCGATTGCGCATCGACGCGTACTTCTATGCGATCAACGGCCTGATGGCGGTGGCCTCGGGCGTCGTCCGCGGCCTGGGACACAGCAGCCTGCCCGCGTTCGTCACCTTCCTGGGCTGCTGCGTGCTGCGCATCGTCTACATCTACACCCTCTATCCGTCGGCCCCCTCGGTGGGACGGCTGTTCATCGTCTATCCGATCTCCTGGACGGTCACCACGACGGTGCACATCATCTGCTTCTTCGTCATCCGGCGCCGGATGCGGCAAACCGCGGGGTGTTCCGAGTAACGCGGAAAAAGATTGCAATTCCGGGAAAATCCATATACAATAAAGCTCTACGCCCCGCGGGGCGAAAAACTGCGGTGGGGGAGGGCCCCTCGCCGAAAGGAGAAAACAATGGCAAAAGAAAAGAAAGTGGAACAGATCACCGATATGGAGGTCGATTTCGCCCAGTGGTTCACCGACGTCTGCATCAAGGCGGAGCTGGTGGACTACTCCGGCGTCAAGGGCCTGTTCATCCTGCGTCCCTACGGCTACGCCATCTGGGAGGCGATCATGACCTATCTGGACAAGCGCTTCAAGGAGCTCGGGCATGAGAACGTCTCGATGCCGCTGCTGATCCCGGAGAGCCTGCTGCAGAAGGAGAAGGACCACGTCGAGGGCTTCGCGCCGGAGTGCGCGTGGGTCACGCTGGGCGGCAGCGAGGAGCTCGAGGAGAAGCTCTGCGTCCGCCCCACGAGCGAGACGCTCTTCTGCGACCACTGGAGCCACATTGTCCATTCCTGGCGCGACCTGCCCTGCAAGTATAACCAGTGGTGCTCCGTTCTGCGCTGGGAGAAGACCACCCGCCCCTTCCTGCGCGGGCGCGAATTCCTCTGGCAGGAGGGCCACACGATCCACGCGACGAAGGAAGAGGCCATGGCCGAGACCGAGCAGATGCTCGAGGTCTACGCCGACTGCTATGAGCAGCTTCTGGCGATGCCCGTCGTCAAGGGCCTGAAGACCGACAAGGAGAAGTTCGCCGGGGCCGAGCGCACCTACACGGTGGAGTGCATGATGAAGGACCACAAGGCCTTGCAAAGCTGCACCAGCCACTATTTCGGCGACGGCTTCTGCCGCGCCTTCAACATCACCTTCGCGGACAAGGAGAACCGGCAGAGCTATCCGCACCAGACGAGCTGGGGCCTTTCCACCCGCAGCATCGGCGGGCTCATCATGACCCACGGCGACAACAACGGCCTCGTCCTGCCGCCGCACGTCGCGCCTGTGCAGGTCGTCGTCGTGCCCGTCGCGCAGCACAAGCCCGGCGTGATCGAGAAGGCCGCCGAGCTCTACGCGGCGCTGAAGGCCGCGGGCGTGCGCGTCAAGATGGACGACAGCGACAATTCGCTGGGCTGGAAGTGCGCGCAGTATGAGATGAAGGGCGTGCCGCTGCGCATCGAGCTGGGGCCGCGCGACATCGAGGCGGGCCAGTGCGTCGCCGTCCGCCGCGACAACTTTGAGAAGACCACGGTGGCGCTCGACGCGCTGACCGAGGCCGTCCCGGCGCTGCTGGAGCAGGTGCAGCAGGGGCTGTACGACCGGGCGAAGCGCAACCTCGATGAGCACATCCGCGACTGCGAGACGCTTTCGGAGGTCAAGGACTTCATGGCCGGCGAGGGCGGCTTTGCGCGCACCAAGTGGTGCGGCGACCTCGCCTGCGAGCTCAGGATGAAGGACGAGGCGGGCGTTTCCTCCCGCTGCATGCCCTTTGCCCAGCGCGGCACGAAGGGGAAGTGCGTCTGCTGCGGGAAAGAGGCAACGACGGACATCCTCTGGGGCGTCGCCTACTAAAGGCTTCCCCTTGAGGGGAAGCTGTCGCCGCAGGCGACTGATGAGGTGTCACAGCGAAGCGGCGCACCCCTTAATCCGATACCAACCGAACCCCCGCGCGGGGCGGCGGAGCGATCCGCCGCCCCGCGTTTTTTCACTTTCCTCTTGACAAACCCGAACCCGTGGTGTATCTTTACTGTACTAACTGTACTAATACAGTTGCTCACAAAAGTGGGGTGAAGCGATGTTTGCGATCAATTACAGGGATTCCCGGCCGATCTATGAGCAGATCATGGACGAGCTGCGCAAAATGATCATATCCGGCGTGTTCGCGCCGGACGAGAAGCTGCCGTCGGTCCGGGAGCTGGCGCAGCAGCTGGCGATCAATCCGAACACGATCCAGCGGGCGTACCGCGAGCTGGAGATCAGCGGCTACATCTACTCCGTGGCGGGGAAGGGCAACTTTGCCGCCGCGCGGCATGAGGTGGACGAAAGCCGCAAAACGGCGCTGCTGGCGCAGCTGGCCGAGACGGCGCGGGAGCTGCGCTTCCTCGGCGTCAGCGACGCGGAGATCGCCGAAACAGTGAAGGGAGGAAGCAGCGATGATTGAAGTTAAGAACGTCACGAAGCGCTTTGACGGCTTCGCGGCGCTGCGCGATTTGACGATGACGGTGCCGACCGGCGCGGTCTACGGCCTCGTGGGGCCGAACGGCTCCGGCAAGAGCACGATCATCCGCCACATCACGGGCATTTTCCGGCAGGACGCCGGCGAGGTGCTTGTGGACGGACAGCCGGTGTACGAAAACCCGGCGGTCAAGGCGCGCATCGCCTACATCCCCGACGACGTCTTTTATTTCCCGCAGGCGGGCGTCCGGGACATGATGCAATACTACAAGGGGATCTATCCGCGCTTCGACGCGGGGCGCTACGAGAAGCTGAAGGAGGTCTTTCAGCTTGACGAGCGCCAGCCCATCCGCCGCATGAGCAAGGGCATGCAGAAGCAGGCGGCCTTCTGGCTGGCCATGTGCCAGATGGCGGACGTCGTGGTGCTCGACGAGCCGGTGGACGGCCTCGACCCGGTGATGCGCCGGCAGATCTGGGGCCTTCTCATGGCGGACGCCGCCGAGCGCGGCCTGACCGTGCTGGTGTCCAGCCACAACCTGCGCGAGCTGGAGGACGTCTGCGACCACGTGGGCATCCTCGACCACGGCCATCTGCTCTTAGAGCGCTCGCTCAGCGAGCTGCAGGAGAACATCACGAAGGTCCAGATCGCGCTGCCGGACGGCCGCCCGCTGCCCGAAGGGCTCAAGCTCGTCCACGAGACGGTCACGGGCCGCCTGCGGACGCTGATCGTGCGCGGCGACCCGGACGAGACGCTGCAAAAGCTGCAGGAGTGCGAGCCGCTGTTCCTCGACGCGGTGCCGCTGTCGCTGGAGGAGATCTTCATTTACGAGCTGGGAGGTGCCGACTATGCAGTCAAAGACATCCTGCTTTAACAAAACGCTTTTCCGGAAGCACGTCACGCGCTTCTGGCCGGTCTGGACGGCGTATTTCGGCATCTGGCTGCTGATCCTGCCGATCGGCGTGCTCTCCGCGCGCCGGAGCATCGCAGCCAATCCGTTGACGGTGCAGACCGCGGTGCTGAACAGCGCCGGCGGGCTCGGCGTCGTCCTTCCGCTGGTCTTTGCCGTGCTCATGGCGATGGGCGTGTGGAGCTTCCTCTACAATGCGCGCAGCGCCTCGGGCGCCGGCTGCCTGCCCCTGACGCGCACGGCGCAGTACTGGTCCGCCGCGCTCGGCGGGCTCGTGCCGCTCGCCGGGGTGCACGTCGCCATCTTCGTGCTGACCGCGCTGGCCGAGCTGTCCGTCGGCGCGCTGCACCTGCCCTCGCTGCTGACGTGGCTGGGCGTGACGGTTTTAACGCTGCTGTTCTTCTACGGCTTCGCCACCTTCTGCGCGATGCTGACGGGCAACATCATCGTCCTGCCCGCGGTCTACCTTGTGCTGAACTTCACCGCCGCCGGCGTGGAGCTGCTGCTCAACGGCTTGGCAAACTGCTTCCTCTACGGTCTCAACGGCAGCACGTGGAGCGGCTTTGCCGACGCCATGAACTGGCTTTCCCCGGCGATCCCGCTGCTGCGCTTCCTGCAGGCCGGAACGGATTATATGGAGGACCCCGTTTCCGGGGCGATGACGCCGGTCAGCGTGCACTTTGAGGGGGCGTGGGTCGCGGGGATCTACGCCGCCGTCGGCGTGCTGCTGCTGCTCGCGGCCTGGGCGCTGCTGCGCCGCCGTCGGATGGAGTCGGCGGGCGACGTCGTCGCCGTCGGGGCGCTCAAGCCCGTGTTCCGCTGGTGCATGGGCGTCTGCGGCGGGCTGTGCTTCGCCTGCGCGATGCTCTACGTCTTCGATTTCACGTTTACGACCCAGCGCGCGGTCTTCGCGGCGGTCGCGGTGTATCTCGTGATCGGCGCCTTCATCGGCTGGTTCGCCGCGGAAATGCTGATCCGCCGCTCCTTCCGCGCCTTCACCCGCGGAGTGCGCGGCTGGGCGGGCTGGGCGCTGTGCTGCGCCGTGCTGCTGCTCGGCCTGACCGCGACGGAGCTGGACCTCTTCGGCGTCGAGCGCCGCCAGCCGAAGCCGGCGCAGATCGAGTCGGCCATCGTCATCGCCGACGGCGAGGCCGCGCTCCTCACGTCGCCCGAGGGCGTCGCGGCGGCGCTGGACGTGCACCGCGGCATCATCGAGCACAAGTCCGTGCAGGACCAGACCGCGCAGCGCATCTTCTTCCTGCCCGATTACGACGCGGGCGAGATCGTCTCGGTCCACGTGACCTATCAGCTCAAAAACGGCGGAACGCTCACGCGCGTCTACCAGCTGCCGCACCTGCCCGGCGCGTCCGACGACGCCGCTGCGGTACAGGCGCTGCTCAACTGCCCCGAGGCCGTGCGCCGGCGCAAGGAGACCGCCGTGCCCTTCACGCCGGACAACGTGCGCTTCGGCACCGTCCGCGCCGTGATGACCGCGGCGGAGTGCGCCGCGGCAGCGGGTTACGACGACCCGGCGGACTACGTCCTGTGCGCGCTCGGCGGCTACTCGCCGCAGGAGGCGAAGGGCATGAGTGACGCATCGCGCGCCGCGGCCGTCGAAAAGACGCTGGAGCTGCAGTACAGCGAGTTCGGCGGGATGTACGGCTACGGCTACAACTACGACGGCATCATCGGCTATTATGAAAAGCAGGGGCGGGCGCTGCCCGCGCCGGACGCGACCGACTGGGACGGCGTGTGGCTGGAGTACACCCTGACGCTGAGCGACGCCGAGGCATGGGCGCTCTATCACGACTGCATCGTCCCGGACAATGCCGACGGCACGCTCGGGCGCGTGTGGGTGCTCCACACCGAGCCGGACTACGCCGCGACCGTCTGCGCCGGGACGCTGGAGATCGTCGCGGAGCGGCCCGAGGAGCCGAAGCGGCCCGCGCTGCCCGAGGACTATGGCCCCACCGTCTCCGACGGCTATTACAGCTTCACCACCACCCCGACGGTGGACGCCGCGCGCACCAACGCCTTCCTGGCCGAGCGCGGCATCCGCTTCCACACCTCCGCCGAGATTTGGGGGGAATAGGGAAGGCGGCGCGCAGCGCGGCCACCTCCCCTTGCAGGGGAGGCATAGGGAAGCGTCCGCCGCCCTGGCTCCCCTGCAAGGGGAGCTCCCGCGCAGCGGGTGAGGGGTCAAAGCCCCGCCCATCGAAGATACCATACGAATTTCCAAAGCCGCGCGGCGGGAGCCTGCTCCCCGCCGTGCGGTTCCTTTCCCCGAAAAACCGACAAACCCCGAAAATAATTCTTTACTTTAGCGAAACAGCGTGTTATTATAACAAAGCAATCTGTTATTTTGAGGTGATTCCACGATGAAAAAGATCGTTTGTATCGCGCTGGCGGCGCTGCTGCTGCTCGCGCTGTGCGCCTGCGGCAAGGACAAGGGCCCCGTGACCTACGGCTTCCTGGATGAGACGCTGGGCGTGGAGAGCTACGCCATCGGCTTCCGCAAGGGCGACGACGCCCTGATGCAGACCGTGTCCGGCGCGGTCAAGGCCCTCGTCAAGGACGGCACCTACGCCGCCATCGGCGAGAAGTATCCCGACATCAAGGACTATCTCTGCCTGAAGGCGGAGGACATCTCCGACGCCGATCTGCCCGCGAAGGGCAGCGGTGACCCGAGCTACACCTTCATCCACGGCTTCGATCTGGACTATCCGCCCTACTCCTATCTGCAGGATGACGGCTCCGTCGGCGGCTTCGACGTGGAGCTGTGCCAGGCCGTCTGCGACTATCTCGGCTGGAAGTACCAGCCCCTGCCCTTCAACTGGGACGCCAAGGACGCCGAGCTGAACGCCGGCAGCTGCGACTGCATCTGGTCCGGCTTTACCAAGGAGGGCCGCGAGGATGACTACTGCTGGGGCATCACCTACTCCAACAACACGCAGGGCATCCTCGTCGCCAGCAATTCCGGCATCAAGACGCTGGCCGACCTCAAGGGCAAGACCGTCGGCGTCCAGACCGCCACGAGCGCGATGGACATGCTGGAGGGCGACCGCAAGGACCTCGCGGACACCTTCAAGGAGCTCAAGGTCTATGAGACCTACACCATCGCCTTTGCCGACCTCAAGGCTGGCGCCATCGACGCCATCGCCATCGACATGACGGCGGGCAGCTTCCTCATCGCAAACGAGGCGGCCGCGGCGTCCAAGTGATTCGCTGTTTCTTCTTCTGTTCTGTTTTTCTCCCCCGCGCGAAAAGGCATTGGGTCTTTCGACCCAATGCCTAATTGCCTTTCTTTCCGGCAAAACCCGCGCCATGCTGCGTTGCCGTCCTTGGGAATACAGGCAAGTTTGCCCTGCGGACGCCGCCTTGCCTGACACGCGTTTTGCGCGAAAAGCTTCAGAAGGAATGAGGGATTTCCATGACCTTTTCCACGATGCTCTCCACGATGGCGGCAGGAATGCTGCGCACCTGCGGCATTTTCTTCCTCACGCTGCTCGGCTCGCTGCCGCTGGGCATGGTCGTGTGCCTGCTGCGCAAAAGCAAGCACGCGCTCGTGCGCACCATCGTCAAAATCTACATCTCCATCATGCGCGGCACGCCCTTGATGCTGCAGCTGCTGGTATGGTACTTCGGGCCGTACTATCTGTTCCGCCTGCCCATCGGCGGCTGGCGCTTTCCGGCGATCATCTTCGGGTTCGTCGTGAACTACGCGGCCTACTTCGCGGAGATCTACCGCTCCGGCATCGACTCCATGCCGGTCGGACAGTACGAGGCGGCGGAGGTGCTGGGCTACACGAAGGGGCGCACCTTCTTCCGCATCATTTTGCCGCAGGTCGTCAAGCGCATTCTGCCCGCCGTCACCAACGAGGTCATCACGCTCGTGAAGGACACCTCGCTGGCCTTCACGCTGGCCTACAGCGAGGTTTTTTCGCTGGCCAAGCAGATCTCCGCCTCGCAGACGAGCTTTGTGCCCTTCGTGATCGCGGGCGTGTTCTACTACATCGCCAACTACGCGGTGGCCTTTGCGATGGAGCGCATTGAAAAAGCGCTGAATTATTACCGCTAAGGGGGTGCGCGCATGATCCTTGAAATGAAAAACATCCAGAAATCCTTCGGCGGCGTGCGCGTCCTGCGGGACATCAGCGTGTGCGTCGATCAGGGCGAGGTCGTCAGCATCATCGGCCCGTCCGGCTCCGGCAAGAGCACGCTTCTGCGCTGCGCCACCTTCCTTGAGACCGTCGATTCCGGCGAGATCCGCTATGAGGGCGAGCCCGCCGTCACCACCGATGAATACGGCAACGCCCACTACGCCGCGCCGGATGCCCTGCGCGCGCTCAAGCGCTACTACGGGCTGGTGTTCCAGCAGTTCAACCTCTTCCCGCACTACACCGTGCTGAAAAACGTCACGGACGCGCCGCTGACGGTGCAAAAGCGCGACAAGGCCGAGGTGCACGGGACCGCGATGGAGCTGCTGCGGAAGATGGGGCTGGAGGACAAGGCGTCCAGCTACCCTTACCAGCTCTCCGGCGGCCAGCAGCAGCGCGTCGCCATCGCGCGGGCGCTGGCGATGCGCCCCGAGATCCTGTTCTTCGACGAACCGACCAGCGCGCTGGACCCGGAGCTGACCGGCGAGGTGCTCAAGGTCATCAAGCAGCTCGCCGTGGAGAAGATGACGATGGTCATCGTCACGCACGAGATGCCCTTCGCCCGGGCGGTCAGCGACCGCGTCGTGTTCATGGACGGCGGCGTGATCGTGGAGCAGGGCGATCCCGAGGCGGTCTTCGGCGCGCCGCAGCAGGCGCGCACAAAGCAGTTCCTCCAGACCTATCAGCGATGAAGGCGCTGGAGTATGTGTTGCTCGACCCCACGGGCAACGTGACGGTTTTGGTGCGCACGGCGGTGCCGGTCCCGGCGCAGCCGCGCGTGGCCCGCGCGCTCCTCGAAGCCGAGCCGCGCGGCGAGCAGGTGGGCTTCCTCTCCCCGGGCGGCGCCGACGCGGACATCGCGCTGCGCATGGCCGGCGGCGAATTCTGCGGCAACGCGGCGATGTGCGCCGCGGCGCTGTGGTGCATAGAGCGGGGGCTTTCCGCGCAGACCGTCCGCGTCCGCGTCAGCGGGGCGGACCGGCCCGTGGCGGTGCAGGCCGCCGCGCAGGCGGAGGACTGCTGGTCCTGTGCGGAGGCGCTGCCCCGGCCCGCGCCGCCGGAGATGGTAACGCTTGCGCTGGACGGGCAGACGTACCGCCTGCCGCTCCTGCGCTTTCCCGGCATCGGCCACCTCATTTTGCCCGGCGACACGGACCGCGCCTTTGCGGAGCGGGCGGCCCGGTCCTGGTGCGCCGCGCTGGGCGCGGAGGCGCTGGGGCTCATGCTGCTGGACGAGGCGGCCGGGCGCATGACGCCGCTGGTCTATGTCCCCGGCGCGGACACGCTCTACTGGGAGCGCTCCTGCGCCAGCGGCACCGCCGCGGCGGGGGCGTATCTGGCGTGGAAGCGCGGCGCGAGCGTGGAGGCCGCGCTGGACCAGCCGGGGGGATTTCTGCGTGTTTTTGCCGCGCCGGCAGGGGAGATCCGGCTCCGCGGCGCCGTCAGGGTACTGAAAGAGGGGAAAATTCTGGCCTGAGCACAAGCCTTTGTGCACATTTTTTCAAAAAAACCGAAAAAAACACAAAATATAGCTTGCCAAGCGTGATTTGCCGCCGTATAATCAAAACGAGAAATAGTATTTCCTGTCGAAAACGACAGCATATCTTGTGTTTTGAGGTTTGAGCGCATGAAAAAACTACTCTTGCCGATCTGCATCATCGCGCTTGCAGCGCTCGTGCTTTCCGCCTTTGCCGGAAAGACGAAGCCCGCCGCGGAGCAGACCGCGCCCCGCTTCACCACGGTTTCGGAGGCGGCCTTCTCCATGCGCGCCTCCGGCGCGCAGGACGCCACCAGCTTTCTGGTCGGCAGCTTTACCGGCGAGAAGGGCGAAAAGCTTGTGTTCAGCGGGACGGGCGAGGTCCGGCGTGTGATGCAGAACCTCAGTTCCGTGACCGGGACGTATTCGCTCCTGCAGTCGTCGGACGGCGCCGCGATCCTCAATCTGGACATCGGCGGCAGCGAGAAGAATTACGCGTTCACGCTCGCCGCGCCGGACGGCAGCTTCACCATCCGCGACACGGACGGCAACGCGGAAAGCTTCGCGCCGGTCGAGTAACGCAAACCACATCGAAGGGGCTGTTGAATCGCAACAGCCCCTTTTCTTATTCTTTCTGCTTCGGGAGGCGTACCATGACGACGGAAAAGCTTTGGGAGGGCGACGCGTATCTGCGCGCCTTCACCGCGACGGTGTGCGCGTGCACGCCCGCCAAGCGCGGCTGGGAGGTCGTGCTGGACCGCACGGCGTTTTACCCCGAGGGCGGCGGCCAGCCGGGGGACACCGGGATGCTCGGCGGCGTGGCGGTCACGGATACGCATACGTCGGACGGCGCCGTCGTCCACCTCTGCCAAGCGCCTTTGCCCGTCGGCGCCGCGGTGGAGGGCGAGATCGACTGGGCGCGGCGCTTCGACCACATGCAGCAGCACTCCGGCGAGCACATCGTCAGCGGGCTCATCTGCGCGGCGAAGGGCTGCAGCAACGTCGGCTTCCACATGGGCGCGGAGGAGGTCGTCATCGACTTTGACGCGGCTTTGACGCCGGAGGAGCTGGCGGAGATCGAACTGGCGGCCAACCGCGTGATCTGGGAAAACCGCCCCTTCCTCGTCACATACCCGTCGCCGGCGGAACTCGAAACGCTGGAATACCGCAGCAAGAAGGCCCTCAGCGGCGAAGTGCGCATCGTGGAGTGCCCGGGCGCGGACCGCTGCGCCTGCTGCGGCACGCACGTGCGCTTAGCGGGGGAGATCGGGCTCGTGCGGCTTACGTCCGTGAGGCCCTTCCGCAGCGGCGTGCGCATCACAATGCTCGCCGGACGGCGCGCCTATGACTGGAGCTGTGCGATGGCGGCGCAGAACGCGCGCGTCTCCGCGCTGCTCTCGGCCAAGCCCGCGGAGACCGCGGCGGCGGTGGAGCGGGTGCTGCGCGAGAAGGCCGCGGCGGAGTACCGCCTCGTGGGGCTGGAAAACCGGCTGTTCGCGGAAAAGGCGGCGCAGCTTGCCGGGCAGGGCGACGTCCTGCTCTTTGTCGAGCCGATGGCGCCGGACGCGCTGCGCCGCCTGTGCGAGGCGGTGGGCGCGCGCTGCGGCGGGCGCTGCGCGGTTTTCGCCGGGGACGACGCGGCGGGGTATAAATACGCGCTCAATCTCCCGTCGGGCGACGTGCACGCCTTCACTGCGGCGATGAATGCCGCGCTGCGTGGCCGCGGCGGCGGCAGGGACGGCTTTGCGCAGGGCAGCGCCGGCGCGTCCCGCGCGGAGATCGAGGCATATATGAAACAGCTCCCCTGAAAGGGGAGCTGTCGAGCGAAGCGAGACTGAGGGGTCGCGCGGCGGGGGCAAGCCCCCGCCGCATTTTTCGTTTTATTCAATTCGTGTTTTCCTTGTAGTACATCAGCATCAGACTGTCCATCGCAACGGCGGCGCACCAGCCGTTGTCGAGCGCGTTGATGCAGCGCTCCAGCGAGAGGTACTCCGTCGCGCCGGAGGCGTGCTTGGTGAGCTTTTCGCTGGAACGCACCGCGGAAAGCACGGCGGGATCGTGGATGACGCCGACGCGGCAGCCGTCCAGATCCTTCATGCGGCGGATCTCGCTTTCCGCGCGGACAGCCAGCAGGATGTCGCTTTTCAGGTACGGCGCGCCGACGGCGTATTTGTCCGCCTTGACGATGCGCCCGTCGAAGCCGAGCGCGCAGTCCACGTTGCCGGAGGCGAGCTGCGCCGCAACGTCGTCCGCCGAGATGGGGAGAAGCATGACCTCCCAGCCGATCAGGGCGCCGATCGCCTCCGCCAGATCGACGCTGATGCCGCGCAGCACGCCGTTTTCCTCAAAGGCGATGGGGTTGTAGTTCGTCTCGACGCCGATGATGAGCTTGCGCGGCGTCGGCAGCTCTTCCAGGGCGTTCATCGCGTTCACGTCGCCCTCCAGACAACTGCGGTCCTTGCCCAGCCAGCGCGCGGTGATGGAGGCGAGCTGCCCGTTTCCGGCGAGGGTCTTGAGCGCCGCGTCGATGAGCGGGGCGAGCTTGTCGCCGCCGCGGCAGATTGCGCAGAACTGCTTTTCGCCCAGCACCTCCATCGCGCGGAACGAGGAGATCTCCGGCTGGCCGCAGCCGCACAGCGCCGCCAAAAGCGCCGCCAAAAGCACGAGCGCGATCCACTTTTTCATCCGGCGTCACCTCTCCTTCGGGCAAAGTACGCATACTATAAAGTACGCATACTATAAATCATTTCCCGAAGGAAAGCAAGCCAATTTTTCGGCGGCAGAGCGTTTGCTGTTGCATATGGTTCAGTGACTTGTCACTGAACCATATGCACATTAATGTGGCTATAAGTCATGTGCACGCCGTCGGCGGCGAAGCGCTCGCGTACGCGCTCGTTCATGCCGAAGTAGACGTCCCAGTAATCGGCGTTCTTGCACCAGACGCGGACGATGTACTCCACGCTGCTCTCCTTGTACTGGCCGATGACGATGAACGGCGCCGGGTCGGCCAGGATCTTCGGGTCGGCCTTTGCGGCCTCGAGGATCGCGGCGCGGACGGCCTCGGTGCTGTCGTCATACGAGGCGTTGAAGGTCATGTCCACGCGGCGCAGCGGGTTGCGGCTGTAGTTGACGACGCTTGCGCCGGTCACGTCGCTGTTCGGGATGCTGATCACGCGGTTGTCCAGCGTGTCGAGCACGGTGTAGAACAGGCCGACGGTCTTCACAACGCCGGTGTTCGCGCCGACGTCGATGAGGTCGCCCGCGCCGAAGGGCTTGGTGATCAGCAGCGTGATGCCGGAGAAGAGGTTCGTCAGAATGTTCTGCACGGACAGGCTCAGCGCCAGGCCGGCGATGCTGATGACCGCGACGAGCGAGGCGGTGGGGATGCCCAGCGTGCCGGCGATGATGACGATGGCCAGCGCCCACAGCGCGACGCGCACGACGGTCTTCAGGAAGCCCTGCAGCACCGTGTCCATCTTCTTGGACCTGGCCAGCAGCTTCTCGACCGCCTTCATGATGAGCTTGATCGCGATCAGGCAGACCAGGAACACGAGGATCGCGGAGATCACGACGGATGCGCCCGAGATCCCAAGGGACTCCAACAGCTTGTCTAACATATGCATCAACCTCCGATTTGTTTGGTTGCTTCCATTATAGCACAGCATTTTCGAAATGACAGGCCTTCGAGAAAAAATATTTTTGGGGAGTTTTCCACAGAAACGCACAGTTATCCACAATTTTATCAACAGGGAAAGGGGCTTTCCACAGGCGCAACTGCGCCCCTTTCCTTGACTCGACTCCGTTCTTTCTTTCTCTATTCTTTCTTTCTCTATACTGTACTCTACTGTCCTATACTTATCTAAGCTATACTTAACTTTATTGTAATTAAGATGTATGAAAGGAATTCGCGCCGCGGCGATGTTACAAATCGCCCGCAAAAAGTTCAAAAAGCGTTTTGGCTTTGTTCATGCTTTCTTCACAAAGCTTCCGTAAAATATAGCTATCCAAAACGAAAAGAGGCAAATCCCCATGGCAGACTATGAAGAACGCAATGAGTACGAAAACGAGCGCCCCGTGCGCAGCGAGGCGGAGCCGGCGGCCCAGTCCGCGGCGCCGCAGCAGGCCGCCCCGGCGGACGCCGCGGGATATACGCCGTCCAACGCGCCTTCCGATCCGGCAGCGCAGCGCCCGAACGCAGCGCAGGAGCACGGCGCCTACGCCGACGCGGGCTACATTCCCGCCTCCGACGCCGGCACGATGCCCAGAAGCTATTCCTTTGCCGAACAGCCCGTGCGGCAGAAAAAGGAAAAGCGCGTCCGCCGCGGCATGCACCCTGCGGCGGTGATCGCCCTGTGCCTGGTCTGCGCGATCCTCGGCGGGCTGGCATGCAGCTTTGCGCCGACGCTTTTGGCGAAGAACACGCCCGCCGAGACGGTGGAGGAAGCGCCGCAGCGCGCCGCCTCCGGCAGCGGCAGCGACGCTTCCTCCGGCGCCGTTCTCAACCTTTCGAGCGGCGAGAGCACGAAGGCCGTGACCACCAACCGCGTCAGCAGCGGGGAGATGACGCCGACCGAGATCTATTATAACCGCGCGTTGGAGCAGGTCGTCGGCGTCAAGACCGAGATCACCTACACCAACTATTTCGGCTATACCACCAAGGGCGCCGTCAGCGGCTCCGGCTTCATCATCTCGGAGGACGGCTACATCCTCACCAACTACCACGTCATTGAGGACGCGGTATCCGGCGGCTACGAGGTCCAGGTCCTCACCCATGACGGCGCGACGTATACCGCCGCGGTGATCGGCTACGAGGAGGACAACGACGTGGCGCTGCTGAAGATCGACGCCACGGGCCTGAACGCGGCCATCCTCGGCGACAGTGACGCGATGCTGGTCGGCGAAACGGTCTACGCCGTGGGCAACCCGACCGGCGAGCTGGAGTATTCCATGACCGAGGGCATCGTCTCCGCGAAGGACCGCCAGATCACGGCGGCCAATTCCAGCACCGGCAGGACCGAGACCGTCAACGTCTTCCAGACGACCGCGGCCATCAACGGCGGCAACTCCGGCGGCCCCATCTACAACAGCCGCGGCGAGGTCATCGGCATCGTCGTCGCCAAGAAGGTATCCACGGAGATCGAGGGCCTGGCCTTCGCGATCCCGATCAACGACGCGGTGCACATC
Organism: uncultured Clostridia bacterium; assembly: GCA_946407675.1. Lineage (GTDB taxonomy): Bacteria > Bacillota > Clostridia > Oscillospirales > Oscillospiraceae > SVKR01. The sequence continues at coordinate 23,498 of CAMJPK010000001.1, forward strand.
GCGCAGGACCTCATCAGTGACGGCTTTGTCCGCGGGAAGGCCTATATGGGCATCAACGTCGGCACGGTGACCGCCTCCGCCGCCCAGTATTACGGGCTGGTGCAGGGAGCCCTGGTCGGCACGGTCCACGCGGGCAGCTGCGCCGAGACCGCAGGGTTGCAGGAGAGCGACATCATCGTCGCCATCGACGGCAAGGAGATCACCTCCGGCAAAGAGCTGATCGCCGCCAAGAAGGACTACCACGCCGGCGACAGCGCCGTGCTGAAGGTCTACCGCGACGGGCAGTACCTGGAGCTCACGATCACCTTTGACGAGGCCACCCCGGAGAAGCTGGAGGCCGACGGCAAGGACAACGAGGAGACGCCCCAGACGCCGGAGCAGTCCGGCAGCAGCTACGAGGACTTCTTCCGCGAGTTCTTCGGCGGCTCCCCCTTCGGCAGATAAGCTATCACACCATTGCTGAAATGGTTTTCTAATCCTCTCTCTCTTCTTTTTCCCAAGCGCGGCGACCCCCCGACACCAAGGTGCCGGGGGGTCGTTTGCCGATACTTGCCTATTTCAGAAAAACGCCCTCGATCAGCAGCTTCAGGCCGATGCCGATGAGCACGATGCCGCCGACGATGCCGGCCTTTTTGCCGTTGAGCTTCGGGATGCGGCTGCCGAGCATCGCGCCGCCGAAGCTGATGACGAAGGTGGTGCAGCCGATCAGCAGGCAGCTGGGCAGCAGCTTCAGGTCCTCCTGAAAGGCGAAGCTGACGCCGACGGCCAGCGCGTCGATGCTGGTGGCGACGGCGGCGGCCAGCAGATTTTTGTGGCGCAGCTCGGCCATGCCGTCCGCTTCCTCCTCGCCCGGCTTGATGCTCTCCAGCAGCATCTTCCCGCCGATGAAGGCCAGAAGCGCAAAGCTGATGTAGGGGCCGAACTTCATGATGTAGTGGCTGACCGTGCTGCCGAGGAGATAGCCGAGCAGCGGCATCAAAAACTGGAAGCCGCCGAAGTAAAGCCCCATCCAAAGCGCGTGGCGGACGTTGAAATTCTTGAGCGTGAGTCCGTTGGTGACGGACACCGCGAAGGCGTCCATTGACAAACTGATGCCGATCAGTAAAATGGATATCAGCATAGGAAAAATTCCTCTCCGGGTGGGATAAGAATGGAGTTTGAACGCTATATGCGCCGGGCGCTGGAGCTGGCTGCCGCGGCGGCGGACGAGGGCGAGGTGCCTGTCGGCTGCGTGATCGTGGACGCGCAGGGCAGCGTGCTGGGCGAAGGGCGCAACCGCCGGGAGGCGACGCGCGCCGTCACCGGCCACGCGGAGCTGGAGGCGCTCACCGCCGCCTGCGCCGCGCGCGGCGACTGGCGGCTGGACGACTGCACGGCCTTCGTGACGCTGGAGCCCTGCCCAATGTGTGCCGGGGCGTTCATCAACGCTCGGCTGGGCACGCTGGTCTACGGCGCGCGCGAGCCGAATTACGGCTCTGCTGCCAGCATCCTCAATCTCTTTGAGGAGCGATACCCCTCACACACGGCGATTTTCGGCGGAATCCTGGCCGAAGAGAGCGCTGAATTGCTGAAGGCGTTTTTTGGAAAGCGGCGCTGACAAGCTCCGCAGCTTTCTCGTCCGGGAACACAGCGAAGCGGTTCCCGGACGATCAATTATCGTCGTCGATCTTCAAAACCGCGAGGAAGGCCTCGGTCGGCATCTGCACGCTGCCGAGCGAGCGCATGCGCTTCTTGCCCTCCTTCTGCTTTTCCAGCAGCTTCTTCTTGCGCGTGATGTCGCCGCCGTAGCACTTGGCGAGGACGTCCTTGCGCATGGCCTTGACGGTTTCGCGGGCGATGATCTTGCCGCCGATGGCGGCCTGCACCGGCACCTCAAAGAGCTGGCGCGGGATGTTGTCCTTGAGCTTTTCGCAGATTTTTCTCGCGCGCGCGTACGCCTTATCCTTGTGGACGATGAACGAAAGCGCGTCCACCTGCTCGCCGTTCAAGAGCAGGTCGACCTTCACCAGCTCGCTGGGGCGGTACTCCAAAAACTCATAATCGAGCGACGCGTAGCCCTTTGTGCGGGCCTTCAGCGTGTCGAAGAAGTCGTAGACGACCTCGCCGAGCGGCATGTGATAGTGCAGCTCGACGAGGTTTTTGTCGAGGTACTGCATATCCTGATACTCGCCGCGGCGGTCCTGGCAGATGGGCATGATGTTGCCGATGTAGTCCGGCGGGGAGATGATCGACGCCTTGACGTAGGGCTCCTGCGCCTCCCGGATGATGCCGGGGTCGGGGTAGTCGTGCGGGTTGTCGATGCGCACCATCGTGCCGTCGGTCTTTGTGATCTCATAGATGACGCTGGGCAGCGTCGTGATGAGGTCGAGGTTGAACTCGCGCTCCAAACGCTCCTGGATGATCTCCATGTGGAGCATGCCGAGGAAGCCGCAGCGGAAGCCGAAGCCGAGGGCGACGCTGGTCTCCGGCTCGTAGACGAGCGAGGCGTCGTTGAGCTGGAGCTTTTCCAGCGCGTCGCGCAGGTCCCCGAAGCGGCTGCCGTCCTCGGTGTAGATGCCGCAGTAGACCATCGGGCGCACCGGGCGGTAGCCGGGCAGCGGCTCGGCGGCGCTTCGCGCTGCCTCGGTCACCGTGTCGCCCACGCGGGTGTCCTTGACGTTCTTGATGCTGGCGGTGAAGCAGCCGACCTCGCCGGCGCGCAGGCAGCGGACGTTTTCGACCCCCTTTGGGCGCAGGTAGCCGCACTCGAGCACCTTGTAGTCCGTGCCCGTCGCCATCATGCGGACCTCCTGCCCGACGGACAGGCTGCCCTCCATGACGCGGACGTAGACGACGACGCCGAGATAGCTGTCGTACTGGCTGTCGAAGATGAGCGCGCGCAGCGGCGCGTCCGGATCGCCCGTCGGGGCGGGGATGTGTTGGACGATGTCCTCCAGCACGGCGGGGATGTTGATGCCCTGCTTGGCGGAGATCTCCGGCGCTTCGTCGCAGGGCAGGCCGATGATGTCCTCGATCTCCTGCTTGACGCGCGCCGGGTCGGCGGCGGGCAGGTCGATCTTGTTGATGACCGGCAGGATCTCCAGATCGTGGTCCATCGCGAGATAGGTGTTGGCCAGCGTCTGGGCCTCCACGCCCTGCGCCGCGTCCACGACGAGGACGGCGCCCTCGCAGGCGGCGAGGGAGCGGCTGACCTCATAGTTGAAGTCGACGTGGCCCGGCGTGTCGATCAGGTTCAGGGCGTAGACCTCGCCGTTTTCCGCGGTGTAGTCCAGCCGGACGGCGCGGGCCTTGATCGTGATGCCGCGCTCGCGCTCCAGCTCCATGTTGTCCAGGATCTGGTCCTCCATCTCCCGCGCGGGGATCGCCTTGCACAGCTCGATGAGACGGTCGGAGAGCGTGCTCTTGCCGTGGTCGATGTGGGCGATGATGGAGAAATTTCGGATGTGGTCGCGTTCGATCATGGGTTCAGCTCCTCCCGCAGCTTGCCGCCGCGCTTCGCCAGCGCGTCAAGCTCCGCCGTCAGCTCGCCGAGCGCGGCGAGCGCGCCCTCCGCGCCGCCGGGCACGTCGGTGAGCCCCAGCAGATAGTCGGCGGACACGCCGTAATACCGGCAGGCCCGGCAGACGAAGTCCAGCCCCGGCTCACGGGCGCCGTTTTCGTAATGGCTCAGCAGCGCCTGTGAAATGTTCAGGTCCGCCGCCGCGTGCCGCTGGCTCAATCCTCGGCTGCGGCGCAGCGCGGACATGGTTTCGGAAAAGGTACGTGCCATGGGGCGCCTCCGGAAATCTAGATAACAGTCTGTATTATACCGGACGGGACAAGGGTTTGTAAAGGGGAAAGCTTGACTTTTCCGGGAGAAGTGATAAAGTGTTTGCGTCGCATTTTACATTATTGGAATGGGAGGCATCCGAAATGTTCGATAAACTGATCGCAAAGCTCAAGGAGAGCAAAAAGACCATCGTCTTCACCGAGGGCACCGATGCGCGCATCCTCAGCGCCGCGTCCCGCCTGCTGGCGGACGACCTGATGGGCGTCATCCTCATCGGCCCGGAGGCCGACGTCAAGGCCGCGGCCGCGAAGGGCGGCTTTTGCATCGACGGCGCGAAGATCATCGACCCCGCCACCTATGCGGGCATGGACGGCATGGTTGAGAAGATGGTCGAGCTGCGCAAGGGCAAGATGACCGCCGAGGAGTGCCGCGCGGCGCTGATGAAGGGCAACTATTTCGGCACCATGCTGGTCAAGCAGGGCGTGGCCGACGCGCTTCTGGGCGGCGCGACCTACTCCACCGCCGACACTGTGCGCCCCGCGCTGCAGCTCGTCAAGACCAAGCCCGGCGCCCACCTCGTCTCCTCCTGCGTCATCCTCAACCGCGAGACCGGCGAGGAGCGCCTGCGCACGCTGTGCATGGGCGACATCGCCATCAACATCGAATACACCGACGACGTCGATAAGGACGGCAACGTGAAGTTCACCGCCGCGCAGAAGCTGGCGGAGGTCGGCGTCGAGAGCGCCCGCTGCGCCAAGATCTTCGGCATCGACCCGAAGGTCGCGTTCCTGAGCTTTTCCACGAAGGGCTCCGGCAAGGGCGGCACCGTCGCGCTGAGCGCCGAGGCCACGAAGATCGCCAAGGAGCTCGCGCCCGAGCTGAACATCGACGGCGAGATGCAGTTCGACGCCGCCGTCGCCCCCGAGGTCGGCCAGCTCAAGTTCCCCGGCAGCCCCGTGGCCGGCCAGGCGAACACCTTCATCTTCCCGCAGATCGAGTCCGGCAACATCGGCTATAAGATCGCGCAGCGCCTCGGCGGCTATGACGCCTACGGCCCGATCCTGCTCGGCCTGAACGCCCCGATCAATGACCTTTCCCGCGGCTGCAACGCCGACGAGGTCTACCACATGGCCATCATCACCGTCGCGCTGGCATAAACAAATCAAATCGGCATCAGGCGCCCGTGCGCACGGCAGCGCACGGGCGCTTTTCCGCAGCAAATATTCTCATACACCACATGTCGCGGCTGTCCCCGGGCCGCGCCACTAAATGTGTAAGAAATGCATCAATTTTGTAAACATTTGCGGCCGCAGATTGACATAACAACAAAAAAGCGTTACAATTCGGTTACAATTATGTGCGATCCTGCGGACGAAACATGACAGGAGGGTTTGGGCAATGGCAGAAAAGGCCGTGCTGACATACAAGGGACACCCGCTGCGCCGGAAGGACAATCTGATCTATTTCGGCTCCATGGCGGACAAATACATCATCATGCTGCAGATCATGGAGACGAAGAAGGTCAAGGATCTTGACGTCGCCTCCAAGGTCTCCGTCCAGCTGCAGCTGACCGATCCGGACATCAAGAGCCGTGACCGCGTCGTGAAAAAGACCGAGAAGGACAGTCTCTACACCGCGATGGACGTCGCGTCCATCTGGCTTGAGCGCGCGCTCGCGCAGGGCTGAAACAGGGCGGAGGGGGCGATACGCTCCCGCGCCCGGAAACACGGGGAAACAAACGGGTATGAAACGCAAATGGATCCGGACGGCCGCGGCTGTGCTGCTTGCGGCGGTCCTGCTTACAACGCCGGGCGCGGCGCTCACCATCGGCGGCGCCACGGTGACGGGCAGCAGCGTGCGCCTGCGCACGAGCACGGACACGACGACCGACGCCAACGTCCTGCTGGAGATGCCGAAGGGCGCGTTCCTCCTTGTGGAGGCGCAGCTCGACGGCTGGTATCAGGTCGTCTATAACGGCGTGAAGGGCTACGTCTCCGCCGATTTCGCGGAATTTTCCGAGACCGCGGAGGGGACGTATCAGTTCGCCGCCGCCACAAACGGCACCGACGTCAACCTGCGCGCCGCTGCCGGCACCGGCAGCGCCGTGATGAAGAATCTGAAGAAAACCGGCACCGCCGTGACCGTGACCGGCGTCAGCGGCCAGTGGCTGCGCGTGACGGACGAGAGCGGCAAGTCCGGCTACGTCCGCAGCGACCTTGTGCGCTATCAAAGCGCCGCGACCGGCTCCGCCGCGCAGACGGCGGGCGACGCGCTGGTGCAGACCGCGATGCTCTACAAGGGCTACGCCTACCGCTGGGGCGGCATGAGCCCCTCCACCGGCTTTGACTGCTCCGGCTTTGCCAACTATGTCTGCGCCCAGCACGACATCTCGCTCCACCGCGTGGCGCAGGACATCTACACGAGCGACGGCGCCGCCGTCAGCAAGGACGAGCTGCAGCCGGGCGACCTCGTGTTCTTCGGCTGGGGACCGTACAGCGTGTCGCATGTGGGCATCTACATCGGCGACGGGCAGATGATCCACGCCAGCACCAGCTCCACCGGCGTCATCATCTCAGACCTGGACAGCAGCTACTACACCCGCAAATACGTCGGGGCGAAACGCGTCGTATAAACAGAACAGATATAAGGAAACCGGGCCGATTTTCGGCCCGGTTTTTGCGTGTGTATGTCAGCAAAGGCGGCAGAAGGAAAGCGCATCGGTCTTGTCACGCAAACGAAACCATGACAGCGCCGTCCCGGAAGATGATCGTGATCGTCTCGCTGCCGTTGCCCGCGGTGAACATCTGCATGCCCATGACGTTCGTTTCCTGGGCGTCTCTGGCGTAGCCGGCGTCCCTGGCGGCCTGTACGATCGCCGCATACGCCTCGCTGCTCCGGTCCGGCAGGTTCAGCATGAACATGCCGTCCTCCTCCATGGCCATGTCGCCGTCGCGCAGGCCGTCCGGCAGCAGGAAAGCGTATTTCTCCGGCAGCGCCGCGCCGGACGGCAGACCGGGCAGTTCTCCGATCTCCCCGTCGGGCGCATCAAACTCCGACCAGTCGAACGCCCCGGCCTCGTCCGGGCCTGGCGTCCAGTCGCCGGGGTCGTAATCATGCCATTCGCCGAGGTCGAAGACATAGTCGGCGTCGACCTCCGGGTCGGAATACGGCGCGGGGTCGCCGAACTCAAAGTCGCCGTCCGTCAGCGTCAGCACCGCTTCGTCCCAATTCTCCGGGTGAAGATACATATCCCAGATCTCCTCGGCAGAGTACATGGAGAGATCGGGCAGGCCGAATTCGTTCAGTCCGTCGGCATTTTGCGCCGCCTCGCCGGTGATCAGCGCGCCGCCGTCCGTCTCGGGCGGCTGCGCTTCGGCGGGGGCGGGCGTCTGCGCCGGCTGCTCCGCCGTTGCCGCGGGCGCCGGCGTCTGTGCCGGGGCGGGCGGCTGTGTCTGTGCCGGGGCGGGAGCGGAACCGCAGGCGCAGAGCGTCAGCAGCAGCGCCGCCGTCAAAAGCAGACCAAACAGCTTTTTCATGCTTCCTCCCCCTTCCAGCCCATGCGCAGGGTGATGCCGCCGGATTCCAGATCGCTGAAAATGTCGTGGTTGACCTTCAGCACGCCGCCGCTCGTGGTCTGGCTGTTGTCGATCGACCAGGTTTTCCCGTGCGCCCAACCGATGTAATCGGACGACATCAGATAGATCTGCGGGCTGAAGCCGTCCCAGATCTCGCCCGTCAGGTTCCAGATCGCGACGAACTGTCCCGCGCCGCCGCCCGGGAAGCTGTAACGCCCCTGCTGGTCCATGATCGGCAGGACGCCGTTCGGCACGACCCAGAGCGGATGCAGGCTCCAGAAGTCCTCCTTGGACTGGAAGAAGTCCCGGATCCCGACCTCGTCGATGAAGGCGCCCTTCGCGTAGCCCGCGACGTTGTCCGGGATGACAAAGCGCACCCGTTTGGCAAGGAGGTGTTTTTCCAGCTTGGAGGGCGTGCTCCAGCAGTCGTAGATGTTGTTTCCGACCGCGCGGGCTTTCTGGATCGCTTCCGGCAGAGGTCCCAGCTCGTTTGCCACCAGCGAGAGGAATTTCCCGTCGAACTTCGTCATGTCGTGGGTGATGTCGACCGCCATGACGCCGGAGTAGATGCCGCCGGGCTTCTCCGTGTCTTCCTCGATGCGCAGGTCGCACTTCAGCGTCCAGTTCTGCATGACCGGCGCGCCGAAGAGCGTGCGCTCCACCTTGCTCTTCCCGCTGGCGGTGAGGCGCCAGCTCGTGTTGTCCTTCTTGTCCGCCTCCTCCTTCAGCCGCTGGTTGCAGCGCTGATAGAAGGCGTCGAGGAGCGCGGCGGCGACGATGGCCTTCTGCTTGGCCTCTTCGTTCTGGATCGCCTTCAGCACCTCCTTCGCCATGGGCTTCACGGAGCCGGTCAGCGCGTTCACGATGAAGGCGCCGGCGGGGCCCATCGCGGCGTACTCGGCGAAGGCGGCGGCCCCCTGGGAGATCACCTTGTCTGTGAATTTGTCCATGAAAAACTGCGTGCCGGTCATCTGGCCGTCGGCGATGGCCTTTGCGGCAAAGGCGTCGCCCGCGCCCATGAGCTGGCCGATCATCTCGATCCAGAACTGGGGCTTGAAGGCGGGATCGAGCGCCTTCGCTCTGGCGATGTCCATCTCATAGAGCGCAAGCTTCGTCTCGTTCAGCCCGAAGCCCAGCATAGTGCTCTTGATGATGCCATCCGCCTCCTTGTCCTCCAGGCGGTAGCCCTTTTTCAGCATCCCGTTGAAGGACTGGCTGCCGATCTCAAAGGTCACGCGGATATACTGCCGGGTGTCCTGCCGGATGCGGGTGTAATCCACACCCTTGAGCCGTCCGGTGGCGTTCAGGAAATCCTGAAAGCCGCTGTAGCCCCAGACGGGGACGGCGAGGGCGAACAGCAGCGTCAGCGCCAGCGCAAGGCACAGCAATCGTTTCTTCATCCGTTCACGCTCCTTTCACGGTTGGTTATGAGGGGTAAGCATTTGCCGCGTCAGCCAGTCGGCCAGCGGCGCGGGATCGTCCAGCGGGAAGCAGGGGCGGCCCGCGGCGAGCATAGGTGCGTCGGTGACGACGGCGACACAGTCCGCAGGGGAGAGCTTCGGCGGCTTGCCCGTCGCGGCGCGGTGCAGCACGATCGCGTTGCCGGCCTCGGCGTGCCAGCCCTCGACGAGCACGATATCCGTCTCCGGCAAGCGCGCGAGCAGACCGGCGAGGGACGCGGGGCGGTATTCAAAAACGGCGCACTTTTCGCCGTCCGCGACGGCGACGACGTCGGCGCCCGCGCGGGCGAAGCGCCAGCTGTCCTTGCCCTCGCGGTCGGCGTCAAAGCGGTGGGCGTCGTGCTTGACGGCGGCGACGGAGACGCCGCGCGCCTTCAGCGCGGCGATCAGGCGCTCAAGATAGGTGGTCTTTCCCGTGCCGGACCAGGCGATGAAGCTGTAGACCTTCGGCATGGCGGTCCCTCCTTTCCGTATGAAAGAATCTTACCATTCCGGAAAATCCCTGTCAAACCGAAAAAGCTCTTTTCAAACGCGGAGATATCCGATATAATACACTCAATGATAATCAGGAAGGGCGACGAATGAACGAGATCGAAGTCAAGGCGTATGCCAAGCTGAACCTCTCGCTGGACGTGCTGGGGAAGCTGCCGAACGGCTACCATGAAATGAAAATGGTGATGCAGACCGCCTCGCTGTGCGACGACGTTCACATCGCGCTGACCGACGATTCCGCCGTCACGGTGCGCAGCAACTTCGGCTTTTTGCCGCAGGACGGGAACAACATCGCCGCGAAGGCGGCGGCGGCGTTCTTCGCCGCGGCGGGGCTGCCGGGGCGCGGCGCGCGCATCACGCTGCGCAAGCGCATCCCCGTGGGCGCGGGGCTGGGCGGCGGCAGCGCGGACGCGGCCGCCGTGCTGCGCGCGCTCAACGCGCTGTGCGCCGCGGGCATGGACGCGCAGGCGTTGGAGACGCTGGGCGGGACGCTGGGCAGCGATGTGCCCTTCTGCGTCCGGGGCGGCACCGCGCTTGCCGTCGGGCGGGGTGAGATCCTGCAGCGCGCGCCGGAGATGCCCGCGTGCGGCATCGTGATCTGCAAGCCGCGCTTTTCCATCCGCACGCCGGAGCTCTTTGCGAAGATCGACGGCCGCCGCAGCCGCATCCACCCGGACACGGATGGGCTGCTGGACGCGATGGCCGCGGGCGACCTGGAGGGGCTGGCGCGGCGGATGTACAACGTCTTTGAGGACGTTCTGCCCCGCCGCTGCGGGGAGATCGGTGCGATCAAAAGCGCCCTGCTGGACGCCGGCGCGCGCGGCGCGGTGATGAGCGGGACGGGCAGCGCGGTCTTCGGGCTGTTCCCGGACGCGGCCGCCGCCGAAGCCGCCGCCGCGACGCTGCGCGCGCGCTGGCGCGAGACCTTCGCGGCGCAGCCGGTGAGAGAGATCGAAATTTGACGGAAAGAGAGAATGCCTATGTTTATTGCATTTGACAGGATTGTGAACGTCCGCGACCTCGGCGGCATCCCCGCCGCGGACGGAAAGAAGGTCCGCCCGGGCCGCCTGCTGCGCGGCGCGGCGCTGGACAAGGCCAGCGACGCGGACCTGGAGCGCCTGGAGAAGGAGTTCCGCCTGCGCCGCATCATCGACTTCCGCGACGGAAACGAGCGCGAAAAGTATCCCAACCGCGCCGTCCCCGGCGCGCAGGCGCACGCCTGCCCCGTGCTCCCGGAGCCGCCGAAGATGAAGCCGCCGACGATGGACGTCGTGCCGGACTTCGACGCGATCTTCCGCAGGGTCTACGGCAACATCGGACGCAGCGAGGTCTCCGCTGCGGCCTACGCGGAGATGTTCCGGGTGCTGCTGGACTGCCCGGAGGGCGCGGTCTACTTCCACTGCGCGCAGGGCAAGGACCGCACCGGCATCGGCGCGATCCTGATCCTCACGGCGCTGGGCGCGGAGCTCGAGACGGCGAAGGAGGACTATTTCCTCTCCAACATCGGCCTGAAGGAAGCGGAGGCGGAGCCGATGAGCGTGGGCGTGCGCCCCTGGCCGCGGGAGGTCCTCGACAAGCTCTTCAACGTCTTCCCGGAGAATCTGAACATCTGGCTGGAGACCGTCAGGGAGACCTGGGGCGGGCTGGATGCCTACCTGCGCGGCCCCCTCGGCCTGACCGACGCCGACTTTGCGCGCCTGCGGGAGCTCTATCTGGAATAATTTCCATCGAAACGGGGCAGACTTTCTCCAAAAAGGAGGAGTTTGCTTGCGTACGACCTTTCGCATCGCTGCGTGCGTCTGCCTGCTGGCTGCGGCTGTGACCATGGCGGCGCTCACGCTGGCGGATCTCACAAAGCCGAAGAAGGCGCCGGATGAGATGCTCTATCTCGGCGCATGGCAGGGCACCGTCGCGGTGTTCGACCGCGGCGATCCCGCAACGCCGCGCAGCGTGACGGACATCGACCTGTCCACGCTGCGCGCCACGGACCGCGCCTTGATCGAGCGCGGCTATCCCGTCGGGGACGAATCCGAGCTTCTGGAGCTGCTGGAGGATCTCGGTTCGTAAAATTTCAGGGCGTGCTTTTGGCTGAAATTGCGATTGATTTCTCCGCCCACGTCGGATATACTATGACTGGACGGACGCCAAGAAAGACAGGAGGCGCAGCGCATGGAAAAGGAAGAGGGCATCTACGTCGATATCACCGACGAGGAGGGCAACAACTTCAAGCTGGAGGTCGTCGGAGAGGTGGAGTATGAGGATGCGCTTTACCGCGTCTTTCTCCCCACCGACATGGAGGAGGACGATCCGGATTACGGCTTCATTATCCTGAAATGCACCGAGGTCGACGGCGAGGAAATGCTCGACAGCGTCGACGATGAGGAGCTTCTGGAGAAGGTCTACGCCGTTTTCATGGAGGAGCTCTTTGACGAGGAGGACGAGGAGGAATAATCCCCGCCGTTGTGCATAGAATAATTGAATGACTGCGATGTTCGTGGAAACAGGCTTCGTATGGACCTACAGGAATTATAAGGGACGCCGATTGCTCTCGCCGTGAATTGCAGGCCTCCCGCGCCCGGCTTTGACCGTGCGCGGACGTTGGAAGCAGAGAAGCGGCAAGGAGGCGACCCACCTGCAATTACGCAGGTTATCATGGAGCCCCACGGCATCGCGGTTTTTTTATCGCAGCGAGGCCTGCTGATGCAGGCCGCGCTGCGATAATTTGTCATAGCTTTCCTGCGCGGCGTATGCTACAATAGCGACATGGAACTTTTTTTGATCGGACATACCTACCGCTACGCGGTGGAACAGATCATGCTGATGCTCTTTCCGGAGGAGCGCCCGACCTATCCGGCGCGTCCTTCCGGCGCGCTGCGCGCCCGGGTGACGCTGCGCGAGGGCGCGCAATGGCTCACGGCGGAGACGGCGATCACCGCGCCCGACGGCCGCAGCTTCTGCGGCGTATCGCGCGTCCGCCTGGCCGACCTTGGCAGCGGACTGCAGGCCGAGCGGCTGCGCCAGCGCGCCGTCAAGCAGAGCTTTTACCGCGCCGCCGTCCGCTTTCACGGCGAAAAGCCGGTCTGGGGCGCGCTGAGCGGCATCCGCCCGGCGCTGCTGATGCGGCGGCTCATGGACGAGGGGCCGGACAGCGACGCGCATGCGCTGCGCCGCTTCATCGCGCTGTACGACGTGTCCCCGGAGCGGGCTGCGCTCACGCTGGACGCCGCCCGCGCCGCCCGCGAAGCGCAGCGGACGCTCGCACCGGAGGACGTCATGCTCTATGTCGGCGTGCCGTTTTGTCCCACCCGCTGCGCCTACTGCTCCTTTGTGAGCCAGTCGGTCGAAAAGAGCATGAAGCTGATCCCGGACTTCGTCGCGGCGCTGGAACAGGACATCCGCGCCACGGCGGACGCCGCGCGCGCAGCGCGCCGCCGCGTCCGCGCGGTCTATTTCGGCGGCGGCACGCCCACGACGCTTTCCGCTGCGCAGCTGGACGCCGTGCTGACGCTGCTGGAGGACTGCTTCGACCTGTCTGAGTGCGCCGAGCTGACTGTCGAGGCCGGGCGGCCCGACACGATCACGCGGGAGAAGCTGGAGGCGCTGCGCGCCCACGGCGTCACGCGCGTGAGCGTCAACCCGCAGACGATGTCCGACCGCGTGCTGGAGGCCATCGGCCGCAGGCACACGGCCGAGGACGTCCTGCGCGCGCTGGAGCTTGTGCGCGCCGTCGGCGGGTTTGCGGTGAACATGGACCTGATCGCCGGGCTGCCGGAGGACGACACGGTGGGCTTCGCGCACACGCTGGACACCGTGCTGTCCCTCGGCGCCGAGAACGTCACGGTGCACACGCTGGCGCTGAAGAAGGGCTCGCGCATTTTGCTGGAGGGCACGCGCCTGCCCGACGCGGCGGCGGTGGGGGAGATGCTGGCATACGCCGCGGCGCGCCTGCGCGAAGGCGGCTACGCCCCGTACTACCTCTACCGGCAAAAGTTCATGTCCGGCGGCTTTGAAAACGTCGGCTGGTGCCGCCCCGGCACGGAGAACCTCTACAACATCTGCATCATGGAGGAGCTGTGCAGCATCCTCGCCATGGGCGCGGGCGCGTCCACGAAGCTGGCCGACGGCAAAGGCCTGCTCAAGCGCGTCTTTGCGCCGAAATATGCCAAGGAATACATCGACGGCATCGAGGCCGTCTGCGCGGACAAGCGCCGCATAACGGAGTTTTTTCAAGGAGAGAACATACCATGAGCTATTCTCTGACTGACATCAATTACCGCACCGTTGCGGACCCGAAGGCTTTCCTTGCGGAGAGCGACGCGGCCTACAACACAAAGGTGGAAACCGCGGCGGAAAAGATCATTGCGAATCTCAGCCGCAGCCCCATCGTGCTGCTCTCCGGGCCGTCCGGCTCCGGCAAGACCACGACCGCGATGAAGATCGCGGACGCGCTGGAGCGCCGCGGCGTGGGCACGCACTACGTCGCGATGGACGACTATTTCAAGACCGTCACGCCCGAGACCGTGCCGCGCACGCCGGAGGGCGAGATGGACCTCGAATCCCCGCTGTGCCTCGACATGGACCTGCTCAACCGCCACTTCGACATGCTCGCGCGCGGCGAGCGCATCTATGTGCCGAAGTATGAGTTCGTCCGGCAGATGCGCGTGCAGGAGCCGGGCAAGTCCATCCGCCTGCACAAGGACGAGGTCGTGGTCTTCGAGGGCATCCACGCGCTCAACGACATGATCACCGACGTCCACCCCGAGGCCTTCAAGCTCTACATCAGCGCCCGCAGCGACGTGGTGTTCGAGGACAAGATCGTGTTCAAGCGCACGTGGTTCCGTCTCGTGCGGCGCATGGTGCGCGACCACAACTTCCGCGGCAGCGACCCGCAGGACACGATGCGCATGTGGGGCAACGTCCGCCGGGGCGAGATCGCCTACATCTCACCGTTCAAGGACAAGGCGGATTACCAGTTTGATTCCTCCTTCCCCTATGAGATGTGCGTGTTCAACAACACGGCAACGCGGCTGTTCCAGTCCGTGCCCGCCGGGATCGAGCGCTTTGAGGAGCTGCGGCGGGTGCTTCCGGCGCTGCAGCTTTTCGGCGTGATATCGAAGGATCTGGTCGCGCCGGACGCGCTGATCCGGGAATTCATCGGCGGCGGGATCTACGAATACTAAAAACACTTGCGAAAGTCGCCGAAGGAGCATATAATGGCGGCATATTGAGACAAACGACAGGACATACGGCTTATGCGCGGTCTGCTCCGTAAAAACAGAATATGGATCGCCCTTGCGCTGGCGGCGCTGCTGCTGGCCGGCTGCGGACAGACGACCCCCGCGCCGACGCCGACGCCGGAACCGACGCCCGCGCCGACCCCGACACCGACGCCGACGCCTGCGCCGACCCCGACGCCGACGCCCGCGCCCGTCTCGGCCTCCGCCTCCGACCTGCCGAAGACGCCGCCCCCGGCCTCCGCCTCGGACGTCGCGCCCGTCCCCTCCGCGGAGCCCACGCCGGAGCCCACGCCGCCGCCCGGGCCCGCGGACGACAGCTACTTTGCCGACGCGGCTTTTCTGGGCAATTCCCTGATGGAGGGCCTGCATCTCTTCGGCGGCCTGAAATACGGCGATTTCTATTCCGGCACCAGCGCCAGCGTGGTCAGCGTCAGCGCGGTCAAGGACTGCAAGGATAAGTACGGCGCGCCGTCCACGATGCTGCACGCGCTTCTGGAGAAGCAGTATCGGAAGATTTTCGTCCTGTTCGGCATCAATGAGCTCGGCTTCCAGAAGGACGCCTTCATCGACATCTACGCCGAGCTGCTCGGCGACATCGCGGCGGGCGAGCCGGACGCGGAAATCTACGTCTTCTCGCTGACGCCCATCACGCAAAAGCGCTCGGACGCGGAGGAGCTCTTTACGCGCGCGCGCATCGAAGCGTTCAACGAGGCCATCGCGCAGATGGCGGAGAACGGCGGCTGGCACTATATGGACCTCTATACGGCGATGGCCGACGAGGACGGCTGGCTCCCGGAGGCCGACGCCTCGCAGGACGGCATCCACTTCAACGGCCCGAAGTATGCGCAGTGGGTGGACTTCCTGAAAACCTATCCCTACGGCAGCTATCCCGCCGGTTGACCGCCGAATCGGAATAAAAAATGAAAATCTCTCCGATACTACCAGAAAGATCGGAGGGATTTCTTTATGCATGGCAACCGACTGAAAAAGTGGGAGATCGCGCTCATCTGTGCCGTCGCGGTGACGGCGCTGTGGTCCTGTGTGCTCGGGCGGACGGACTGCTGCGCGTGGTGGGGGACGATCTACCCGGAGCTGACGCCCGCCGCGCCCTACGCGCAGGCCGCCGCCGGCGCGGACGGCGTCGTGCTGCGCTTCCGGGTTCTGGAGTGGCTCGACGCCTGCCTTGCCGCGCTCGGCCTGAAATAACTTGACACAGCCCCCGCCGTCGGCGGGGGCTGTGTCTGTGTAAATACTTATTCGATGACGAGCAGAAGCTCCTTGGCCTTGACCACCTGTCCGGCGGCGACGCAGACCTCCTTGACCCTGCCGGCCTTCGGCGCGGTGACCGAGGTCTCCATCTTCATCGCCTCGATGATCGCGACGACCTGGTTTTCCTCCACTTCGTCGCCGACCTTGACGCTGACGGAGCTGACCAGACCGGGGATGGAAGCGCCGATCTCGCCGGGCTCGCTCTCGTCGGCCAGACGCGCCTGACGGCCCTTCTCGACCGCGTTCGGGTCCTTGACCGCGACCTCGCGGCGCATGCCGTTGAGCTCGAACTGGACGTTGCGCGTGCCGTCCTCGTTGTAGTCGCCGAGGCCGAGGTACTTGATGACGAGCGTCTTACCGTCCTCGATGTTGATCTTGTTCGTCTCGCCGAGGGCCATGCCGTTGAAGAAGACGTGGCTGCCCATGCGCATGATGTAGCCGTACTCCTTGCGGTGGGTGATGAACTCCTCGTACACCTTCGGGTACATGGCGTAGGAGATGATGTCCTTCATCTCCGGCTCGCTGTCGCGGATCTTGCGCAGCTCGGCGCGCAGCGCCTCGAAGTCCGTCGGCGGCAGAAGCGCGCCGGGGCGGCAGGTGATGGGCTCCTCGCCCTTGAGGACGACCTTCTGGATGTCCTCCGGGAAGCCGCAGGGCGGCTGGCCCATCATGCCCTTGAAGTAGCTCACAACGCTGTCGGGGAAGGCGAGCGTCTTGCCGCGCTCGACGATGTTCTCCGGCGTGAGGTCGTTTTGCACCATGAAGATCGCGAGGTCGCCCACGACCTTGCTGCTGGGCGTGACCTTGATGACGTCGCCGAGCATGTCGTTGACGGTCTTGTACATCTCGCGCACCTCGTCAAAGCGGCTGGCGAGGCCGAGGGAGGCCACCTGCGGCTGCAGGTTCGTGTACTGGCCGCCGGGGATCTCGAAGCGGTAGATGTCCGTCGTGGTCGTCTTGAGGCCCTTGTCGAAGGTCTCATAGCGCAGGCGCACGTCGGCGTAGTAATCGCTGAGCTCCTGCAGGCGGACCGGGTCGATGCCGGTATCGCGCTCGGTGCCCTTGAGGGCGGTGACGACGGCGTTCATGCTCGGCTGGCTCGTGAGGCCGGACATGCTGGAGATCGCGGTATCGACGATGTCGACGCCCGCCTCCGCCGCCATGAGGATCGCGGCGACCTGGTTGCCGGTGGTGTCGTGGGTGTGGAAGTGGATCGGGATGCCGATCTCCTGCTTGAGCGTGGCGATGAGCTTTTTCGCGGCGTAGGGCTTGAGCAGGCCGGACATGTCCTTGATCGCCAGCAGGTGCGCCCCGCGCTTTTCAAGCTCCTTGGCGAGGTTGACGTAGTATTCCAGCGTGTAGCGGTCGCGCTTCGGGTCCATGATGTCGCCGGTGTAGCACATCGTGGCCTCCAGCAGCTTGCCCTGCTTCAAAACCTCGTCCATGGCGATCTCCATGGCCGGGATCCAGTTGAGCGAATCGAACACGCGGAACACGTCGATGCCGCGCTTGGCGCTCTCCGCGACGAAGGCGCGCACGAGGTTGTCCGGGTAGTTGGCGTAGCCGACGAGGTTGCCGCCGCGCAAAAGCATCTGGAACGGGATGTTCGGGATCAGCTCGCGCAGCTTCGTCAGGCGCTCCCACGGGGATTCGTGCAGGAAGCGGTAGGCCACGTCGAAGGTGGCGCCGCCCCACATCTCCAGCGAGAAGCAGTCGCGCAGGATGTCCGCCGTGCCCTCCGCGCCCTTGAGCATGTCGCGCGAGCGCATGCGCGTGCTCAGCAGGGACTGGTGCGCGTCGCGCATC
Organism: uncultured Clostridia bacterium; assembly: GCA_946407675.1. Classification (GTDB taxonomy): domain Bacteria; phylum Bacillota; class Clostridia; order Oscillospirales; family Oscillospiraceae; genus SVKR01. The sequence continues at coordinate 41,106 of CAMJPK010000001.1, forward strand.
GTGGTGTCGGTGATCAGCAGCTTCTTCTGGTCGAGGACCCACTGCTTGACCGCGTCGGGGCCCTTCTCGTCGAGCATCTGCTTGAGGCCCGGCGTCAGCGGCGCCTTCGCCTGCGGGAAGCGCGGCGTGTCGTACTGGTGGCGCTCGGCGTTGGGGTTGGCCACCTGGATCTGCGCGATGTACTTCAGCACGCGCGTGGCGCGGTCGCGGCTGTCGGTGATTTCAAAGAGCTCGGGCGTTTCGTCGATGAACTTCGTGTGGCACTTGCCGGCGATGAAGGCCGGGTGCGTCAGGATGTTGGTGACGAAGGGGATGTTCGTTTTCACGCCGCGGACGTGCACCTCGTTGATCGCGCGCACGGCCTTGCGGCAAACGGCGGGGAAGGTGCAGTCCCAGCTCGTGACCTTGACGAGCAGGGAATCGTAATACGGGGAGATGACCGTGCCGGTGGAGGCGTTGCCGCCGTCAAGACGCACGCCGAAGCCGCCGCCGGAGCGGTAGGCCGTGATGCGGCCGTTGTCCGGCGCAAAGTTGTTGGCCGGGTCCTCGGTGGTGACGCGGCACTGTATAGCGTAGCCGTTGATGTGCACGTCGTCCTGGCTTTTCAGGCCGATCTCGGGATAGTCCAGCGATTTGCCCTGCGCCACGAGGATCTGCGCGCGGACGATGTCGATGCCCGTGACCATCTCGGTGACGGTGTGCTCTACCTGGATGCGCGGGTTCATCTCGATGAAGTAGTGCTGCCCGCTGCGCTGGTCGACGAGGAACTCCACCGTGCCGGCGCTGACGTACCCCACCTGCTTGGCGATCTTGACCGCATCTTCCCGCAGGGCCTTGACCGTGGCCTCCGGCACGCTCCACGCCGGGGCGTACTCGACGACCTTCTGGTAGCGGCGCTGCAGCGAGCAGTCGCGCTCGCCGAGGTGGTAGACGTGGCCGTGCTTGTCGGCGAGGATCTGCACCTCAATGTGCTTGGGCTCGACAAGGTATTTTTCGATGAAGATATCGCCGCAGCCGAAGCTCTTCTCGGCCTCGGAGTGCACGAGGTCGTAGGCGGGCTTGACCTCCTCCGGCGTGTCGCAGCGGCGCATGCCGCGCCCGCCGCCGCCGGCGGCGGCCTTCAGAATGATCGGGAAGCCGAAGGAGATCGCCTTCTCCAGCGCCTCGTCGCCGTCTTTGAGCGGCTCGGTGCAGCCGGGGACGGTGGGGACGTTGCAGGCCTTCGCGATCTCCTTGGCGGAGAGCTTGTCGCCCATCTTGCCCAGCACGTCGCTGGGCGGGCCGATGAAGGTGATGCCGTTGTCCTCGCAGGCCTTGGCAAAGGCGGGGTTCTCCGAGAGAAAGCCGTAACCGGGGTGGATGTAAGAAACGCCGCGGCGCTTGGCCAGGTCGATGATGCCCGGGATGTCCAGATAGGCGCCGAGGGGCGTCTTGCCCTCGCCGATCAGATAGGCTTCGTCGGCGCGGGTGCGGAAGAGGGAATAGGTGTCCTCCGCGCTGTACATCGCAACGGTGTGCAGCCCGAGGTCATAGCAGGCGCGGAAAATGCGGATGGCGATCTCGCCGCGGTTGGCGACGAGCACTTTTTCGATCTTTTGCTCCGGCATGGTCACTCACCTCAAAAATTCATTTATTCAAATGGCGCGCTGTGTATATTCCTCTAATTATATAATTATACCGCATCGGCTGGAAAAAACAAGCGTGATTCTGCCCGAAAAAGGCAAATGAAAACAGGCCTTCCTGACGGAACGCCTGTTTGGTGTCGCACATCTTATTTCCGCTTTTTCCGCAGCGCCGCCGCGAGCACCGCCGCCGCGACGACCACGACGCCGCCCGCGCCCGCCGCGAGGTAGGGCCCGCTGCCGCGATTGTCCTTTGCCGCCTGCTGCAGCGTCGCATCGTCCGCCGCCGGCGTGAGCGCGACGGTCTTGCCCGCGGGCGCGGACGTCTCCGCCGGCGCGGGTGCCTCCGTCGGCTCCGGCGTCGCCTGCGCGCTTGTCGCAACCGTCACGCAGTTTTCGTCCGGCGGCAGCGCGCCGTTGTACGGATCGTCGATGCAGACCCAGCAGTTGCGGATGCCATAGAAGTAGCCGATCTCGCCCCATGTCCGGCCCGCCGGGTCGGTGAACAGCGGGGAGAGGTTCAGCACCATGCCGTCGTCCCACCAGCCGTCCGCGATCTCCTCCGTGACCTCGCCGCTGCCGGGATACTTGTAGCAATAGAGCGTCCTGGCCTTGTCCAGGGCCAGCTCGGCGGTCTCGTCGCGCAGCGCGGACGCGTGGTCGGCGTGGAAGCTTGCGTTGTCATAGTCCGCGACCATCTCGTCCATGTCCACCCAGCCGGAGACGCTGCCGTTGACCAAGGCGTTTTCCAGCGTGTCGGGGTCATACTCCAGCACGCCCCATTTGTTCTGGTAGACGTTGCTGATGTAGTACTTCCCGCCGTTGGGCAGCGGCGTCGCATCCTTGGAATCCGGCGTATTGTGGGCGAGGACATAGCCGTCTGATCCGTTGGTCCAGAACCAGCGGTTCATATAGCTGCACTCGTCCCAGTGCTTTTCGATGAAGTTGTCCCGCGGCAGATAGGCGATGTCCGCGGCGGCGGGCAGCGCCAGCGCGCACAGCGCCGCGGCGAGCAGCAGGAAGGTAAAAATCCGTTTCATGGGAGCGACCTCCTTTTGTATGACATCATTAGCCGTTTGCGAAAGTCCAAAAGACTTCCCAAAAACGTAAACTCAGCCCAATCAAAGGTTTTTGACGGGGCTTCGCCCTGTCAAAAACACCGCCAAGGCGAAGCGGGAGCGAGCCCTCGCGCCGTCGTCGTCGTGCGCCTCACGTCTTCGCTTCCCCGCGCAGCGGGAAAGCTCGTTGCGTTCGGCGACTCCTCCTCTTCGGAACGCACCCACTTTGTTGGGCAGCGTCCCGATTTTGCAAAGCCGAGGGCGATAATACGAATTCCGTATTTCAGAATGAAATGCGCAGCGATTGCTGCGCAAGCAAAGCGCATGCTTTGCTTGGAATTCGTATTGCACGGTTTTTTCAAGGGCGCATTGCGCCCTTACCAGTGAGCTCCTCTCACTGGTAAGGGAAACATTATATAATGTTTCTCTTGAAAAAGAGTATAAGCGCGAGTAACTCGATTGCGAAACGAGTTTCGCAATCGAATAATATTCTATCGTATATGACGAAAAAAAGCAAAGAAAGTTTCACACCTATCCAAATGACACGCGCGCGCAACTGTGCTATGATAAACCCACAGCAAAAAACGGGAGGACCGGACATGAAATGATTTCTGAAAACGATGCTGGCGTTTGTGCTCATCGCGGCGCTGGCCGCCGCCGTGCAGGCGCTGGCGGCGGAGGCCGCCGCGCAGGGCGGGCCCTACGAGCAGCTGCTGTACGTCCACGACTGGCTGACGACGCACAACGAATACAATTCCGACGCCGCGTACGAAGGCGGCGAGGAGAACTACTTCGCGTGGACGCCGCTGGCGGCGCTGACGGATGAAGGCCGGCCGATCTGCGAGGGCTATTCGAAGGCCTTCAAGCTGGTCTGCGACGAGCTGGCCTATTACGCCCCCGCGGTGACGTGGGCTGTGATGTGCGGGATGACCAACGGCATGGGCTGGGACGAACAGGGCAACGCGCTGTTCATGCCGGAATTTCAGGTCAACCGCGGCCAGGCCGTGACCTTCCTGTGGCGCGCGAACTGGTGCCCGGAGCCGGAGACGACCGACAACCGCTTCTCCGATGTGGCCGCGGGCAGCTATTATGAAAAGGCGGTGCTCTGGGCGATCGAGAACGGCATCACCAACGGCACGACCTGGGACGAGGAAGCCGGCGTCTACGAATTCTCGCCCGACGCGCCCGTGACGCGCGGGCAGATGCTGACCTTCCTCTGGCGCTCGGTCGGCAAGCCCGGCGAGACGGAGACCTATGAGGGCAAGCAGTGGTTCAGCGACGCGGAGCGCTGGGGCGACGAGAGCGGCTGCATCTACGGCACCGCGGAGGCCTATGAGACGGGCGCGGACTGCCCGCGCGCCGACGTCGTCTACTACCTGTGGCAGGCGGTCCTCTCCATGGCGGGCTGAACCGTATCGAACGGACATTGACGCCGGGGCTTTTCAGAGAAAAGCCCCGGCGCTGCTTTTGCGTTTTTCCGTAGTTGCCATCGCTTGACTTGCATGGTATAATATCTTGTTAAATTGTGCGAAGCGGAGAAGCGCCATGTGGATTTCTGACAAATGGAAAGACTATGAGCTGATCGACTGCTCCCGCGGGGAACGGCTGGAGCGCTGGGGCGATCAGATCCTCGTGCGTCCGGACCCCCAGGCCGTCTGGAACACGCCGCGCGTCAATCCCCTGTGGTCCCGCCCCTCCGCGCGCTACAGCCGCAGCAGCACCGGCGGCGGTCACTGGGACAAAAACGCGCTGCCGGAGCGCTGGACCGTCCGCTACGGAGACCTGACCTTCTGCGTCAAGCCGATGAACTTCAAGCACACGGGGCTGTTCCCGGAGCAGGCCTGCAACTGGGACTTTATCGCACAGCGCATCCGCGGCGCCGGGCGGCCTGTCAGTGTGCTGAATCTCTTCGGCTACACCGGCGCGGCCACCGTCGCGGCGGCGAAGGCGGGCGCGAGCGTCTGCCACGTGGACGCGGCGAAGGGCATGGTGCAGTGGGGCAAGGAGAACGCGGAGGCCAGCGGCGTCCGGGACTGCCCGATCCGCTGGATCGTGGACGACTGCGGCAAGTTCGTCGAGCGCGAGCGCCGGCGCGGCCGCCGCTATGACGCGATCATCATGGACCCGCCGAGCTACGGCCGCGGGCCGGGCGGCGAGGTCTGGAAGCTGGAGGACAACCTCTGGGACTTCGCCTCCGCCACGGCGGAGGTGCTCTCGGACGATCCGCTGTTCGTCGTCATCAACTCCTATACCACCGGCCTGTCCGCCTCCACGATCGGCTACGTCGCGGACAGCATCTTCACGAAGCGCTTCGGCGGGCGCGCGGAAAGCCGGGAGCTCGGCCTGCCCGTGACCGACAGCGGCCTGGCGCTGCCCTGCGGCGCAAGCTGCCGCTGGAGCAAATAAAACAAACGGAAATCAGCCATGACAGATCCCATTCTCAAAATCGAACACGTTTCTTACACCTACCCCGAGGCGGAGGAGCCCGCGCTGCGCGACGTTACACTGGAGATCGCCCGCGGCAGCTTCGTCGCCGTGCTGGGGCACAACGGCTCGGGCAAGAGCACGCTGGCCAAGACCTTCAACGGCATCCTGATCCCCACGGAGGGCCGGGTGCTGGTGGAGGGCATGGACACCGCGGATGAGGACAGGCTGCTGGACATCCGGCGCACCGTCGGCATGGTGTTCCAGAACCCGGACAACCAGATCGTCGCCTCCGTCGTGGAGGACGACGTGGCCTTTGCCCCGGAGAACCTCGGCGTGGCGCCCAAGGAGATCCGGCAGCGCGTGGACGACGCGCTGCGCGCCGTCGGGATGTACGACTTCCGGCTGCACGCGCCGCACCTGCTCTCCGGCGGGCAGAAGCAGCGCGTCGCCATCGCGGGCGTGCTGGCCATGCGCCCGGCGTGCATCGTGCTTGACGAGCCCACCGCGATGCTCGACCCCATCGGGCGGCGCGAGGTGCTCGCCACGGTGGAGGAGCTGCGCCGGGAAAGGGGCATGACCGTCGTGCTCATCACCCATCACATGAGCGAGTGCGTGGACGCTGACCGCGTGATCGTGATGAACGGCGGGCGCGTCGCGCTCGACGGCAGCCCGAAGGCCGTGTTCTCGCAGGTGGAGACCATGCGCGCCGAGGGGCTGGCCGTGCCGGAGACGACGGAGCTCATCTATGGCCTGCGGCAGGGCGGCTTCGACCTGCCGCTGGACGCGCTCAGCGTCGACGAATGTGCCGACGCGATCGCCGCAATCTTCAAGAAGGACTAACATCTATGTCGATCATCAGGGTAGAAAACCTGACGCATGTTTACAGTCAGGGGACGCCGTTTGAAAAAGTCGCTGTCGACAACATATCGGTGGAGATCGGGCGCGGAGAGATCCTCGGCATCATCGGCCACACCGGAAGCGGGAAGAGCACCTTTATCCAGCACCTCAACGCGCTGCTGAAGCCGACGAGCGGCAGGGTGTTTTTCGACGGGAAGGACATCCACGCCTCCAAGGAGACCGCGCGCGACGTGCGCTTTCAGGTGGGGCTGGTGTTCCAGTATCCGGAGTATCAGCTCTTTGAGGAGACGGTGTTCAAGGACATCGCCTTCGGCCCGAAAAACATGGGGCTGAGCGAGGCGGAGATCGCCGAGCGCGTGCACGAGGCCGCCGGCTTTGCCGACGTGCCGGAGTCGCTGCTGGAGGCGTCGCCGCTGGAGCTTTCCGGCGGGCAGAAGCGCCGCGTCGCCATCGCGGGCGTCATCGCCATGATGCCGCAGGTGCTGATCCTCGACGAGCCCACCGCCGGGCTTGACCCGGTCGGGCGCGAGAGCATCTTGCAGAAGATTCTCGACTACCGCCGCGAGACGGAGGGCACGATCCTGCTCATCTCCCACAGCATGGACGATGTGGCCCGGCTCGCCACGCGCCTGCTGGTGTTTGACAAGGGAAGGATCGCCATGGACGGCACGCCCGCGGAAATCTTTGACCGCGCCGGGGAGCTCAAGGCCATGGGCCTGACCGTCCCGGCGGCCACGGAGATCGCGCTGGCGCTGCGCAGGCGCGGGGTAGACATACCGGAGAGCATCTACACCATAAACTATCTGAGGAAGCAGCTCGTTTCCCTGCGAGAGGGGGGCGGCGCATGCTGAAGGACATCACGCTGGGCCAGTATTTTCCCGGCAATACCGTCATCCACCGGCTCGACCCGCGCACAAAGCTGCTCGGCCTCATCTGCTATATCGTCGCGCTGTTCCTTGCCAAGAGCTATTATTCCTACGCGCTGATGGCGCTGGTGCTCGTCACGCTGAGCGTGCTGTCGCGCATCCGGCCCAAGACGCTGCTGAGTGGGCTGAAGCCGCTGATTTTCATCGTGATCTTCACGGGCGTGATCAACCTGTTTTACGGCAGCGGCGAGCCGCTGGTACAGTTTTGGATCTTCAAAATCACGGCAAACGGCATCCGCACCGCGGTGTTCATGGTGCTGCGCATCATGCTTTTGGTCTGCGGGACCTTTCTGCTGACCTATACCACCTCCCCGCTGCAGCTCACCGACGGCCTTGAAAAGCTGCTCGCCCCGCTGAAGGTCATCCGCTTTCCGGTGCACGAGCTGGCGATGATGATGAGCATTGCGCTGCGCTTTATCCCCACGCTCATCGAGGAGACGGACAAGATCATGTCCGCGCAGCGTGCGCGCGGCGCCTCCTTCGATACCGGCAAGCTTACCGAGCGCGCCAAGGCGCTGGTGCCGCTGCTGGTGCCGCTGTTCGTCAGCGCCTTCCGCCGCGCCGACGAGCTGGCAACCGCCATGGAGTGCCGCTGCTACCACGCGGGCATCGGTCGCACGCGGATGAAGGAGCTGCACTTTGCCGCGCGGGACGTCGTCGCGCTCGCGCTCTGCGCGGTCCTGATCGCCGCGGTCAGCGTCCTGCGCCACTACGGGCTGTGAGAGGTGCGGAGAGAGACGATGAATGACGAACAAATCCGGCTGCTGTTTGATGGTTGGTGCCGAAAGCTGCGCATCGTTCCCGCGTGGGATGTGAAGCTGGAGCTTGTCACCGACCCGGATTGGCCAAAAACAGGGGACATCAAAATCGACTGTGACGACAAAAAAGCCATCTTAATGCTAAATGTTGCCGCACCGAAGCAGGAAAACGTGGAAGAGGTCATTGTGCATGAGCTGTTTCACCTGAAGCTCTATCCGTTGGATCAGACGACGGAAAACCTGATAAGCAGCGGCTTTGAGGAAGGCAGCCACGGGTATGACTTTGCCATGACCCAGTTCATGCTGACGTTGGAACAGACGGTGGAGGAGCTTACAAAATGCTTTCTCCTTGAGTTTGGGGAAAACCGGGAGCTGTCGTTTGGACGCTGCGCCCAGAAAACCAGCTTTGATGATTTGTATAGGGGATTAAGGCCGCTGGGTTAAGTCAGACGCCCTTTCCCTCCCCCAGCGGGGGAGGGTGCCGCCCGCAGGCGGCAGGTGAGGGAGAGCCCCGAGCTGACAACAACCTACTTCTGACAGGAGCAGACAGCATGTCAACAGACCGCTCTTATCTAACGCCCTATGCGCAGAAACTTCGCAAAAGCATGACCCCGGAAGAAATCAAACTCTGGACGCAATTCTTGCGGCGCCTTCCGGTCACGGTTCGCCGTCAAAAGCCCATCGGTCCATACATTGTGGATTTCTACATCGCAGAGAGAAAAGCGGTGATTGAACTGGACGGTTCCCAACATTTTGAGGAAACCGCACAAGCTGCTGACCGCACGCGAGACCAGTTTTTGCAGAGCAAGGGATTTGTTGTGCTCCGATATTCCAACGCAGAGATCAACCGCAGCTTTTACGAGGTATGCGAGGACATCCGGAACAAGCTGGATCTGTCGCCGGGAGACGGTACAGATTGATCTTCGCACTCCCTCACCCGCCGCAAGGAACTGCTTATGAGAAACATCGCCTTACGATTGAAATATGACGGCTCGGCCTACCACGGCTGGCAGGTGCAGAAAACCGACGTGTCCGTCGCGGAGACGCTGGAGAAGGCGCTCACGAAGGTCTGCAAGCATCCGGTGCGCGTCGTCGGCTGCGGGCGCACGGACGCGGGCGTTCACGCCCTGCGCTACTGCGCCAACTTCCGCACGGACTGTGCCATCCCGGTGGATAAGCTGCCGCTGGCGGCCAACGCCCGTCTGCCCGGCGATATCGCCGTGGTCGGCGCGGTCGAAGCGCCGGAGGACTTCAACGCCATCGGCTCGTGCATCCAAAAGGAATACGTCTACCGCATCCTCAACAGCCGCGTCCGCGACCCCTTCCTCGATAAGCGCGTGTGCTTCTGGCCGCAGCGGCTGGACTTCGAGCGCATGGCCGAGGCCGGGCGCGCCTTCGAGGGCACGCACGACTTCCGCGCGGTGCGCTCGGTCGGCACGGAGACAAGGACCACGGTGCGCACGGTGCACTGGTGCCGCACCGAGCGGGAGGGCGACCTCATCTCGGTGTACGTCTGCGCCGACGGCTTCCTCTACAACATGGTGCGCGCCATCGTCGGCACGATGGTCTACGCCTCCTACGGCAAGCTGGAGCCGGAGGAGATCCCGGCCCTGCTGGAGACGGGCGACCGCCGCCTGACCGGGCCGACCATGCCGCCGCAGGGGCTCTACATGAACCGCGTGTGGTACGACGGCGCCGTGGGCGCGCTGATGGCGGACTGACGTTGTAAAAATGATGCAAGCAGCGCATAGAATTGTTCACAATTCCCCGATATAATGGAGACGACATGGACGAGAAAGAACCGCTGGACGGGCTGGAACAGACCGAACCGGGCAATCCCACAAAAAAGAAGCAACGCAGCAAAACGCTCGGCCGCATTCTGGCCGGAGTTTTGACGCTGCTGCTCATCGCGCTCGCCGTGCTGGTGTTCGTCTTCCGCGACCAGCTGACGGGCGAGGGGCTGCGCCGGCTGTTCGGCCGCGAGCCGGCTGTGGAAGCGGCGCGCGAGGCCTTCACCTATGAGACCGGCGCGGAGCAGGTGTTCGCCGCCGCGGGCGACGGGCTTGCCGTCGCAAGCACCTCCTCGGTGCAGCTGCTGAACGCCGCGGGCGAGACCTTGTTCAAGCAGGTGGCCTCCTACGAGACCCCCGCCGTCTTCGGCTCGGCCAAGGGCGCGCTGTTCTGTGACATCGGCGGGAAGCACGCCGTCTTTGCGGACTTCGCGGGCGAGGGGCATGCGCTCCCCGTCGGCGGCGAGATCCTCACCGCCGGTATGAACGACAGCGGCTGGTTCTATCTGGTCACGGCCGAGGCAGGCTACAAGGCGCTTGTCAGCGTCTACAACAGCGCGTGTGAAAAGCAATTTGAATGGTGGTCGGGCAGCGGCTACGTCCTGCGCGCGGCCATCTCTCCGGACAACCGCTCCCTCGCGGTGCTGTGCGCGGAGCGGGATGTCTCGAAGCTCCACTTCTTCTCGCTCGGCAGCGAGGACGAGCGCGCCGCCGCGACGGTTGCGGACACGCTGCTGTTCGACCTGTGCTATACCGGCGGCGACAGCGTCTGCGCCATCGGCGAGCGCGGGCTGTGGTTTTTCCGCGACACGGGCGAGCAGCTCGGCGCCTATCCGCTCGACGGGCGCTACCTGCTCGATTACGCCTTTGACCGCGGAAGCTTTGTGACGGCCTTCGTCAGCGACTACCGCTCCGGCGCGGGCGGCACGCTTCTGACCTTCGGCAGCGACGGCCGCGTGCTCGGCTCCGCGGCGCTTGACCGCGACGTGATCTCGCTGAGCGCGGCGGGGAAGCAGCTGCTGGTCATGACCGGCGGGAGCCTGGCGCTGTACAATCAGGAGCTCACGCTCCAGTCCGCCAACGAGACGCTGATGACCGCCAAGCGCGCGCTGCTGCGTCCGTCGGGCGATATTTTGCTGCTGCACGCCTACAGCGCGGAGCGCTTCTCATTTTGACAAAAGGAGGTAGTGGATATGGCGATCAAAGCGATCATTGATCTGGTGCTGCTCGGCATCCTGATCGTCTGCATCTGGAGCGGATATAAAAAGGGCATCATCATGGGCGTCGGCGGGATCCTGTGCATCATCGTGGCGATCTACGGCGCGAATCTGCTGGCCAATTCCTTCTCCTTCGACGTGGTGCCCGCGCTCAAGCCCTTCGCCAACGGCTATACCGAGACGCTGATCGGCGGCAACGACAGCGCGGTGATGAAGCGCATGGGCTGGGACGGCTCTACATACAGCCCCGAGGACCTTGTGGAGATGTACCCGGAGCGCAAGCTGGAATTCTGCTCGGCCTGCTATCAGGTGCTTGGCATCGACACGGTGACCGCCGACCACATGGCGGAAAAGGCCGTGACCTACGAGCAGGAGAGCGGCGTTACGATCCGCGTCGCGGTGGGGCAGGTGCTGTGCGAGACGATCAGCTACGCCGGCTGTTTTCTGATTGCCTTTGTGCTGATCGTGATCGTCCTGACCGTGATCGGGAACCTGCCGAACTTGAGCTGGAAGCTCCCGCGGCTGGACATTGTCAATGATATTGCGGGCGCGCTGCTGGGCGCGGTGACGGGGCTGATGTTCTGCGCCGTGCTGGTATGGGCGCTGAAGTTTATGGGAATGCTGATAGGAAAAGACACGCTGGCATCCACCCGCATCGGCGGCTGGCTGCTGCAGAAGAATTTCCTTTTCAAGTATCTGGGTGTCTGACAGATTAGGAGAAACACATGGAACCTACGATTTGCGCACGCTGCAAAAAGAACGTCGCCGTCATCTTCATCACGAAGATCGAGGGCAACAATACGAAAAACGAGGGGCTCTGCCTGAAATGCGCCAGAGAGCTGCACATCAAGCCCGTGGACGATATCATCTCGAAGATGGGGCTTTCCGACGAGGACCTCGACTCCCTGCAGGGCGATATGAGCACGATGCTGGGCGAGGGCCTTGCCGCGCTGCAGCAGGCCGCGACGGACGCCGACGACGCCGATGACGACGACGAGGGCAAGACCGCGACCTTCCCGTTCCTGAGCCGCCTCATGGGGCAGGCGCAGAGCAGCGGCGGCGATATGATCCCCGCAGAGCCGCCGCGCGCCGAGAACGGCCACCCGATCCCCGGCAAGGAGAACGGACGGAACGCCAAGAAGAAGTTTCTGGACAGCTACTGCATCAACCTGACCGACCGCGCGCGCGCGGGCAAGCTGGACGCGATGATCGGCCGCGCGGAGGAGCTGGAGCGCGTGATCCAGATCCTGAACCGCCGCCAGAAGAACAACCCCTGCCTGATCGGTGAGCCCGGCGTCGGCAAGACCGCCATCGCCGAGGGGCTGGCCCAGCGCATCGCCGCGGGCACGGTGCCGTACAAGCTCCGGGAGAAGGAGGTCTACCTGCTCGACCTGACCGCGCTGGTCGCGGGCACGCAGTTCCGCGGGCAGTTCGAGTCGCGCATGAAGGGGCTGATCCAGGAGATCACGCGCGAGGGCAACGTCATCCTCGTCATCGACGAGATCCACAACATCGTCGGCGCGGGCGACGCCGAGGGCAGCATGAACGCCGCCAACATCCTCAAGCCCGCCCTTAGCCGCGGCGAAATCCAGGTCATCGGCGCCACGACCTTCACCGAGTACCGCAAGCACATCGAGAAGGACGCCGCGCTGGAGCGCCGCTTCCAGCCCGTCACCGTGGCCGAGCCGAGCATCGACGACAGCGTCAAGATCCTGTGCGGCATCAAGCACTATTATGAGGAATACCACGGCGTCACGATCTCCGAGGAGATGTGCCGCCTTGCCGTGACGCTCTCGGAGCGCTATATCACCGACCGCTATCTGCCGGATAAGGCCATCGACCTGATCGACGAGGCCTGCAGCGACGTCAACCTCAAGAACAAGACGCTGGCGCGCATCGAGCTTCTGCGCAAGGAGAACGCCGACCTCGACAAGGAGCGCGAAATGCTCATGCAGGACATGACCGGGGAGCATTTTGAGCGCCTCGCGCAGATCCGCGCGGAGCATCTGCGCGTCGACAACGAGCTTCTGGCGCTGCAGACCGAGGAAAAGCCGGCGCTCACCGCCGACAACCTCGCGCGCATCATCGAGCTGTGGACGAAGATCCCGGCGGCCAACATCCGCGCCGACGAATTCGTGCGTCTGGCCGGGCTTTCCGACCGCCTGAAGGCGCACGTCATCGGGCAGGACGAGGCCATCGGCGTCGTCTGCGCGGCCATCAAGCGCAGCCGCGTCGGTATGCAGGCCAAGCGCAAGCCCATCAGCTTCATCTTCGTCGGCAGCACCGGCATCGGCAAGACCGAGCTGGTGAAGCAGCTGGCTTCCGACCTCTTTGACGCGCCCGAGGCGCTTATCCGCCTCGACATGAGCGAGTTTATGGAGAAGCACTCGGTCTCCCGTCTGATCGGCTCGCCCCCGGGCTACGTCGGCTATGACGAGGCCGGCCAGCTCACCGAGAAGATCCGCCGCAAGCCCTACTCCGTCGTCCTCTTTGACGAGATCGAGAAGGCGCACCCGGACGTGCTGAATGTCCTGCTGCAGATCCTCGACGACGGCCGCGTGACCGACGCGCAGGGCCGCACCGTCAACTTTGAGAACACGATCATCATCATGACCACCAACGCCGGCAGCAATACCAAGTCCGGCACGCTCGGCTTCGGCATGACGGCCAACGACCAGAACCGCGAGCGCGTGATGAAGGCGCTGAACGACTTCCTCCGCCCGGAGTTCCTCAACCGCGTGGACGAGATCGTGTACTTCAACCAGCTCACGGAGGAAAACTTCAAGGACATCGCTCGCCTGATGCTCGACGAGCTGCGCGACGTGCTGGCCGCGAAGGGCATGGCGCTGACCTACGATGCGTCCGTCGTGGACTATCTCGCGAAGAAGAGCTACTCCGTCACCTACGGCGCGCGCAACCTGCGCCGCACGATCCAGAAGGAGATCGAGGACCGCATCGCCTCCGCCGTCGTGGACGAGCGGCGCGGCGCGGTGCGCAGCATCGCGCTCACCGCCGGGGAGAACGGCGTGGAGATCACGACCGCGTAACACAGAGATACGAAACGACCGGCTGCTATCAGCAGCCGGTCGTTTCTATATGCGCTTTACCGAACAAGGTCGCTCAGCTTCTTGCCGTAAAAGTACTCGTGCGTCAGCCGGTCGTACTCCGCCCAGAGGGGCAGCGTCTGGCAGTCCGCGGCCCGGGGGCAGGGCGCCGCGCCGTCGTTCAGACACGCGACCGAGGCCAGCGGGCCTTCCGTACATTCAAGGATCTCCCCGATGGGGTAGTCCGCCGGCGCGCGGCACAGCTTATAGCCGCCGCCCTTGCCGCTGACGCCCGCGACGAGCTTTCCATCCACCAGCTCCTTGACGATGATCTCCAGATATTTTTTCGAGATGCCCTGCCGCGCGGCGATCTCCTTGAGCGGGATGCAGCCCGCGCCGTCGTGCTCGGCCAGGTCGATCATCACCCGCAGCGCATAGCGCCCCTTCGTCGATATCATTCGGATCGCCCCTTTTCTGCTTTTGCCTATTCTACCGCAGGGTGAATGGGAAAATCAAGCGTTTTTTCAAAAAACCTATTGACACGATAGGCAAATAGGCGTAAAGTAAGGGCGCAAGATACCAAGGGACCGAAAAGGGGAGACGCAATGATCTACGCAGACAACGCGGCGACGACGAAGATGAGCCGCGCCGCGATCGACGCCATGACGGCGTGTATGGAACAGGAATACGGAAACCCGTCCTCGCTCTACGCACTGGGGCAGCACGCGAAGGAGACGCTGGAGCGCGCCCGCGCGCAGGTCGCCGCCGTCATCGGCGCGCAGCCGGAGGAGATCTATTTTACCTCCGGCGGCAGCGAGGCGGACAACCAGGCGCTGCGCTCCGCGGCGGAGGCGGGCCGGAAAAAGGGGAAAACGCACATCATCTCCACCGCCTTCGAGCATCACGCCGTGCTGCACACCCTGAAAAAGCTGGAGGCCGAGGGCTTTGACGTGACGCTGCTGCCCGTCCACACGGACGGCCTTGTCCGCGTGGAGGAGCTTGACGCGGCGCTGCGCGAGAGCACCTGCCTCGTATCGGTCATGACCGCCAACAACGAGATCGGTACGATCCAGCCCATCGCGGAGCTCGGCGCGCTGTGCCGTGCGCGCGGCGTCCCCTTCCATACCGACGCGGTGCAGGCGGTGGGCCATCTCCCCATCGACGTGGAGGCGCAGCACATCGACCTGCTCTCCGCCTCGGCCCACAAGTTCCACGGGCCGCGCGGCGTCGGCTTCCTCTATGCGAGAAAGGGGATCCGCCTCACGAACCTGATCGAGGGCGGCGCGCAGGAGCGCGGCAAGCGCGCGGGGACCGAAAACGTCGCGGGCATCGTGGGCATGGCGGCGGCGCTGGAAGCGTCGGCGGCGCACATGGAGGAGACCGCCGCGCGCCTCGTGCCGCTGCGCGACCGGCTGATCGCGGGGCTGCGGGAGATCCCGCACAGCGCGCTGAACGGCGACGCGGACCACCGGCTGCCCGGCAACGTGAACTTCTGCTTTGAGGGCATCGAGGGCGAATCGCTCCTGCTGCTGCTGGACGACCGGGGCATCTGCGCCTCCTCCGGCAGCGCCTGTACCTCCGGCTCGCTCGACCCCAGCCATGTGCTGCTGGCCATCGGCCGCGTGCACGACGTGGCGCACGGCTCCCTGCGGCTGACGCTGGGGGACGACGCCACCGCGGAGGACGTCGATACCATCATTCAGAATGTGAAGGAAGTCGTCGAATATCTGCGCGGCTTTTCCCCGATCTGGCGGGATCTGCAAAGCGGAAAGAAACCGTTTATTCTGTAAGGAGAAAGCGATATGGCATTGTACAGTGAAAAAGTAATGGACCATTTCCGCAACCCGCGCAACGTCGGCGTCATCGAGGACGCGGACGGCGTCGGCGAGGTGGGCAACGCCAAGTGCGGCGATATTATGAAGATGTATCTGAAGATCGAGGACGACGTCGTGCAGGACGTGAAGTTCGAGACCTTCGGCTGCGGCAGCGCCATCGCGTCCAGCTCCATGGCGACGGAGCTCATCAAGGGCAAGCCGCTGTGCGAGGTGAAGCAGCTCACCAACAAGGCCGTGGCGGAGGCGCTGGACGGCCTGCCCGCCTACAAGATGCACTGCAGCGTGCTGGCGGAGGAGGCCATACAGTCCGCACTGGAGGACTATTACAGCCGCCACCCGGAGAAAAAGCCGGCGGAATGACAGCATAAACAAGCGAGAGCTTTTCTGTCCCCCTTCATGCGCAAGTCCCGGACTCCAAAAGAGCCCGGGGCTTGTGATTCCTTTATGCTTCGGCGACGGTATGGCGTTCTTACCCGTTGGGCAGCGTCACGGTCATCACCTCGCCGGGCGCGATATCCCCGCCGGTGAGCACCTCCGCGAACACGCCCTCGTGCGGCATGATGCAAGCGCCCACGCGGCGGAAAATCGCACAGTGGGAATGACATTCCTTGCCGATCTGCGTCAGGCGCAGCTTTGTGTGCGGCGTTGCAAAGATCGTTCCGAGGGGCAGCGTGCGAAAGTCGATGCCGGAGACCAGCAGGTTCTCCCCAAACGCGCCGTCGGTCACCTGCGCCCCGCGGCGGTTGAATTCCTCCACCTTTTCATACGACAATAAGCTGACCTGCCGGTGCCACGGCCCGGCGTGCGCGTCGCCGTCGAGCCCGTGCTGCGCGGTCAGATGTGCCGAGGGTACGGGGTGCTTTTCCGTCCCCTTTGCCTCGCTGATACAGACGGCCCGGATGATGCCCTGCATGCAACCCATCTCCTTTTCCTTCGATGGGGCGATTATACTCCTATTCACCTACTATGTCAATGAACAAAGGGGGCGGCAGCAAACCTTCCGGTTGCAATCCCATGCCATCCTGATATAATAAATCATCATTTTATTTCACGCGTGCGCGCGAAGGGAGAAATGCGAAATGACGATCCAGCAGCTTCGCTATGCGGTGACGATCTCCGAGACCGGCTCCATGAACAGGGCGTCGGAGATCCTGTATGTCGCGCAGCCCTCGCTGACCTCCGCCGTGCAGGAGCTGGAGCGCGAGCTGGGCATCACGGTGTTTTCCCGCAGCGGCCGGGGCGTCACGCTGACGAATGACGGCGTCGAGTTCGTCCGCTACGCGCGCGAGGTGCTCAGCCAGTACGACGGGCTTCTGGAGAAGTTCGGGAAGAACGGGACGAGGAAGCAGAAGTTCGGCATCTCCACCCAGCACTATTCCTTCGCCGTGAAGTGCTTTGTGGAGATGGTGCGGCAGTTCGGCACGGAGGAATACGAGTTCGCCATCCGCGAAACGCGGACGCGCGACGTGATCGACGACGTGTTCACGGGGAAAAGCGAGCTTGGCATCCTGTATTTCAGCGACTTCAACCGCAAGCCGCTGGAAAAGCTGCTGCACGCCAACGCGCTGGAATTCCACCCGCTGACGCAGTGCGAGGCCTACGTCTATCTTTGGCGCGGCCATCCGCTCGCGCAGCGGCGCGTGATCCGCTTTGCCGATCTGGAGCCCTATCCCTGCCTCTCCTTCGAGCAGGG
>CAMJPK010000002.1 GCA_946407675.1 uncultured Clostridia bacterium
GAAAAACCATGAATTTACTGGAGGTCAAGGGCCTTTGCAAGACCTATCCGGGCTTCCGCCTGGACAATGTGAGCTTTTCCGTCGCGCCGGGGAGCATCATGGGCTTCATCGGGCGCAACGGCGCCGGCAAGACCACGACGCTGAAAAGCCTGCTGCACATCGTCCACCCGGACGCCGGGGAGATCCGCTATTTCGGGCTGGATCTGAACGCGCACGAGCGCGAGATCAAGCAGCGCATCGGCTACGCCGGCGGCGCGGTGGACTTCTACAAGCGCAAGCCCATCCGCGTGCTGGCCGACGTGACGCGCGGCTTTTATGAAAACTGGGACGAGGCGGCCTACAAGCGCTATATGGAGGCCTTCTCGCTCGATGAGAACAAATCGCCTTCGCAGCTTTCCGAGGGCATGCGCGTCAAGCTGTCCCTGACGCTGGCGCTTTCCCACCGCGCGGAGCTGCTGATCCTCGACGAGCCCACGAGCGGGCTCGACCCCGTCTCGCGCGAGGAGCTGCTGGACGCCTTCACGTTTCTGCGCGACAAGGGCGTGGCGATCCTCTTTTCCACCCACATCACCTCGGACCTGGAAAAGTGCGCCGACCACATCAGCTACATCTCCAAGGGGAAGCTGCTGGCCTCCGAGGGCATGCAGGACTTCCTGAAGCGCTGCGCCGCGGAGGGCGCAGGCACGACGCTGGACGAGATCATGGTGCATTACGAAAAGGAGACGCTTTATGACAAAATTGCTGACTAAGGAATTTCGGCTGGCATGCTCGCCGCTGTCGTGGATCTTTCTCGTGGCCACGGCGATGACGCTGCTGCCCGGCTACCCGATCCTCATGGGCGCGTTTTTCGTCTGCTTCGGCGTCTTCCACTCCTTCCAGAACGCCCGCGAGGCCAACGACGTGCTCTATACCGTGCTGCTGCCGGTCCAAAAGCGGGACTTCGTCCGCGCGAAGTTCGCCTTTACCTGCTGCATCCAGATGCTCGGCTTCGTGCTGATGGCGGCGCTGACCGCCGTGCGCATGACCGCGCTGGCGGACGGGAAGCCATACGTTTCCAACGCGCTGATGAACGCGACGCCGCTGTTTCTGGCCTTTACGCTGCTGATCTTCACGGCCTTCAACGTCTTCTTCATCGGCGGCTTTTTCCGCACGGCCTATAAGCTCGGCATGCCGTTTCTCTCATTCGGCATCGCAACGCTGCTGCTGATTATCATCGGGGAGGCGCTGCACTTCTTCCCGGGCATGCAGTTCTTCAACGTTCCCGCGGGGGCGCGGCTGGGGCTGCAATTCACGCTGCTGGGCGCCGCGGCAATCGTCTACGTGCTCGGCACGGTCCTGAGCTGCCGCGTCTGCATGGCGCGGTTTGAAAAGATCGACCTGTGACATACGAACATACAGCAGCGGCGGAGACTTGCACAAGTCTCCGCCGCTGCTGTCGTCTTTACTGCTGCTGCCGCCATTTCATATAGGTATACACCATCGCCGCCACGGCGACGATCTCCGCGCCGCCGAACACGCGCGAGAGCGTGTCGGACAGCTCGACCCCGGCGAAATGGCAGATGACCCGCACCGCCGTGACCGCGAGGACGACGATCAGGCAGACGACCCAGTAGATCTTCTTGATCTTTCTTTCGGGCTCTTTCTTCATGCTGTGCTCCTCCCAGCGCCGTTTCATGGATGACGACGCAATATTTTTACTGTTTTTCAATAAATTATTGTTGACTTACGGTTATTCCTGTGCTATGGTGTTCGCAAAGGAGGCGATGGTCATGCATTGGACGCGGGATAAAAGCATCGGGCTTTCCCTCGTTTGCGTGGGCTTTTTCGCGCTGGCGCTGCTGGCGCTGGACATCGGGATCTACTGGTTTGCGCGGGCGTTCTTTGTGGTGCTGCGGGGCAAGCCATGGCAGTACGCGGCCTTCACGGTGGCGAGCGTCTACCTCTGCTCGGTCCCCGCGTGGCTGACGCTCTGGTCGCTGTGGCGGCTGCTGCGGAACCTCCGCAGCGGCGCGGTGTTCACGGAGGAAAACGCGCGCCTTTTGCGCCGGGTGAGCTGGTGCTGCGCGATCGCGGCGGCGATGACGGCGCTCAACGGGCTCTACTATCTCCCCTATCTCTTTGTCGCCGTCGCGGAGGGCTTTATGGCGCTGATCGTCCGCATCGTGAAGAACGTCTTTCAGGAGGCCGCCGCCATGCGCAGCGAGCTGGACCTGACGATCTGACGGAGGCGCGCAAATGGAGATCATCGTCAATCTGGACGTCATGATGGCGAAGCGGAAGATCTCCGGCGGCGAGCTGGCGGAGCGCATTGGCATCACCCAGGCCAATCTCTCCGTGCTCAAGACCGGCAAGGCCAAGGCCATCCGCTTCTCGACCTTGATGGCCCTCTGCCATGAGCTGAACTGCCAGCCCGGAGACCTGTTGGAATTCCGGGAGTAAATACGGAGAAGGAGAATCGAATATGAATGAAAACCTGCCGGGGCGCGAGCGCGTCGGTGAATTTGCTGCGCCCAAAATCCCGGAACGGCCCGCGTTTTTGCCGAGCGTTCCGGAAAAAATCGCCGCCTTTGCCCTGTATGTCTTGGCGTATCTCTATGCGCGGAACCTGTGGACGCTCTTCGATGCCCCGCCGAAGCAGCGGCTGTGGCTGCTCGTCTTCTTCGCGGGCTTCGTGGCGCTGGGCGAGCTGCTGCACCGTGGCACGCCGCGCGCCGGGGAGAGCTGGGTCTGGCTCGGCTGCGCCGCCGTCTGCCTTGCGTCGCTGCTGCTGGGGCGCGGCAGCGTATGGAATGAACTCTCGCCCGCCTGCGGCGACGTCACCGTGGTTTTTCTCCACCTGTTTGCCGTGTGGTGGCTGCTCAGCCGCAGCGGACGGCTCAGTGAAGGGCGAAGCGGCCACCTGCTGCCGCTGGACGCGCTGAACGCGTTCGTGCTGATCCCCTTCCGCCACTTTTTCCTGCGCGTGCGCACGGTGTTCCACACGCTGACGCACCTGCGCCGCGGGAAGCTGCCGGGGGCGTCGGCGCTGGGCTGGTCTGCCCTGGCGCTGTGCGCGGCGGCAGGGCTGTTCGCGCTGGCGGCGGGGCTGCTCATGGACGCGGACAGCGGCTTTGCGTCGCTGCTGGAGCGCGTAGCCACTGTATTTCGCTTTGATGTGGACGAGCTGTTTGCGCTCCGGCTCTTATGCAGTCTGCCCGTGGGCGCTTACCTTTTCGGTCTGCTGGCCGGCTGCGCGCGGACGCAGCCGGAAACGCTGCGGGCGCGCGCAGCGTCTGTCTGCTCGGCGCTGGAGCGGCTGCGGCGGGTGCCATCCGGAGTCTGGTGCGCGCTGGTCGGGGCCTTCTGCCTGCTCTACGCGGTCTTCTTTGCCGTCCAGTTCCGCTATCTGTTCGGGGCGTTCACGCGCTCGCTGCCGCCGGGCTTCATCGTCTCGCAATATGCGCGGGAGGGCTTCTTCGAGCTGTGCAAGGTCATGGCCGTGAATCTCCTGCTGCTCTGGCTTGTGACGCGCTCCGCGCGCGAGCCGCTGCGGGAACGGCCGTGGCTGTGCGCTCTGACGCTGGCGCTGCTGGCGGAAAGTCTTCTGTTTTCCGTCGTCGCCGCCTCGAAGCTGCTGCTCTACATCGACTGCTTCGGCTTCACCCCGAAGCGTCTGGCCTCGAGCTGGCTGGTCTGCGTTCTGGCCTGCGCCTGCGTCTGCGCGGGGCTCCATCTCCTGCGGGGGCGGCGGACCTTCCGCTTCTGGCTGGTCTTCAGCGCCGTGACCGCCGCCGCGCTGAGTCTGTTCTGACGCGCCTTCCCTCGGGAAAATAAAAAGGCACGCTATGCGTGCCTTTTTATTCTGGAGGCGCCACCCGGAATCGGACCGGGGAATCGCGGATTTGCAGTCCGCTGCCTTACCGCTTGGCTATGGCGCCGTCGTCGGAGTGGATCTCATGTCCTCGCATTCCCGCAAGCGGAAATGCTCGCTGCATTCGATCACTCCTCCTCTTCAAAACGAATCCGCTTCGCTGGGTTTCGTTTTGAGAAACGAGGATTGCTTTTTTGAAATGAAGCCCAGGGGTCTGGGCTTCATTTCCTTGGAGCGGCCAACGAGGCTCGAACTCGCTACCTCCACCTTGGCAAGGTGGCGCTCTACCAGATGAGCTATGGCCGCAGATGGTGCCTCAGGCCAGAATCGAACTGGCGACACGCGGATTTTCAGTCCGCTGCTCTACCTACTGAGCTACCGAGGCGTAAGGGGGTTGGTGGAGACAACTGGACTCGAACCAGTGACCCCCTGCTTGTAAGGCAGGTGCTCTAACCAGCTGAGCTATGCCTCCTTGGAGATGCACCTTCCAAAACAGCGCTTTGTCATTATACTAAAGCCATTTCCCGTTGTCAAGAATTATTCTCTATTTTTTTGCCGCGCTCCGCCATCGCGCGCAGCTCCTCCGAGGAGAAGGCGTACTGCTTCCCGCAGAACTGACAGTCCACGTCCGCGCCCTTGCCGTCCTCCGCCATTTCGGCGAGCGCCTGCGCGCCGATGCTCTCCAGCGCGCTTGCGACCCGCTCGCGGCTGCAGGGGCAGCGCCAAACGGCCGCGTGCTGCTCCACAAGGTGCATATCGAGCCCCTTCAGGACCTGCGCGAGCACCGCCTCCGCCCCGTCCTCGGCGAGGATCGTGGTCAGGGCATCCATATAAAAGATGTTGTCCTCCAGCGTTTCGATCAGGCCGTCCGGCGCGCCGGGCATGAGCTGTACGAGAAAGCCGCCGGCGGCCTTGATCGTGCAATCCGTGTCCACCAGCACGCCGAGCCCCACCGCGGCGGGCACCTGCTCGCTCTCCGCGTAGTAGCGCGTGAAGTCGTCGCCGATCTCGCCGGTGACGAGCTGCGTCGAGCCGATGTAGGGCTCCTTCAGCCCGATGTCCTTGCTGACGACCAGCAGGCCGTTGCGCCCCACCGCGCCGCCGACGTCCAGCTTGCCGTCCGCGCGCAGGGGCAGATCGCAGCCCGGGTGGTCGACGTAGCCGCGGACGTTGCCGCCGCAGTCGCTGACCGCGACCACGCAGCCGATCGGACCGCCGCCCTCGATGCGGACGGTCACGGCGGCGTTGTCCTCCTTCATCATGTCGCCCATCATGCTCACGGCGCAGAGCGTCCGCCCCAGCGCGGCGCTCGCCGTCGGGCTCAGATGGTGGATCTGCCGGGCGCTTTCCACGATGTCCCGGCCCTCGATCACGCTGATTTTAATGAATTCGTCGCCGCCGACGGCGCGATAAATGGTTCCCATGTCGTTCCTCCGGATCGTTTAGTGCGGCAGGTTTTCCGCACATAGATAGAGCCGCCCCTGCTCATGCATCGGCCCGTCCATTATGAGCCGGACCTTGCAGAAGCCCGCGCGCTCCAGCAGCGCGCGCAGCGTCTCCGGGCTGTGGGCGTACTCCGTATGCTCCTCCTGCGTGCGCCGCCAGAGCCGCCCGGCGCGCTCGAAGATGTCCATGCCGTAGACGAGGGCGTTTTCCGTCTCGTCGAATTCGCCGCGCCACAGGCACAGCGCCTCCTCCGTCTCGTCCACAAAAACCTCGCCGTCCAGCGCGCGCAGATGCTCCGGCGCGTGGAAATCGAAGGCGAAGCGCCCGCCCGGCTCGATAAACAGATGCAGTCGGCGAAAAAGCTCCGGCAGCTCCTCCGGCGGGAGATAATTCATGCCGTCAAGGCAGCACAGCGCGCCCTGTACGGTCCCATAGAGGTCCAGCTCCGACGCCTCCTGACACAAAAAGAGCGGCGGCGTGATCCCCTGCGCTTCGGCGGCCTTTTCCGCCGCCACGCTCAGCATCTCCGGCGAGCGGTCCACGCCGATGAGCTCGTGTCCCCGCCGGGCCAGCAGCAGCGTCATTGTCCCGGTACCGCAGCACAAATCAAGGAGGGTCAGGCGTGCCTGTCCCTCCCGCTGTATCATTTTCTCGTACCAGTCCGCGAGCGCGTCATAGGGCACGTCCCCCGTAAAGCGGTCGTACCACGGCGCAAGCGCATCGTAGGCGTTCATTTCTCCTCCGCGCCCGGGATCCCCAGCCGCTCAAAGGCGAGGGCATAGCCGTCCGCGCCGTATTGCAGGGAGCGGTTGACACGGCTGATCGTGGCGCTGGACGCGCCGGTGCGCGCCAGAATATCGTTGTAGATCATCCCCTGATGCAGCAGCGAGGCGACCTGATAGCGCTGCTCCATCGCCTGCAGCTCGGAGACGGTGCACAGATCGTCGAAAAACTTCATGCACTCCTCCACGGTCTGCATCTGCAGGATCGCCTGATACATTTCTTCGTTGCGCGTTTTCTTGATATGTTTGTTCATGCCTTCCGTACGCTCCTGTATCAAAATGTGATCTCTCTCGGCGAGCTTTTATATATTATAACTTTACATCGTAAAAGTAAAGCCCCTTGCACACTTTCACATGTAAAACTTTCCCGTGCCGTTTTGGTTATTTTGGACAGTGGGTGCAAGGGTTTTTGGGTATTCTGCGAGCTTCTACCCGGTGGAAGGTCTGCATCGGAAAAAACTTTTACGATTTTTCTTGACTTTCCCCCTGATGGAAGCTGTACGCTGTATGCGAACGGAAAGGAGGGATACACCGTGACCGTCATATTCTGGGCGGTGGCCGTTGTGGCGTTTGTGATCCTCGAGCTCGCCACGGTGGGACTGGCCTCGATCTGGTTTGCACTGGGCGCACTGTGCGCGCTGATTGCCGCGCTGCTGCACGCGCCGCTCTGGCTGCAGATCGTCTGCTTTGTACTCGTCTCCGCCGCCACGCTGCTGCTCACCCGCCCGCTGGCGAAGAAGTACATCAACAGCAAAACCATGGCCACCAACGCCGACCGTGTCATCGGCAGCCGCGCCGTCGTGAAGGAGCGCATTGACGAGCTTGCCGGCTCCGGCGCCGTGCTGGCCGACGGCAAGATGTGGTCCGCCCGCACCGTGGACGGCAGCACCGCCGAGCCGGGGGACGTCGTCATCGTGCGGGAGATCCGGGGCGTCAAGCTCATCGTGGACCCGAACAGCGCAAGCGCGTCCGAAAAAGAAGCAACCGAGTAATTCATAAAGGAGGAACCGAATCATGTTCAACATCATCGCAGCATCCTTTCTGAACCCCTCCACCGTCGTGCTGGCGGTCGTGGTCATTCTGATCCTTGTGATCCTTGTGAAGAACATCCGCATCGTGCCGCAGGCCAAGGCCTTCATCATTGAGCGCCTCGGCGCTTACAGCACCACCTGGAACGTGGGATTGCACCTGAAGGTCCCCTTCATTGAGCGCGTGGCGAAGCAGGTGTCCCTCAAGGAGCAGGTCGCCGACTTCCCCCCGCAGCCCGTCATCACAAAGGACAACGTCACCATGCAGATCGACACGGTCGTCTTCTTCCAGATCACGGACCCGAAGCTCTACACCTATGGCATCGAGCACCCGATGGTGGCCATCGAGAACCTCTCCGCCACCACGCTGCGTAACATCATCGGCGATCTGGAGCTGGACCAGTGCCTCACCAGCCGCGACATCATCAACTCCAAGATGCGCGCCATCCTCGACGAGGCCACCGATCCCTGGGGCATCAAGGTCAACCGCGTGGAGCTGAAGAACATCCTCCCGCCCAAGGAGATCCAGAACGCGATGGAGAAGCAGATGAAGGCCGAGCGCGAGCGCCGCGAGGCCATCCTGCGCGCCGAGGGCGAAAAGAAGAGCGCGATCCTCACCGCCGAGGGCGAAAAGGAATCCGCGATCCTGCGCGCCGACGCGAAGAAGCAGCAGCAGATCCTTGAGGCCGAGGGCGAGGCCGAGGCCATTTTGAAGGTGCAGACCGCCACCGCCGAGGGCATCCGCCGCATCAACGAGGCCTGCCCGACCGACGCCGTCATCAAGCTGCGCGCGCTGGAGACCTTTGCCGCCGCCGCCAACGGCCGCGCCACGAAGATCATCATCCCCAGCGAGCTGCAGGGGCTGGCAGGTCTGGCCACCGGCATCCTCGAGGCCGTCAAGGAGCCCGAGAAGCCCGCGCCCAAGAAGCCCGAAGCATAAAGCGCACAGCCAACTTTTCCGCCGCCGGCACAAAATGTGCCGGCGGCGCTTTCTTTCGCGCTGCTTTTTCTTGCGCTCGGGGCGGCGAACAGTTATAATGAATCGTGAAGAAACGGAGGCTGCCCTATGGACAACTGCAAGGATCTGGATTTCAGCGCGCTGGAGCGCTTTTGCCGCGGCGAAAGCACCGACGCTTACCGCCTGTTCGGCGCCCACTATGTGGACTGGGACACCTGCCGCTTCACGGTCTGGGCGCCCCATGCGCAAAGCGTCTGCCTTGTCGGGGATTTCAACGGCTGGCAGCCGCAGCCGATGGAAAAGCTGGACTGCGGCGCTTGGACGCTGGTGTGCACCGGCGTGCACGACGGGCACGTTTACAAGTACGAGATCACCTCGCCGCAGGGCTGGGTCTGCCAGAAATCCGACCCCTACGCCAGCCATTGGGAGACTTGCCCGGGCAACGGCAGCAAGGTCTGGGGTATCGACGGCGATTCGTGGAGCGACGCGGCGTATATGGCGCGCCGGCGCGCGCTGGACGCCCCGCACGCGCCGATGAGCATCTATGAGGTGCACCTCGGCTCGTGGCGCGCCCCCGCGCCCGGTGCTCGTTACCCGAATTACCGCGATCTGGCCGACGCGCTGGCGGATTACTGCTGCGACATGGGCTACACCCACGTCGAGCTGCTGCCGATCACGGAATACCCCTACGAGCCCTCGTGGGGCTATCAGGTGACGGGCTATTTCGCCCCCACCAGCCGCTACGGGACGCCGCAGGACTTCATGGCCTTTGTTGACAAGCTCCACGCCCGCGGCATCGGCGTGATCATGGACTGGGTGCCGGCGCACTTCCCGCGCGACGACTTCGGTCTGGCGTACTTTGACGGGACGCCAACCTATGAGCGGGATGATCCGTACATGGCCGCGCACCCCGACTGGGGCACGCTGATTTTTGACTACGAAAAGCCCGCGGTCCAGAGCTTTCTGCGCTCCTCCGCCGCGCTGTTCCTCGACGTCTACCACGTCGACGGCCTGCGCGTGGACGCGGTGAGCAGCATGCTCTACCTCGGCTTCAGCCGCAACGGGAACTTCCGGCACAACCGCTACGGCGGCGACATCGACATCGGCGCGGTGGAGCTGCTGCGGCAGATCAATGCCGACGCGCACGCGCGCGGCGCGGTCACGGTTGCGGAGGAGAGCACGGCCTACCCGCACGTCACCGGCGACGAGGGCCTCGGCTTCACCTTCAAATGGGACATGGGCTTCATGCACGACATGCTGGAGTACATGTCGCTGGACCCGCTCTGGCGCAGCGGCAGCCACAACAAGCTGACCTTCTCGATGATGTACGCCTACGCCGAGCGCTTCATCCTCGCCTTTTCCCACGACGAGGTGGTGCACGGCAAGCGGTCCATGCTCGGCAAGATGCCCGGAGAATACGACGACCGCTTTGCCAATCTCCGCGTGCTGTACGGGTTTCAGTTCGCCCACCCCGGAAAAAAGCTGACCTTCATGGGCAGCGACTTCGGGCAGTTTATCGAGTGGGACGACCGCAAGGAGCTGGACTGGCTGCTGCTCGATTACCCCCGCCACGCGGAAATGCAGCGGTGGGTGCGCACGCTCAATCACTTCTACACAAGCCACGGCGCGTTCTGGGAGCAGGACACGGACTGGCGCGGCTTTGACTGGCTGAACGTGGACGACGCCGGCCGCAGCAGCGTCGCCTTCCTGCGCACCGCCGCAAACGGGGAGCGCATCGTCTGCGTGTTCAATTTCACGCCGGTGCAGCAGGAGCTGCAGATTGCGCTGCCCTGCGCCGGTACGCTGCGCCTTGCGCTCGACAGCGACGCGCCCTGCTTCGGCGGCGGCGGAACGCGCAGCGACGCGCCCGTCCGCTCCGCCCCGGAGCCGTTTCTCGGCCACAGCCATTCGACGCTTTTCACGCTGCCGCCGCTGAGCTGCGGATACTATGAATTCCTTCCCGACGCTTGAGAAAGGGGAATCCCATATATGAATCAGGAACTGGAAAAACTGTTGATGCTCAAGGGGCTCGACCACGCGCCCGCCGTGCTGATCGCCTCGTCGGAGTGTTCGCCGCTGAGCAAGACCGGCGGCCTTGCGGACGTCGTCGGCGCGCTGCCGAAGTCGCTGGCCGCGCTCGGCATGGACGCGCGGGTCATCACGCCCTATCACCGCTGCATCAAGGACAGATACGCCGACCGCGTCGAGCATCTGGCCTATACCTATGTGGACATGGGCTGGCGGCACCAGTACGCCGGTCTGGAGAAGTTGGTACTGCCCGGTCTCACGGTCTACCTCGTGGACAGCGAGCAGTACTTCGGCGACAGGATCTACCGCGGCGGCGACGCGGAGAGCGAGCAATACGCCTTTTTCCAGCGCGCCGTGCTGCAGCTGCTGCCGCTGATTCCGGATTTCCGGCCGGAGGTGCTGCACTGCAACGACTGGCAGACCGCCATGCTCCCCTTCCTCATCAAGACGCAGTACGCGGGGCAGCCGCAGGGCGCGCTGCGGACGGTGCTCACGATCCACAACATCGCCTTTCAGGGCAAGATGGGCTTCGAGCTTGCCTGCGACCTGCTGCACATTGACTCCCGCTGGTGCGGGCTCGACGGCATCGCGCACTACGGCTGCGCCAACTTCCTCAAGACCGGCATCCTCTACGCCGACCGGATCAACACGGTCAGCCCCAGCTATGCCGACGAGATCCGCACCCCCGCCTTCGGCGAGGGCCTGCAGGATGTTCTGCTGCTGCGCGGCGCGGATGTCTCCGGCATCCTCAACGGGCTGGACACCGAGACCTACGACCCCGCGACCGACCCGCACATTGCCTGCAATTACAGCGCGCAGTGCCCGGAGGTACGGCGCGAAAACAAGCTCGCGCTCCTGCGGGAGCTGGGGCTTGACAAGGTCGGGCCCGACACGCCGCTGATCGCCATGGTCACGCGCATGACCGCGCAGAAGGGCTTTGATCTCGTGCTGCAGGGCATGGAGCGCATGATGGAGCAGGACGTCGGCTTTGTCCTGCTCGGCACCGGCGATCAGAACTACGAGGACGCGATGCGCTATTTCGCCGGGCGCTGGCCCGGACGTCTGGCGGCCTGCCTGCACTACAGCGAGCCGCTCTCCCGCCGCATCTACGCGGGCGCGGACTTCCTGCTGATGCCCTCCGGCTTTGAGCCCTGCGGCCTGTCGCAGCTCATCGCCATGCGCTACGGCGCCGTGCCGATCGTCCATGAGACCGGCGGCCTGCGCGACACCGTGCACCCCTACAACCGCTTCACCGGCGAGGGCAACGGCTTCTCCTTCTACGATTTCAACTGCGGCACGATGCTCGGCTGCATCGCCTACGCCCTCTCCGCCTATCGCGACAAGGACGTGATGGCGGGGCTGATCCGCGCCGGCATGACCGGGGACTACTCCTTCGACGGTCCCGCGCTGGACTACGGGCGGCTCTATGTCTCCGTGCTGCCGGAGCATAGCTGCGGCGTGTTCCACGACCCGGCCAACGAGTTTTTCCGCAGCCCCTTCGGCGCGATCCGGTGCGGACAGCTTGTCCACCTGCGCCTGAAAACGGCGGATTACGCCGAGGGCGCTTCCTTCGTCACAAACGGCGAGGAACACCCCATGCGCCGCGACGACGACGGCTGCTTTGCCGCGGACTTCCTCGCGCCGAAGGAGCCCGGCCTGATCCTCTACTATTTCCGCCTGCCCGGCGGTCTGTCCTACGGCAGCGGCGGACTGGTCTGCGGCGAGGCCTGCCCCTGGTCGATCACCGTCTACGACGCCGCGTTTGAAACGCCCGCGTGGGCGCAGGGCGCCGTCATGTACCAGATCTTCCCCGACCGCTACGCCCCCGGCGGCGGCGCGTTTGCCAAGGGCGTCCGCTACCACCGCGCGCTCGGCCGGCACATTGAGGTACATAAGAAGTGGTCCGAGCCCGTCAAGAGCGCGCCCTCCCCCGGCGCGAAGTATTACTATCCCGACGACTTCTACGGCGGCACCCTGCGCGGCGTCATCGACCGCCTCCCGGCGCTGCAGGAGATGGGCGTGGAGTGCATCTACCTCAACCCGATCTTTGAATCCGACTCCAACCACCGCTACAACACCGCCGATTACCGCAGCATTGATCCCATGCTGGGCAGCGAGACGGTCTTCAAGTCCCTGTGCAAAAAGGCGAAGGCGCTGGGCATCCGCGTCGTGCTGGACGGCGTTTTTTCCCACACCGGCGACGACAGCATCTACTTCAACCGCTACGGCCGCTACCCGGAGCCCGGCGCGTATCAGAGCCGGGACAGCGCCTACTTCCCGTGGTACGACTTCCGCCGCTTCCCGGACGAGTACCGCTGCTGGTGGAACTTTGACACGCTCCCGGAGGTGGAGGAGACCAACCGGAAATGGCAGGACTTCGTCGTCAGCGGCGACGACAGCGTGATGAAGCACTGGATCGCCGCCGGCGCGTCCGGCTGGCGTCTGGACGTTGCCGACGAGCTGCCCGATGAGGTCATCGACCTGATGCGCAAAAGCATCAAGCAAGCCGACGGCGAGGCGCTGCTGCTCGGCGAGGTCTGGGAGGACGCCACGACGAAGATCAGCTACGGCGTGCGCCGCCGCTACGCGCTCGGCGACGGGCTGGACAGCGTGATGAACTATCCCTTCCGCGTTGCCATGCTGGACTTCGCGCTGGGGCGCAAGAACGCCCTCGAGTTCCGCGATTTCCTTGTCGGACAGCGGCTGAACTATCCCGCCCCGATGTATCGCTGCCTTATGAACCTGCTCGGCAGCCACGACACCGCCCGGCTCCGCTCTGTCCTCGGCAGCGGCATCGACGGCAGCGGCATGGCGCGCGAGCAGCAGGCGGAATTCACGCTGACGCCGGAGCAGGACGCGCGCGGCAAAGCGCTGCAGAAGCTCTGCGCGGCGGTGCAGTTTGCCATCCCCGGCATGCCCTGTGTCTACTACGGCGACGAGGAGGGCATGCAGGGCCTGCAGGATCCCCTCTGCCGCGGCGCCTACCGGCAAAAAGCGAACGAGCTGCGGGAATATTACGCCGCGCTCGCCCGCGCGCGCAAGGAGAGCCCGGCGCTGCGCCATGGCGACGCGGCCTACGCCTGCTGGGGCGACGACGTGGTGCTCATCCTCCGCTACGGCGCGCAGGGCGCGAAGTTCGTCGCCGTGAACCGCGGCGAGCATGACGTTTCCGTCCGCCCGGAGGCCTGGCATTTCCGCCCGCTGCACGCCGCGGACGCCGCCGCGCTCGGCACGCTGCCGGCGTTCACCGTTCCGGCGCTCGGCGTCGTGACGATGGATCTGCCGTTTCAGGTATAAAATATATTTATATCTTGTTTCAAAATCGCGGATATGCTAAAATCAGAGGGGAAGCTCTCCCCTCTGATTTTGTTTGCAGGCGGTATTTGTTATGAACATGCTGCAATTCGAGCTCTTCGCCTCCGTCGCGCGGACGCAGAACATCTCCCGCACCGCGGAGCAATACAGCGTCTCCCAGCCCGCGGTGAGCCACCAGCTCAAAACGCTGGAGCAGGCCATGGGGCTGGAGCTCATCCACCGCACGAAGCGCGGCGTCGTCCTCACAGACGCCGGGCGCGAGCTGCTGCCCTATGTGCAGGAGATCCTCTCGATCAAGGATCGGGCGGAGACGCGCATGCGCAACATGGCCGAGGGCACGGTCGGCCACATCCGCATTGCGGCGCTCTCGTCAGCGAGCAACCAGGTCAGTGACTGCCTGCTGCCGCTCTATGCCGAGCATCCGGACATCCAGGTGGATATCAGCTTACTGGAGGGCACCGAGCTCATCGAGGCGCTGCGGCAGAACACGCACGATTTCTATTTCGGCGTGGACACCATGACGCCGGACAACATGGGCTATGTCTCCGTGATGATCGCCCGTGGGCAGCTGGAGCTGTTCGTGAACCGCGCCGTCGCAGACAGCATCGACCTGTGCGACTGGACCACGGTTGCGCGCCAGCCCTTCGTCTCGGTGCCGAAGTCCGACGTCTCGCTGGATAAGAAGATCATGACCGTCTGCCGCAACCGCGGCTTCACGCCGCGCATCATCAGCATCTACAACCGCGCCGAGAGCGTCGTCCTGTCCGTGAACGCGGGGCTCGGCGTCGCGATCCTGCCCGGCGCGCTGCGCGAGCTGTACCAGCGCCCCAACGTCGTCACCTTCCCGATCGACGGCGAGGACGCGCGCGCCGACACGGTGTTCGTCTGGAACCCCGACCGCCTGAGCGACACCGGCACGCTTTTCCGTGACATTGTGCTGAAGCTCTACGGCAAGCGCCTGCCGGAATAAGAAAAAAGCAAAAGCCGCGCCCCAACGGGGCGCGGCTTTTGCATTGGATCGGGGATCAGGCCTTGTTCAGCGCTTCGATGATCTTCGGCAGCTCGGCGTCGACCTTGTCGTTGTCGAGCTGGCAGGTGCCGGCGTTGCGGTGGCCGCCGCCGCCGTATTGCAGGCACAGCGCGCCGATGTCGGCGTTGGAGGCCTTGTTGACGATGCTCTTGCCGATCATCACGGCGGTGTTCTGCTGCTTGAAGCCCCACGCGACATGGATGGAGATCTGCGCCTCGGGATAGAGCGCATAGATCATGAAGCGGTTGCCCGCGTGGATGATCTCCTCGTTGCGCAGGTCGAGCACGACCACCTTGTCGTAGAGCTTGGCGATGCGCTTGAGCTGCGCCTCAAAGCGCTCGGACTGCTCGAAATACAGGTCCACGCGCTCTTTGACGTCGGGCAGCTCCAGGATCTCGTCGATGCTGTGGTCGACGCAGTAGCTGATCAGCTCCATCATCAGGTCATAGTTGGAGATGCGGAAATCGCGGAAGCGGCCGAGGCCGGTGCGCGGGTCCATCAGATAGTGCAGCAGCACCCAGCCGGTCGGATGCAGGATCTCGTCCATGCTGAAGTCGGCGCTGTCGCCCTTGTCGACCGCGGTCATCAGCTCCTCGCTGATCTTGGGGAAGGTCTTTTTCCCGCCGTAGTACTCATACACGACGCGGGCGGCGGAGCGCTTCGTGGCGTCAATGATCAGCTTGCCGCCGGTCTCCTGCGCCTTCAGGCGGTCCATCTCGGATTCGTGATGGTCAAAGGAGATGCTGACGCGGGGATCATAGGGCAGGTTGGTGGTGATGTCGTTTTCCGAAAGCGCGATCTTGCCGTCCTGTACGTCCTTGGGATGGACGAACTTGATCTCATCGACGATCCCCAGCTCGCGCAGCATCATCGCGCAGGCAAGGCCGTCAAAGTCGCTTCGGGTGACCAAACGTTTCTTTTGCTCCATCGTGTGAACCTCCATATCCGTATTTTCAATAAAATGTTGCAACTTCATCCTCCGGCGGCTGGGCCGGAGCGATCTCTTTGACGGTCAGCACGGGGCCGGCGCGGTTATAGCCCGGGTGACGGCGCACCTTGATCGACGCGGTCAGGAGCACCCAGTCTCCGCTGTCCAGATCGCGGCGGGGATTGCCCTCGGCGATCAGACCGGCAAAGGTGATGTCGGCTGCGCAGCAGTTCATCATCTGCCGCCCGACGATCACGGTGCCCTCAGCCAGCTCGTCGCTCTTGGCGATCTGCGCCTTGAAGCGCACGGTCTTGCCGTCGTAGCTCTTCAGCTCCTCGCTGAGGTCGCGGTACCAGATCGCGTAATCCCTGTCCGCGATCTCGATGCACTTCGCGTTCTTGTCAAAGGGCAGCGGGTCCTCGATGTCGTCGTAGCGCACCTTGCCCTTTTCGTCCTCATAGGCGATGTCGCAGGAGCGGTTGGCGCCGCGCACGATCTTATGATAGGGCAGGATGTCCTGCTTCGGGTCAAAGCGGTTGAACACGACGAGCTCGCAGCTTTTCAGCTTGTCATAGACGAGCTGGCGCATGTTCGTGTTGTACAGCAGGAAGCTGCCGGCCTCGGCAAACATGAACTCCTGCGCGACGATCCAGCGCTCCGGCATCGCCTGATAGAGCGTGTCGAGCATCCACATGCCGTTCCACTCGATCAGCACCCGCTCCGCGCCGGTCTCCATCTCCCACTGCTTCAAAAGCGCCTCGGTGAAGCCCTCCTCGCTGTCGGCCAGACGCATCATGACCTTGTTCCCGACGAACTGGTCCGGAGCGTATTCCTCCTCGCCCTCCTCGCAGACGATCAGCAGCGTCCGCTCGCCGGTGTCGAAGCGTTTGTCCTCCAGCGTCTCCTGAATGAAGCGGGTCTTTCCCGCGTCCATAAAGCCCGTGAACAGGTAAACCGGGATGTCCGGTGCCTGCTCCATCGGTACCAGATCGTCCTTCATGCCGTCTCCAGTCCGAGCAGCGCGCGCAGCGCGTCCTCTTTCAGCTCGCTTCCGATCACGCACAGGCGGCCGGTGACCTCCGCGCTCCCGCGGCGGATGTCGGTCTCGCCGGGCACGTAGTCGAAGTGGATCCACGCGCCGTCGGCGGCGTCCACAATGCCCTTCGCGCGCAGCACCGTGCCGAAGCGCGCTTCATCCTCCAGCGCGCCGAGGATGCGCCGCAGCTCATCCTCCGTGAATTTCTTCGCGGTCTCCACGCCCCAGCTCACGAAGATCTCGTCGGCGTCGTGGTCGTGGTGATGATGATGGTGGTGCTCATGGTCGTGGTCATGGTCGTGGCAGCCGCAGGTGCAGTCCGGGCCGTGGTCGTGGTGCTCATGCGCGTCGTCATCGTCATCGTCGTCATCGTCATCGTCGTCATCGTCGTGGTCGTGATGGTGATGCTCATCTTCCCCGTGGTCGTGATGGTGATGGTGATGCGCGTGCTCGTGCGCGTCGTCCTCATCGTCGTCGTCATCGTCGTCATGCGCATGGTGCACCTGCTCGCAGCGCAGCTTCTCCAGCTCATGTGCCAGCGTGTCGGTATGCTGAATGGCGTTTAGGATCTGCTCGCCGCGCAATTCGTCCCACGGCGTCGTGATGATGAGGGCCTCCGGGTTCACCTCGCGCAGGAGCTTCACGCACTCGGCAAGCTTCTGCGCGTCCATGCCGCCCGTGCGGCTGAGGACGATCGCGCCCGCGCCGCTGATCTGGTCGTTGTAGAATTCGCCGAAGGCGCGCATATACCGCTTGCACTTTCCCGCGTCCGCGACGACGGTGGCGCTGTTGATCTCCAGCGCATCCCCGACGTGGCTGACGGCCTTCAGGATGTCGGAGAGCTTGCCGACGCCGCTCGGCTCGATGAGGATGCGATCCGGGTGATAGGTGTCCAGCACCTCATGCAGCGCCGCGGTAAAATCGCCCACGAGGGAACAGCAGATGCAGCCGGCATTCAGCTCGTTGACCTGGATCCCGGATTCCTTCATGAACCCGCCGTCAATGCCGATCTCGCCGAACTCGTTCTCGATCAGCACCAGCTTCTCTCCCTGCAGCGCCTCGGCGATCAGTTTTTTGATCAGCGTCGTCTTGCCCGCGCCCAGAAAGCCCGAAAAAATATCAACCTTTGTCATACGTGTTTCCTTCCGTTCGTACAGAGTATCTCTAACAAAACATTATACCACACGCGTCAAGCGTCTGCAGCAGGGCATTTGACCCGATTTCGGCGCCGCGGCACTTGCCATGTTGGGAAACTTGTGCTAGAATGGCTGCTGTATGACCGATCCGGTATGTGCCGGACAACTGCGGGCAGGCGCCGTCCCGCCCTGTGCCGAGGCGACTGAAGCTTACATGAAAAAGAAGAAAAGAACCGCCCTCATTCAATACAATGCGCCGACGACGCTGAATTTCGCCCTGATCTCGTTTCTGGTGCTGATCCTCCATTTTGCCACCCGCGGAGAATCCACGGCGAAGTTTTTCTGCGTCTATCGCTCGCCGCTCACGGATCTGCTGACCTATCCCCGCTTTCTCACCCACGTGCTGGGGCACAGCAGCTTTGCCCACTACTCTGGCAACATCATGATGATGCTGGTGCTCGGGCCCACGCTGGAGGAGCGCTACGGCAGCCGCACGATTCTGCTCTCCATTGTCTTTACCGCCTTCATTTCCGGTCTGATCCAGTGGCTCCTCTTTCCCGGCGCCGCGCTGCTCGGCGCCAGCGGCATCGTCTTCATGATGATCCTGATGGCCTCGCTCGGCGGCATGCGCTCCGGCGGCATACCGCTGACGCTGATCCTCGTGTTCGCCATCTACGTCGGGCAGGAGATCGTCACCGCCGTCACGCAGACGGACAACATCTCCCATCTGACGCACATCATCGGCGGCATCTGCGGCGCGGTCATCGGCATCGGGCTGCGGAAGGGCGAATGAGCGACGCCACAGCAAAAAGAACCCGTGATTTCACGGGTTCTTTTTATGTGTTATGTGCTTTTACTGCTTGGGGGATTGCGGCTCCTGCGGGGGCTGCGGCGGTGCCTGCGGGGGCGCCTGCGGCGGCACGTAGGCCGGCTGCCGCGCGCTGCGCGCCTTCTGGCGGCGGCGGATCCTCAAAACGATGAGCACGACCGCGATCACGATGATGAGGAAGATCAGCCAGCCGATCCAGCCGCGCGCCACGCCCAGCAGGAAGCGCTGCAGTCCGTCCACAAAGCCGGCCGAGCCGGAGCGGAAGGCCTGTCCCAGCTTCGCGCCGAAGCCGATGACCGGCTGCTCCACCTCGGTGAGCTTGTAGACCTCGGTCAGGCTGATCGTCACCGTGGCGTAGTTCACAAGGGAATCATACTTCCGCAGCGTGCCGGTCAGCTGCTCGATGGCCAGCTCGGTCTCGCTGATGGCGGACTCCAGCGTGATGATGTCCTCCATGTCCTCCGCCTGCCGCAGGAGATCCTGCAACCGCGCCAGCTTGGTCTTCTGGGTCTCCAGACGCGATTCGGTGTCATAGTAGCGCTCGCTGACGTCCTCGGCGCTGCGGCTGAGGTTGTTCACCTGGCACAGCTCGCCCACCGCGGACAAAAACGCCTCAAAATGCTCCGCCGGGAGCCGGACGGTGTAATAGCCGTGGCGGTAGCTGGCATAGTTGTTCAGCTCGCTGTTCTCATAGTACCCGCCGAGGCGCGCCACCAGCTCGTTGAGGCCCTGCAGGGCCGTGTCGAACTCGGTGCTCTCCATGTCGATGTTGGCGCGATAGATCAGCTTGACGTTCTCGGGCAGGCCGGCGGCGGTCTGCGTGACCGCATTGGATTCCTCCTTCATCGCCGGTTCCACGGCGATCTCCGCCGCCCAGCCCGCGCCGTTGTCATACATCGCGCCGCTGCCGCTGGAAGCGGGCTTGGCGCTGTCCGTGCGCGCGTATTCCGCCTTCGGGCTGCTGCTTCCGCCGCAGCCGCACAGCAGCATGGCCAGCAGCAGGGCCGAAAGGATGAGGCATAAACTCTTTTTCATTGGAAGTCCCTCCGTTTCATCATAATTCGTCCGATTGTCGCAGATCGGGTTTCCTGATTTCTTTGACGCGATACCGTGCAAAAAGTTCCATGCGAAATCTGCCGTCGCGGGGATTGCGGTATTCGGGTAAAAATGGTAATATAATAAGTTAAGAGTATTCTAACACCGTATGCGCAAAAACGCAAGGACGGAGGGTGGGCGGCAGATGACCGATATCAGATTCTCGGACGCAGCGCTTCTGGAGGACGCCGCGCGCTTCTTCGACGCCTACGCCGCCGTTCCGGCATCGCGCCGGGAAAAGGTCGACCGGCTGCGCTCCGGCGCGGCGAAGCGTCTTTCCCTGTGCGCGGGGAAGCTTCTGGCGGACGCGCTGCGCGACCGCGGCGTCGATGCGTCGGACATGCTCCTCGCGGAGGGGCCATACGGAAAGCCCTGGCTCCCCCGTCGGCCGGACGTGCAGTTTTCTCTCTCCCACTCCGGCACGCGCGCCATGTGCGTCACGGCGGACGTTCCCGTCGGCTGCGACATCCAGCAGATCACGCCGCGCTCGCTGCGCGTCGCCGAGCGCTTTTTCACAGCAGAGGAGCGGCGGTGCATCTTCGCGCCGGCGGACGAATCAGAGCAGCGGGCGCTGTTTTTCCGCATCTGGACGCTCAAGGAAAGCTTCATCAAATGCGTCGGGCTGGGGCTTTCGCTGCCGCTGGAATCCTTCTCCGTTTTCCCGGAGGGGGATCGGATCGTTCTCCGGCAAACGTACGACGACGGGCGTTACGCGTTTACGGAGCCGGACGCGGGCGCGGGCTATTGCAGCGCCGTCTGCCTGCGGGAAGAATAAGAATCACATTTCACGATTCCGCGATCTTGGAAGGAGGTGTGCCCATGCTTGATTTTGAACAGCAGATCTCGCTTGCGCTGGCCGGCGACGCTTCGGCATTGGGCGCGCTCTATTCCGAGACTGTCGCTACGGTCTACTATTCCTCGCTGCGGATCACGGGCGCGGCCTATCCCGCCCATCTTGTGACGGTCCGCACCTATCGGCTGGCCTTCGCCAACCTCTCGCGCCTGAACCATCCGCAGGCCTTTCCCGTCTGGCTCGACCGTCTGAGCGTCTATCTGGCTTACCATGCATCTGCCGACCGCTATTCCGGCGCGGAGCTCAGCGCCGCCCGGGAGGATCTGATCGCGTTTCTGCGGGACTTTCACCGGATGAGCGATGCGGAGATCGCGGCGCTGCTCGCGGTGGAGGAGCAGGCCGTAACGAACTGCGACGCGCAGGCGCAGGGTGCGCAGACCGATGAGTTTCTCATGGGGAAGGACGCCGTGCTGGGCATTTGGCACGACATCTGCGATTCCGAGGGAACAAACGGACCGGCAGGCGATGTGCCGCTGCCCGCGCCCTCCGCGCCGGTACGCGGCGAGGACGGGGCGCAGACGCCCGCATCGGCGGCCCGCAAGGACCTCCGGGAATCCGCGGAATACAAAATGAAGCGCACCCGCCGGCGCGTCCTGCGCATCTGCGCCGCGGCGGCGCTCCTCCTGCTCATCGGCGGGACGGTATACGGCGCGCTGCACGCGCGCAATCCCGAGGAACGCCGCACCGAGCGCGAGGTCTCGCGCCTTGCGAACAAGCTCTCCGTCCAGCTTTCCGGACAGGTCGGAGAGATCTATCCGATCTCCGAGGACAAGTATTTTGTCTCCATCAACCTCGGTTACGGCGGCGTGGAGGGGCTGGTCGTGCAGTACGAGCTTGCGGAAAACGCCATCCGCGTCAGCTCGCCCGACGGCGGCGCGCTGTCGGAAAGTGAGCTGCAGAAGCTCACCGGCGACCGGTATATGCAGGTGCTTTACAATCCCACAGGCACCGGCAGCGGCGCCGCGCGGGCCGGCGCGCTGGATGCCAAGCCCGGCGACGTTCTGCCCTCGGCGCAGCCGACGGAATCCCCCGCGCCCACAAAAACGCCCATCGTCTCCGAGAAATATGAGGGCTCCGAGTATGATCCGCTGGAAAACCGCGGCGACTTCAGCATTTTGCTGCGGATCAACTGCCGCAACGTCGATCTTTCCCGCCCCATGACCATCGTCATGGACTCCGCGATCTCCAAGGCCATCGGCGATGCCGGCGGGCTGCAGATCGCCCTCAACGACGCGCGCCACTGCATCACGCTCTCCACGGCGCAGCTTCAAAAGCTGTGCAGCGCCTACGGTTCCGTTACGGTGCGCCTGCATGCGCAGTCCGACCGCCGCTACAGCATCGCCTTTTATTCCGAAACCGGACAAAAGGTCACCGAGCTGTTCAGCACGATGACCTTCACGCTCCCGGCGGACGGGCCGATGACCTATGTGTTCGCGGTCTACGACAGCGGGACGGAGAGCCGCGGCGGTATCTATGACAAGGAAAATGAGACGATCTCCTTCCCCGTCTATCTCTCCGGCGTCTATGAGCTGATCGGCAGCGAGCGGGAGATCCGCGACAGCGACGCCATGGACGATGAGACCGCCAAGGCCGCGTATTTCCTCTCGGCGCTGGAATTCATGCCGCCCGACAGCGCGGGCCGCTTCCGTCCGAATGATACGATGACGCGCAACGAGGCCGTCAGCATCATCGGGCGCATGTTCCTCGCGACGGATCAAAGCCTCACCTCCGCCTATCCGGACGTCGATTTCAGCGATCCCGCCTATGCGTATATCACCTTCGGCACCGCGACGCACATCCTCACCGGCGTCGGGGACGGCACCTTCCGCGGCGAATCGGAGATCAGCCGCGAGGACCTCATCACGATCTGCGGCCGCACGCTGCTCTACCGTTTCCGCAAGGAAGCGTCGGAGCGGACAGACGCCCCGCTCGGCTTTGACGATGAGTCGCTGCTGTCCGATTACGCCCGCGACAGCGCCGCGCTTCTGATCGAAAACGGCATCCTCAAGGCCGGCGGCGCGCTCCGGCCGAAGGACGCCGCCACGCGCGGCGAGGCCGCCGTGCTGCTCTACCGGATGTACTGCTGTCTGTACGGCTACGAGGCGGACTGATCGGCATCGGCGGAAACAGCGAAAGACGGCGCGGGGGAACGCGCGCCGTCTCATTTTCAATACATTAGATGAAGCAGGCGCGGCCGCTGCGGCCGCGCCTGCTTCATATTCTTTGAACCTCGTGATCATTCCGCGCAGGCCGCCTTGATGACGGCGACGGCCTTGTGCAAAAGCTCGGTCGGGATGTTCAGCGCGGGCAACAAACGCACGCGGTCCTTCGCCGTCAGGCACAAAACGCCGTTTTCCATGCAGGTCTTGACGACGTCCGCGGCGCTTTTGTTCGCCGGCTTGATGCCGATCATCAGCCCCATGCCGCTCACCGACTCCACGCCGGGCGCGCCGGTCAGCGCGCTGAAAATGTAGGCGCTCTTCTCCCGCACCTCGGCCAGAAGCGCATCGTCGATGCGGCTGAGGATGCTGACCGCGCCGGCGCAGCACACGGGGTTGCCGCCGAAGGTGGAGCCGTGGTCGCCGGGGGTCAGGACGTCCGCAACCTTTTCTCCCAGCAGTGCGCAGCCCAGCGGCAGACCGCCGCCGAGCCCCTTCGCCGTGGTGACGATATCGGGCTCGATGCCGTAGTTCATATAGGAATAGAGCTGTCCGGTGCGGCCGTTGCCGGTCTGCACCTCGTCAACGATCAGCAAAATGTCGTTTTCCTTCGCCGCC
Organism: uncultured Clostridia bacterium; assembly: GCA_946407675.1. Classification (GTDB taxonomy): domain Bacteria; phylum Bacillota; class Clostridia; order Oscillospirales; family Oscillospiraceae; genus SVKR01. The sequence continues at coordinate 23,092 of CAMJPK010000002.1, forward strand.
TGCGCGACGCCCTTCACAAAGTCGGCGTCCATGACCTTGACGCCGCCCTCGCCCTGAATGCATTCGATGAGGATGGCCGCGCACTTGTGCGACGCCATCTGCGCCTTCGCATCGTTAAGGTCGTTGGGCTGCACATGCGCGAAGCCCGGCGTCAGCGGCTGAAAGAGCTCGTGGTAGTGGTCCTGCCCCGTGGCCGCCAGCGTCGTGAGCGTCCGGCCGTGAAAGCTGTTCCACAGCGTGAGGATCGTGCTGTATTCCGGTCCCTTGTGCGCGGCAGCCCATTTGCGTGCGACCTTGATGCCGCACTCGTTGGCCTCGGCGCCGGAGTTGCCGAAGAAGACCTTTTTCATGCCGGTGCGCTCGCACAGCATCTGCGCAAGCTGGACGCAGGGCTCGGTGTAGTAGAGGTTGGAGGTGTGCTGCACGCGGTCGAGCTGCGCCGTCACCGCCTGCTTCCAGACCGGATCACCGATGCCGAAGGAGTTCACGGCGATGCCGCTGCCCATGTCGATGTAGACCTTGCCCTCCGCGTCCGTCAGCGTGCTGCCGTGTCCGGCGACGATCTCCACCGGGAAGCGGGCATAGGTGTTGGCGATATAGGTCTTGTCCAGCGTTTTCAGATCATGCATTGTTCTCGTCTCCGATCACCATGGTACCGGCGCCCTCGTCCGTCAGCAGCTCCATCAAGATCGCATGGGGCACCCGGCCATCCATAATTATTACCTTCTTGACGCCCATGTGGATGGCGTCGATGCAGCACTCCACCTTCGGGATCATGCCGCCGGAGATCACGTTCTGGCGGAACAGCTCCGTGGCCTCCGGGATCGTGAGCGCCGGGATCAGCGTGGACGGGTCATGCGGATCGCGCAGGATGCCCGCGATGTCCGTCATCATGATGAGACGCTCCGCGCCCAGCGCGCCCGCGATCCATGCCGCGGCAGTGTCGCCGTTGATGTTGTAGGCGTTGCCCTCGTCGTCGCAGCCGATCGTGGAGATGACGGGGATATAACCGCGCTCCAGCAGGTCCATGACCGGCTTGATATTGATTTTCGTGATGCTGCCGACATAGCCGAGGGCGGCGTTTTTCATTTTCGCCTCGATGAGCTTGCCGTCCATGCCGCTCAAACCCACGGCGTTGCCGCCGTTGCGCTCCAGCATCGTCACAAGGCCCTTGTTGACCTTGCCCGCCAGTACCATCTGCACGATGTCGACGGTCTCACGGTCGGTGACGCGCAGCCCGTCCACAAACTCGGGCTTTTTGCCGAGGCGGTCCATCATATCGCTGATCTCCGGGCCGCCGCCGTGCACCAGCACGACGCGGATGCCGATGAGCCAGAGCAGCACGATGTCCTCCATGACCTGATGCTTCAGCTCCGCGTTCACCATGGCGTTGCCGCCGTACTTGACGACGACGATCTTGCCGCTGTACTTGCGGATGTACGGGAGCGCCTGCGTCAGCACCTGCGCCCGCTGCGCATTGGAGAATTCATGTAGTTCCATCATGTCCGGTAATCTCCGTTGATTCTGATATATTCGTAGGTGATGTCGCAGCCCCAGCAGACGCACGCGCCATCGCCCTCGCCCATGGCGATGCGGATGACGATGTCGTGCTCGGTGAGGATCTTCTTTGCGAGGGCCTCGTCAAAGGCAAGACCGCGCCCGGCGATGCACACCGGGATCTCTCCCGCCGCGCTGGCGAAGCTGACGTCCACCTTGTCGGGGTCAAACTGCTCGCCGGAATAGCCCATCGCGCACAGCACGCGCCCCCAGTTGGCGTCCGCGCCGAAGATGGCCGCCTTGGTCAGCGTGGAGGAGATGACCGCCTTCGACAGCGCCTCGGCGCTTTGCTCGCTCGCCGCGCCCGTCACCTCGCAGGTGATGAGGTGCTTTGCGCCCTCGCCGTCGGAGGCCATCGCGATCGCGAGCGGAATGCAGACCGCCTTGAGCGCCGCGACAAAGGCGGCGTAGTCGGCGTTCTTTTCCGTGATCTCCGCGTTGCCGGCCAGTCCGTTGGCCATGACGCAGAAGGTGTCGTTGGTGGAGGTGTCGCCGTCGACGCTGATGCGGTTGAAGCTGACCTTCACGGTCTCCAGCAGGGCCTCGCGGATCATCGCCGGGGAGATCGCGCAGTCCGTCGTGACGAAGCACAGCAGCGTTCCCATGTTGGGGTGGATCATGCCGGAGCCCTTGGTGACGCCGCCGATGCGGACGGTCTTTCCGCCGATCACGGTCTCGACCGCGCCCTCCTTCTTCACGGTGTCCGTGGTCATGATGGCGTGGGCGCAGGCGTCGGAGCCCTCCGGCGTCGCGGAAAGGGAGGCATACAGCGCGCCGATGCCGTCCGTGATGACCTTTTCATTCAGCTCCTGCCCGATGACGCCCGTGGCCGCGCAGATCACGTCGTCGGCTGCGCAGCCGACGGCCTGCGCCACGGCGGCGCAGATGGCCTCCGCGTGGGCTTCGCCGTTGGGCGCGCAGGCGTTGGCGTTGCCGCTGTTGATGAACGCGGCGCGCGCGATGCCGTTGGCCAGATGCGCCTTGTCCACATGGATGTGGGCGGCCTTGACCGCGTTGGTCGTATACACCGCCGCGGTAGCGCAGGGCGTCTCCGAGACGATCAGCGCGATATCCTTTTTCTCTATGTTGTGGGACTTCACGCCGACGTGGATGCCGCCCGCCTTGAAGCCCTGCGCGGCGCACACGCCGCCTTCGATCGCTTTCCAGTTGCCCATGTTCATTTCCTCACAGTACCAGTCCCGCGGTGGGCTCGAAGCCCAGCGCGAGGTTCATATTCTGAATGGCCGCGCCCGAGGCGCCCTTGCCGAGATTGTCGAAAACCGCCGTGACCGTGCACCGTTCGTCATTGCCCGCAACGACGATCTCCAGCGAATCGCGCCCCGCCTTCGCGTTGCCGTAGAGCTTTCCGTAGGCCGCGCTCTCCTCGGCGGTGGTCACATGTACGAGCGCGCATCCGGCATAGAACTGCGCGTAGACCGCGCGGAGCTGCTCCGGCGTCCGTACGCCGTGGAGACATTCGAGATGCAGCGGCACCGTCGTCGCCATGCCCTTGAAATAGTCGTCCACGATCGGGCAAAAGACCGGGGCATGCTGCAAGCCGCAGACCGCGACCATCTCCGGAATGTGCTTGTGGGCCTGCGACAGCGCGTAGATGCCGGGGCTGTCGAGCAGCCCGTCGCGCGCCGGGGCCTCATAGTCCGCGATCATGCTTTTGCCGCCGCCGGAATAGCCGGTCAGGGAAAAGCAGCTCAAAAGCGCGTCCGGCTTGAGAAAGCCGCCGGCGACCAGGGGGTAGACGATGCTGATAAAGCCGGTGGCGTGGCAGCCGGGGTTGGCGATGCGCTTTGCCGACGCGATGGCGTCCGCCTTGCCGAGCTCGGCAAAGCCGTAGACCCAGCCCGGATCGACGCGGTGCGCCGTGGAGGTGTCGATGACGCAGGTGTTCGGGTTTTGCACGAAGCCGGCGGCCTCGATCGCCGCGGCGTCCGGCAGGCAGAGAAAGACGATGTCGGCGCCGTTCATCGCGTCGGCGCGGGCGGCGGGGTCCTTGCGCTGCGCCTCCGGCAGCGTCACGATCGTCAGATCGCTGCGCGCCGCGAGCCGCTGGCGGATCTGCAGCCCGGTCGTCCCGCTGCTTCCGTCGATGAATACCTTTGTCATGCACTTCGCCTCCCAGTTTGAGATTATTGAATATTATACATGCTATTCTGAATAAGTCAACAGAATCTGTAGATAATATTCAAATACTGTGAATATTCCGTAAAAACGATCCCTGTAGTTCCGTTTCGTTGTCGCTTTTGACAGGGAAGCGTCCGCGCTGCGTCAGCGCTTGCGCATTGCCAGCTGGCGCAGCTTCAGATCGGTGCGGTAAAAGTCCTTGTAGGTGCAGCCGGCACGGCCGCCCCCGGCGCAGGCGCAGGCGCAGGCGCACGCGCACGACGCGCAGGCGCAGGCACAGGAGCTGTGCGCGCAGCCGCCGCCGCGGGAGGACCCGCCGCCGCTGCTGCGGGAGGAGACATGGTGCACCACCGGGATGTTGACCACGTTGACGCGGACATAGGTGTCCGGTGCGGAGGAATAGCGGTATTCGCCCTTGGTCTTGTACTTCAAGGCCTCCTTGTCCTCGTCGGGCACGTTTTCTTCCTTGATGACCTCCTCGCTCTTCACAAAGCTGCGGCCACAGTGGGCGCAGACGGTCTCCCCCTCGCCGCGGGGCGCGCCGCAGCCCTGGCAGACCGGGTAATAGGTGACCTTGGTGCGGGTGATCTTGGTCTTGGTCTCGCCGCCGAAGCTCGCGCTGCGGCGGTAGGCCTTCTTTGCCTTGCGGATCAGCAGGATCGGCAGCCCGACGAAGATGAGCAGGAACATCAGCCCGCCGAAGGCGGCCATGCCGTCATTGTCGGAGCTGTCCTGGTAATCGTAATACTCGCCGCTCCGGTCGCCGGGATTGTAGATGGCCTTGCTGTCGTTGAAGGCGCGGGCTTCGTTGGGATAATTGACCGTGATCTGGTACGTGCCGCCGGGGGCGAGCGAGGTCGTCCAGACGTTGTAGCCGTCCTTGACAAGGCAATCCGGCGACCAGCTGGCGAGGTCCTCGCTGTTCCAGCGCACCGTCAGATTGTCGACCGCGATCTCGTCGAACCAGCCGGGCGTGAAGACATAGGCGGTCTGCCCCTCCTGAAAGAGGTTCATCTGATACATATAGTCCTGCACCACGAGATAGTCGAAGCTGACGGTCTCGCCGGCGCGGTAGGACCGGTCGAGGTCGACGCGCACGCTGCTGCCGGATTCGGTGGAATAGCCGATGGAGGCGATCGTGTCGCTCAAGGGCCGGATCTCCACATACTCCCCGTTCGGGATGCCGACGGTGACCCATTCCAGCGCGCCGATGTCGTCGCGCAGGACCTTCCAGTCGATGTGGTAGTGCAGATTCACCGTGCCGTCCTCGTTGACATCGGCGGTGATCTCGTAATTGACGATCTCGTCCGTGGGGTCGGAAGCGCCGGCCGGCGTGCACAGCAGCACAAGGCACAGCAGCAGCGCCAGCGCAAATGCAATGCGGTTGCGTTTCATCAGCACGCGCCTCCTTCCGTTCTGCCGCGGCGCAGCGGGCACACGCCGAGCATCTTTGCGCTCTCCGCGCGGCGCGCCCTGCACGCCTCGCTGTCCCAAATGGCAGCCCAGTCGTCCGTCAGCAGGTTGCCGAGGACGTCGGAGGAAAGCCAGCTCTGGCAGGGCACGACATTGCCGCCGGGCGTCACCGCCATGTTGCTCAGGCAGGCGCCGCAGCTCGGGACGCTGATGCCCAGCTCCTCGCAGAATTCCGGCTCCACCCAGCCGGGCGATGTGAAGCTGATCTCCATGCCGTTGGCGTAGCAGTATTCCACCGCCTCGCGCAGCACGGCCTTGATCTCCTCCGTCGTCAGCTGGAGCGCCTCGGAGGGCGCCGTCGCCGCCGCGCCGGTCGTGATGAGCCCGGAGCAGGTGACGTAGCGCACGCCCTTGCCGTGCAGGAACTCCAGCGTGGCGCGGTAATCCCGGTTCTTCGTGCACAGCGGCGTGTTGACGCTGAGGTTCAGCCCCGCGGCGAGGGCGTTTTCAATGCCCGCCACGGTATGCGCGTAGCCCTCCGCGCCCACCAGCGCGTTGTGGACCGCCGCATCGGCACTGTAAAAGGTGATCTGTAAGCTGTCCAGCGAGGCAGCGCGCAGGGCCTCGCACAGCTCGCTCGTCAGCGCAACGCCGTTGGTGTTCAGCCGCGTGACGAACCATGCCGCATGCTCGATGAGCTCCGGCAGGTCCTCGCGCAGCGTCGGCTCGCCGCCGGTGAAGGTGAGCTGCGGGATGCAGGCCTCCCGGCAGCGGTCGATGATCTGCTTCCACTGTTGCGTGGAAAGTTCCGTCTCCTCCGCGCAGGGCTGCCCCGCCGCATAGCAGTGGACGCACTTCTGGTTGCAGTGCCACTGTCCGTTGCGTGTCATGGCGCTGACCATCAGATCCATGCGGTGCGGCGCGCGCATCTGCGGCGCATAGTCGCCCATGCTCAGGATCGGGATATCCTCATCCGGCATCTCGCCCTTTGCGATCTGGCGAAACGCGTTCATGATCCGGTAGATGTCCGATCGGATCAGCTTTCCGCTCAAAAGCGGGTAGACCTTCCGGACCTCCTTGATCGTCGCGCGCAGGATCTGCTCCACGTCATCGTCGCTGACCGGGCGTCCGGCATAGCGGTTGACCTCCTCGATGAAGCAGACGAGCAAAATGCTCCACGCCGTACCGACCGGGATGATGTCCTGTCCGTTGAGGATCGCGGCGCTCATGCCGTCCCCGTCCGGGCGCGGCGGCACCAGATGGATGCGGACGACGCCGGGGCCCTCCGGGTTCAGCGTCGTGTGCTGAACGCCGGTGAAGCGTTCCCGCAGAAAGCGCGCCTCGCGCTGTTGAATACTCACAGGCATACCTCCTTTTTATGCACGCAGGGAGGCGATCAGGCGGCGGAAATCCTCTCTGCCCCATACCACCGGCACGGGATAGAGCGGGTTGGCCTCCTTGAGCGCCCAGGTGATGATCTGCTCCACATCCTTGTCCTGGATCATGTCCGCGCCGACGGGGATCTCCATTTCGCGCTTCATGTCCTCGATCCAGCGGATGAAGTTTTCCGCCTTTTCCGCGTTGTCCGCCCCGCCGATTCCGCAGACGTCCGCGAGGTCGGCAAGCTTTGCGTGCGCGGCCGGGCCGAACTGGCGCATGACATGGGGCAGGATAATGCTCATGGCCAGGCCGTGCGGCACGCCGTAGAGCCCGCCGAGCGTATGGCCGGTGGCGTGGACGTAGCCGACGCAGCCGCGCGTGAACGCACGCCCCGCGAAGAAGGCAGCGCGCTGCATGCTCTGTCGCGCCGCGAGATCGCCGCCGTCGTGATAGGCCCGCAGCAGGTTTTCATGGATGAGCTGTACGGCCTCCTTGGCGAGCTTATCCTCCAACGGCGTATTGTAGGTGTGGTTCGTATAGGCCTCGACCGCGTGGCACAGCGCGTCCATGCCCGTCGTGGCGGTGACAAAGGGCGGCAGGCCCATGGTCAGCTCCGGGTCCAGAATGGCGTACTTCGGCAAGATGCTCGGGTCGTTGATGCTGGCCTTGTGATGCGTGGCGCTGTCGGTGATGACGGCAGCCACGGTGGTCTCCGAGCCGGTGCCGGAGGTGGTCGGGATGGCGAAGAACAGCGGGATCTTGTGATGCACCTTCAGGATGCCCTGCAGCTGCGCAACGCTCTTGCGCGGGTGCACCGCCTTGGCTGCAATGGCCTTGGCGCAATCCATCGGCGCGCCGCCGCCGAAGGCGACGAGGCACTGGCAGTCGTTCTCCCGCCAGACGCGGAAGCCGGCCTCCACGTTGTCGCTCGTGGGGTTCACGGCGATGTCGGAGAAGATGTGGAAATCAAAGCCCGCTTCCCGGAGGGAATCCAGCATCTTATCCAGCAATCCGAGCTTCATCAGATTCGCGTCCGTGACGACAAGCACCTTTTCCGCGCCCTTTTCGCGCATGAACTCCGGCAGGCGCCGGATGCTGCCGGGCCCCTCGATGTACTCCGGCATGCGGTAGCCCATGAAATAGTTGGCGACCTTCATGACCGCTTGAAATGTCCTGCACCATACCTTTGACACGATGCTCGCTCCTTTTCCCCCGATGTTCTCAAATACGGCGCTCTCGCCGGTCTTTACCATGGTGATCGCGCGGATCGGACAGACCTTCGCGCATGTGCCGCAGCCGATGCATTCCACCGGCGCGCGCAGCGCCGCGATGGTGCGGATGTCGCCGCGCTTTTTCGGGCGGGTGATCGTCAGGCAGTCCGCCGGACAGTTGGTCACGCACACCGAGCAGCCCGCGCAGCGCATCGGGTCGATCGCCGGCTTTTCCCAGTCGCTTTTCGGCGTTTTTTTGGCGATATTTCCCGCAGGATCGACGATCGCGCCCTTGGCGCAGAGCCGCCCGCACAGTCCGCAGCCGACGCATTTGTCCGCGTCGATGCGGTGGCGCTCCTTCAGCGTGCCGCTGATCGCGCCGACCGGGCAGTTCTTCGCGCACAGCGTACAGCCGATGCAGTTTTCGTTGATCGAATAAGCTCCCATCTCTTTACCCTCCGCACACCGGCGACATGAGCCAGACCTCGTCGCCGTCGGAAAGGCGGCTCGTTTTTTTCCCCTGTTTGCCGTTGATGACCACGATGCAGCCGTCGATGTCCGCCGCCGTGATCTTCGTGTCTGGGTTGGCGCGCTTCGCCGCGTCCAGCAGCGCCGGATACAGCGTTTTCACATCGCCGGCCTCGGCGTCGAGCTCCTTTAAGCCCGTGTCCAGCCGCAGGAGGCCGAACAGCTTCACATGCACCATGCTTTGTTCCTCCTCATGCGATGATTTTCAGTTTTTTCAGCGTCCGCTGCGTCGGAATGCCGTTCGCATCCCAGCCGCGGGCGCGGTAATAGGTCTTCTTCATCTGTTCCAGCGGCACCTTCGTCTTCGGGTCATTGGGGTCCTGCGGCACGTCGGTCAGGCGCTTGGGCAGTGTGTCGACCTTCGCGCTTGCGCCGAAGCGGACATCCACCCAGCGCTCCAGCGTATAGCCCCGCTCCCCGCAGCGCATGTACTTGCCGAAGGTCATCGGCATGCCGGTGGCGTACTGCACGCCGCGCGTGTGGTGGAAGACCGGGAGGTGCAGCGCCAGCGCCAGCGGGAACTTGTTCATCGCGCGCACGGCCCAGCCGATGAAGGGGATCGCAGCGTTGGCGACGCGGGTGATGGCCCCGTTGGGGCGCGTGATGAGGATGCCGGGGAAGAAGGCGTAGGAGGTAAAGAGGCACTGGCCTGTCGCGGAGATCATCTCCATGAGGTCCTGGAACATCATCGTGAAGTCCGCCTTCGCGTGGGGCGTCTGCGCGTTTGTATTGAGGCCGAGGCCCTCCAGTATAACGAGGTAGCCGCCGTTGAGGTGGCAGCCGCCGCGGTTCGAGACCGCGTAGCCGAGGCCCTGCCCCACGGCGCGCCGCGGCTCGTAGGCCGCGAGCTCCAGCCCCTTGGACTGGATCGCGAATTCCAGCCCGCCGTATTTTTCGGCCAGCCGCTTGCTGCCGAGCGCCAGCTCGGCGCCCACGCCGCGGCGATAGGCGATGTCCTCAAACAGCCGGCTCAGGCCGTCGGTTTTGCCGAAGGCTAGGCCATTGTCCCAAAGCCCCTTCTCATTGGCCTCCATCGCCCACGCGACGGTGCTGGCGCAGGAGATCGTGTCCATGCCCAGCTCGTCAAGCTCGTTGTTCCAGCGCAGGATCTTCTCCAGATCGTTGTTCAAAATGCCGCCGCCGAGCAGGCCCAGCGTCTCCAGCTCCGGGCCCTTGACCTCGCGCCCGTCAACGCTGACGGTGCGCGCGCACTTGATCGGGCAGGTCAGGCAGCCCTTGTTGACGATGTTCTGCTCCTCGGCCAGCGTCTCGCCGTTGACCAGCTCGAAGTCGTCATAGCGGCCGTAGGTATAATTCTTCGTGGAGAGCATGCCGCGCATCTGCATCGAGCTCACGAGCCCGGCCGTGCCGAGGCGCGGGAGCTGGTTGCCGGTCAGCGGATGGCGGCGCAGATAGTCGAACCACTTGGCGTTCCAGCGGGCGTTCTTTTCCGGGTTGAACACGCGAAATTCGTGGTTGCCCGTGACGGCGATGCCCTTGAGGTTCTTCCAGCCGAACACGGCGCCCACGCCGGTGCGTCCCGCGGCGCGCTCGCCGCTGATGACCGCGCTGTAAAGCACCTGGTTCTCCCCCGCCGGGCCGATCACCATCTGCCCAAAGCCGCGCACCTTGCCCCACGCGGCGGTCAGGAGCTCCGTGATCTTCTCCTGCGCGGGCGTGACCTTCAGCCCCCACAGCCCGTCCTCGTCCGCGCTGCGGAAGGTGAAGCGGTCGTTCTCGATGACAAGCCAGCTGCGCGCGGCGCAGCGTCCCTTGAGGATCAGCGCATCCAATCCGGCGCGCTTGAGGTAATAGCCGAAGCTGCCGCCGCAGTTGGAGGAGGTGATGTAGCCGGTCTGGGGCGAGAGCGTGGAGAGGTTGAAACGCCCGGACGACGGCGCGCCGGTGCCGGTCAGCGGCCCGGTCGTGATGACGATGAGGTTCTCCTCGGAAAAGGGCGTTTCCGCCCCGGTCAGGTTGTCACAGAGGATCTTCGCGGCCATGATCTTGCCGCCGATAAACAGCTTGCGCTGCGCATCGGTCCACGGATATTCGCTGACCGTCTGCGCCGTCAGATCGACGAGCGCGACCTTTCCCATATAGCCGCCGAGGGATGTGGACACAGCGTCTCACCTCCTGTGAATTCTTCGGATCGCATAGATACCCATATTAAAAGTATTATAATGTTTGCCCGCAGCAAAGACAATAGGGTTTTCCTTTTTTGCGCTGAATTTCGTGTTTGTCTTGATTTTCTGCAAAAAATGTTATATGTTGTATGCAGCGGACTTTATGATTTACGGAGGTATATCATTATGGGTAAATTTGTGATCAAGCAAGTCAAAACCGGTTTCATGTTCAACCTGAAGGCGGGCAACGGCGAGGTCATCGCCACCAGCGAGATCTACACCACGCTGGACGCCTGCAAGAACGGCATTGCCAGCGTTCAGAAGAACGCTCCCATTGCCGCCATCGAAGACCAGACCGCCAAGGACTTTGAAACCCAGAAGAACCCGAAGTTCGAGGTCTATGCCGACAAGCGCGGCGAGTTCCGCTTCCGTCTGAAGGCCGCCAACGGCCAGATCGTCGCCGTGGGCGAGGGCTACAAGGCCAAGGCCAGCTGCCTCAACGGCATCGCCTCCATCGTCAAGAATGCGCCCGACGCCGCCATCGTGGTCGAGGAAGCATAAGCGATTCCACAATCAAAAATGCGCTGCCCGAATCGGGCAGCGCATTTTTGTTCATTAATTCAGCAAAACTTTTCGATGGCCTTCTGGAATTCCTCGATGGCCTGCATATCCCCGTCCTGCACCGCGTGGGTAATGCAGTGGGTGATGTGCTCGTTGATGATCTCCTTGCCGAGCCCCGTCAGGGCGCTGCGCGTGGCGGACAGCTGCATCAGCACGTCCGCGCAGTCCTGATCCTCCTCGATCATCCGCTTGACGTGCTGCAGGTGGCCGATGACGCGGGAAAGGCGGTTGAGCTGCCGTTTCTTCTCCTCCGGGGAATGGTGGTGCGAGAGGTGGTGGTGGTGCGCCGCCTCCGCCTCCGCGCGGTCCAGCTCGTCGAACTCGTCTATGTGCGTGTGCGTATGCTCATGCGCGTGGTCATATGCGTGTTCATGTTCGTGTTCCATCGGTCCACCGCCTTTCGATTTGAAACAGTATAGTGGATTTCCCTGCGTTTCGCAAGCCCCCCGGGGGGTTACCATCTCCCCTTCATCGCGTTTAAGAGCACGTCGCCGACGACGGCGATGTCCTCCGCGCTGAAGGCCGAAGAGAAGTTGTCGGAAAAGAGGATCTGCGCCGCGGCACGGAACTCCTCGTCCCCCTCCCAGAGGATGAGGCGGACGGTGAGCCCTTCGAGAAACGGCAGGTCGTAGGAGCGGTCGCCGCTGTCGGCTTTGACGCCCGCGACACGCGCCGCGGCGGCGTCAAAGCCGGGGAGATTGCTGCCGTAGGTCCCGGCCAGCCGCAAAATGCAGCGGCCGCGGAACTGCTGCGCGTAGACGTTGCCCCAGGGCATGTCCGTGTAAGCCAGCAGCTTCCCCGCGGAGGCCACCAGCGTGCCCTCCAGAATGAGGCGGGCCAGCAGAATGCGCGTGTTGGAGGCAGTCTGCGTCCCGTCATCGGCAAAGCGGGATTCCATCTCCGGCCACGAAACCGTCACCGGGCGGCCCAGCAGCGTCAGAGAAAACTTTCCATCCGCATAGGGCACGCAGCTGCGCTGCGAAAGCGCCTCCGGGTCCGCCGCCGCGAAGACGGCCTTGTAGTGCTCCATCGGCACACCGACCTTGTTGTCGACAACTTCCATTGAATCTCGTTCTCCTGTGTCAGTCGAAAAGATGCGCGTCCGTGTGCGGCACGAAGCAGGCCGCGACGAACTCGTCCATATAGCCGGGGTGGGTAGACAGCTCGATGTAGGTCATGTTCCGCCCGATCTCGAAGACCTTCTCCGCGGCCTCGTCGGACAGGAGCATCGCGCAGGCGCCGGTCAGGGAGGAGTTGCCGATGTAGCTGTACTTCGTGAGCTCCTGGCGCGGCAGCATGCCGATGGAGATGGCCTTGCCGATGTCGATGCCGCTGCCGATGCCGCCGGCGATGATGATCTTGTCGATGTCGTCGACCGTCATGTCAAGCGATTTCAGCATCGTGCGGATGGCGGAGAAGATGGCCGCCTTGGCGCGGATGAAGTTGTCCAGATCGCTCTCGTCCAGCGTGATGTCGCTGCCCGTGGCGCTCTCGTCGGCAAAGGCGAGGACGTAGGCCGCGCCGCCGTACTGGTCGTAGCGCACGCGCTTCCCCTCGCGGACAAACTTGCCCTGCGCGTTGATGATGCCGCAGCGGAACAGCTCGCTGATGATGGCGATGAGGCCGCTGCCGCAAAGGCCCATCGGCTTGTCGCCGTCGATGATGGAGAGCGTCGGCTCCATGGTCTCGGGGTCGATGGTGCAGGAATCCACCGCGCCGTGGGTGGCGCGCATGCCGCAGCTGATGTCGCCGCCCTCAAAGGCAGGGCCGGCGGAGCAGGCGCAGCAGAGCATGTAGTCCTCGTTGCCGAACACCAGCTCGCCGTTGGTGCCCAGGTCGATGAACAGCGCCATCTCGCCGGAATGCCACAGCATGGCCGGCAGCACGCCCGCGCTGATGTCGCCGCCGACGTAGCTGCCGACGTTGGGCGCGAAGATCACCGGCGCGTCCGCCTTTGCGGGCAGGCCGAGCTCGCCCGCCGTTTTGCCGTGCAGCTCCAGAAACTCCGGCACGTAGGGCTCCAGGCGGATGGTCTGCGCATCCGCGCCGACGAAGAGGTGCTCCATCGTGGTGTTGCCCGCGATGACGATGCGGCTGATGTCCTCCGGCTTTTTGTCCGCGCCGCGGCACAGGCTTTCAAAAATGGGGATCAGCGTCTCCTCGCGGACGGCGTGGCGCAGCCGCTCGACGCCGCCGGGTTTTGACTGCTGGATGATACGGTTGATGACGTCCGCGCCGAAGCGGATCTGCCCGTTGCCCATGCTGGCCTTGGCCAGCACATGGCCGGTGGCGAGGTCGAGCATGGCGGCGGTGACCGTCGTGGTGCCGATGTCGACCGCGACGCCGACGCCGGTCTCCTGCACGCCGCGGGCGATCCCGGAGGAAAAGATTTCCTCCGTCATGGCCTCGTAGCGGGCCAACTCCTCCGGGGAGCTGAGGTCGGCGGTCTTGATGTTGTTGCGGAAGGCGCTGGCGGACATGGGCACCCAGATCACGGCGTCGCCGTGCACCTTGCTCTGGCAGGCCAGGCGCCACTGGGCGTCAAAGTCCTCCTGCGAAAGGTGCGGGTTTTTCTCCACCTCCAGCGCGCCGGAGATCAGCTTCACGCGGCATTTGCCGCAGGTACCGTTGCCGGCGCAGGGCGCGTCGATGGCGACGCCGATGCGGCGTGCCAGCTCCAGCAGGTTTTCGCCCTGTTCGGCCTGCGTCTTGACGTCCGCGCCGCCCTCTACCTTAAACACAATCGTATATGCCATGGGAACAACTCCTTTTTCCAAGGATGATCGCACATGCCGCCTTCCCCCCTGGCATGTGCCGTCATCCTTTTCAGTTTTGAAATGCCCCGGGAAAGCCGGTGCTTTCCCGGGGCAAACGCTGTTTTCAGGTTCGATCACATGATGGGATCCATGTTCAGGACGGGATGGCCCTTCTCGGTCAGGAAAGCGACCAGCTCCTCCGGATCCGTGGTGATGGTCTCATCGGCGATCATGTCGGTGAAGTTGTCGATGCCGTAGAGCTCCTTGGCGGTCTTGTTGATCTTCGGCGCCAGATCGTCCTTCAGCTCCTTGGTCATCCACACGATGCGCTCGAGGCCGCCCTCGGCGCGGATGAACTTCTTCGACGCGACAAAGTTGCGGCCGTGGCCCATGAAGCCCGGGGTCTGAACGCCGCCGCCGGTCATGCTCGCGAGCTCGCCGAAGGGCATGCCCGTGGGCGTCATGCCCGTGTACTCACGGTTGACGATCACGACGCCGCCGCTCATCGGCTCAATGCCGCAGATGCACTCGAAGCAGCCGCAGGAGGTCATCGGGTCCTCGATCAGCGAGTACAGCGTGACCTTCTCCATCGCGCCGTGGGTCGCCTCTGCGACGGCCTGGTTGACAGTCTCGTAAGCGCCGAGGCGCTCGTCCGTGCAGCCGGTCTTGGCGATCGGACGGCTCGGGCCGGTCGGGGCCAGCTGGTAGGACGCCTTGGCGTCCAGCCAGGAAACGGCGCCGCACAGGCCGAGGCGCTCCGGGGTGACCACGCAGCAGTGGCTCGGGGCAAAGCTCTGGCACAGCGTGCAGGTGTAGAAGGTGTCGACGCTCTCGTCGGTCAGTGCGGCGAGACGGTCGTCACGCGCGCGGTAGCGCGGGAAGCAGACCTCGTCCAGCGCCTTCTCGACCGCGGCGGTGTCGGTGCAGATGGTGATCTCGCACTTGTCGACGACCTCGCCGAAGTCGGTGCGGATCATGGAATAGAGCACCTCGCCGAAGTCCTTCAGACGCAGGCCGCGCTCCCAGCTCGACTTGCTGATGCGGATGCGCAGCAGGTTGCGCTGGCCGGTGTGCATGACGCCTTCCATATAGTTGTACCAGGTGTGGATCTTGCGCTCGATGACGGGCTCAAAGTCGGGCTGCATCTTGGCGCCGCCGACGTTGACCAGCGTGGCGATGGACATGCGGATCAGCTCATCGCTCGTCTCGGGAACCTCCGGTCCGAGAATGGTGATCTTGTGGTCCTCGATCTCTTCGACCGGCTTCATGGTGACGAGCTCGGCGGTCTTGCTGTGGTCGGAATCGAACTCGACGTAGGTGTCCTTCTTGCGGATGATCTCGCCCTCGAAGGCGGCGGCGAAGCCGACCGGCAGAGAGACGGCCTTGGGCTTGACGTGGATGTTGCGCAGCTCGAGGGACTTCTCGACCATCTTGCTGTGGTCGGTCTCGGAGACCAGCGCGCCGGGGACCTGCAGGTCGCCCAGGTCGATGTCGGGGATCACGGGGAAGCCGAGGGCGATGGCGCCCGCACCGGCGGAGACCGTGATGGCATCCAGTGCGCCGAAGGTGTTCACGAAGGCGGGCACGCGGTCCTTGGTGTACTGCAGCAGCGCACCGAGATCGCCGGGCGTCACGGCGCCGAAGATCAGCGCCGCGCGGACCGCGACGGTCACGACGTGGATGACGCTGGTGATGCCGTGGCCCAGGGGCACGACACGGAACTCAAGGCCCATGCGGACGCCCTGCTCCGCCAGCTGCTCGATGACGTCGCCGACCAGGAAGGACAAAATGCCCTTGTCCTGATAGTCGCGGACGACGGCAGCGGCGTCGGCGGCGTTGTCGGCCTTGCCGATGACGACGGCCACGCCGGGGATATCGCCGGTGACGAGGGGGACGCCGAGGGAACGGATGACGGCGTCGGGCACGAAGCCGATGCCGCTCTCGTTCTCGTACGGGTTCGGGCTCTCAACATACTTCAGCAGCTCAAGGATCTCCGCGCCGACGGCGGTGGCCAGGCCGGCGTTCAGCGCCGCGCCCAGGTCCTCCTGCCCGGTGATGAGGCTCTTGAGCACACCCACACAGGCGGGCAGGTCGCCCAGCGTCTTTACCTTTACGCCGGTGGCGGCGTAGATGGTCGGGGCAAAGTAGCCGGTCTCGGGGAATGCCGCTCTCGCGTCCGCGCCGTACTTTTCGATGGCGGCGTTGACGCTCTGCTCGGTCAGGTCAGCGACCGTGTTGGAACCCTGGTAAATCAAATCAATCAGTGCGCTCATTGAATCCTTAATCCTTTCGTTTCAGATATGTTTCCGATTCAATGTGGAGCCGGTCACAGCTCCAGGAAGGAGTCGGCATACAGGGAGTTGCCCTTGATGATGTCGGCGGACTTGATGGTCTCCATCAGTCGCGCGTCGCAGGGGTTGGCGATCGCGGAGGTCAGGCCGTTGTACATCGCCATTGCGACGGTGGTGCTGTCGAGGATGGGACGGATGTGCTTCGGGGTCATGTTGGAGACGTTGCTCAGACCGCCGGTGGAGTTGAAGCCCATGTCAGACAGCTGCTTGATGAACTCGAGAACGTCCATCTGCTTGTCCTGCATGCCCTTGATGACCAGGAACAGGGGGTCGAACCAGAGGTCCTCGGCCTCCATGCCCAGGCTCATGCCGCGCTCGAGCATCTCCTGGCAGTACATCATGCGCTCGTCGTTGTCGGAAGGGATGCCGGCCTTGGCGCACAGCGCGATCGCGATGGCGTCGTTGGCGGCGGCGAGGTCGATGTTCTCGATGCGGTCGCCGGCGTCGGCAGAGTTCACGATGGGCTTGCCCTTGCTGCGGTTGTAGACGGAGATGCCGGCCTCGATGGCCTTGCGGTTGGCCGTGTCAAGGCAGAGGGGGACGTTGTCGAAGTTCTCCTGCAGGAGCTGAACAGCCCACTTCATGAGCTCAACGCCGGTCTTCTCCGCAGGCCCGATGTTGACGTCCAGATAGGTGGCGCCGGCGTCGAGCTGCTCCTTGGCACGCTTCAGGATGGGTTCGGGGTCCTTCTCCTCCATGGCCTTCTTGATGACCGGGGAGATGCAGTGGATTCTTTCACCGATGACGATAAATCTTCCCATGTGTTCTGCCTCCTAGTTAAATGATTTGTTATTCTGAAAATGCTTATGCGTTCAGATCCTTCATGAACTTGACCAGGCCGGTGGCCTCGTTGGGGGCGACGATGATCTTCCAGCCAGGCAGCTGCTCCTCAAGCTCGCCCTTCAGGACGGCGGCCTTGCCGGGGATGATGAGGTCGCGGCTGGCGATCTTGCTCTCGATGTCGTTCTCCTTGAAGAAGCGGGCGATGGAGCCGGCGCTGAACTTGCCGGCGGCCCACGCCGTCAGAACGGAATAACCGCCGGCGTCGGAGATCAGCAGGTTCACGGGAACGCCGGAGCGCTCCAGCTCGCCGGAGACGATGAAGTAGGTCAGCGCGAAGTCGACGGTGGTGGCGCAGGGGGAGTTCGCGTCGGCGCCGTTCAGGGCATAGATGCCCGGCTCGACCTTCATCGGCTTCTGCGGGTCGGTGAAGATGTTCTGGCGCAGGCCGAACAGCGGCAGCGCCTGGGCATAGCTCATGCCGTCCATCAGGACGATGGAGCCGTACTTCAGAATGAACATGCTCGCCAGCGCGGTCTGCTTGGTGGTGTCGCCGCCGGCGATCTTGCTCAGGTTGACGATGGAAGGATAGCCGAAGGTGCGGTCCTTGTCCTTCAGCGCGGCGCGGCGCACCTGGATGGCGTTGGCATAGGTATCCTTCACGTTGGCGCCGGTCACGTCCAGCACGAGGTCCTTGTAGCCCAGCGCCTCAATGGCGGCGGTCGTGTCATACAGCGCGTCCAGATCGGGGGCGGAAACGCCCAGCAGAACGCCCTTGGCCTTGGCCAGCTCGGCCATCTCCTTGTAGTTGTCGGGGGTCGCGCCGTTCAGGATGGGCTTCTCGGCAGCGCAGACATCCAGCGCGGCAGCGGCGGCCGCGGCGTCGGTGCACTCGAGAATGAGCGCGCGGCCGTGGCCCATGGCCTTCTTCACCAGCTCGACATAGGCGGCCTGATCGCCCTTGAAGGTGAGGTTCAGGACCTCGGTGTACATATGCTCGCCGATGCGCTCATAGCTGACCTTCTCGACCTCGGTGATCACCGCGTCGAAGTCGCACTTGGTGCAGATGTTCACGCCGAAGAGGGTGTGGGCGACGAAGGTCTTGTCGTGGCGGAAGAGAACGGTCTCGCCGCCGATGGCGTGCTCGGTCTCGCCGGCGCCGAACTTGAAGGACTTCATCGGGGGCGCAGTGGCCTCGCTGAGCGTTGCCTTCGCTTCGTCGGACATATGGGGGCACTTGTCGATGGGGATCGCGCCCTGCGCGACCTTCATGGCGAACGCCATGCAGGTGGGGTTGCCGCATTCCTTGCAGTTGGTCTTGGGGGTCAGCTTGAAAATATCAAGTCCTTTGAGTGCCATGATGAACTTCCTCCTTTCTTAGGTCAGGTCCGCAATGAGCTCGGAAATGGTTTTTACGGACGCGGGGTGCCGGAGAATGACGGCGTTGGAACCGCCGGCCAGGCAGGCGGCAGCGGTGGAAACCTCCATCTGCACGCCGCGATTCTCGCGGGGGCCCCACTCGGGGAAGTCTTCCTCAGAAACCACGGACTCCTTGACGGCCCACGCATCGTCGGCCACGGGGGTCACGATGGGCATCTGGAGCATGGCGTCGTTCTGGCTGAGCGCAGCGCCGCGGACGCGGTCGAGCGTGGAGGCCACATACTCAAAGCCGTAGCCGGCGGCGGCGGAGCCGACGTTCATGACATAGCTGTCGGCGGCCACGCCCATCTGGGAGATCAGGACGTTGAGCTGCTTGGCCAGGTTGATGTCCACGGCGGACTCGGCAGAGATCTTCTGGCCGTAAGCCATGACGGCGCCGGCGGCGATCTGCTTGTAGTCCTCGGTGCGGGCGGAGATCAGCAGGATGTTCTTGCCCTGCAGGGCCTCGGCCAGCTTGTTGAACATCTCGGCGTCCTTCTCGATGTTCTTGCAGCCCTGGATGGCCAGAGGAACATCGATGGCGTCGGCGACCTCTTTTGCGATGGCGACGCACTCGTCGATGGGCTTGTTTGCGCCATTGGGGTCGGCGCCCTCAAGGGTGAGGACGACGAAATCGCCGCCGGGCATCTCGGATGCGCGCTTGGCGATCTCCCCGATGGTCTCAGCGCCGGCGTAGAATGCGGCGATGCCGGGGACGGTCTTGTCATAACCGGAATCGGTGATCTCAACGCCGATCTTGACCCGGTTGGTGATGGGAGCGTCAAAGCTGTACAGCGGCATCACGTTCTCGCCGCCCAAAACAATTGCTTTGTCGCCCGTACCGATGGTCACTTCATTGACCGATGCGGTAAACTTCTGGGGTACACGCTTGAATGCCATAAAGTTTTTTCTCCCTTCGTGCTTGTCTTTTTCTATTCAAAATCATTTTGCCATGATTAAGAAAACAGTTTTTTCGCGATCTCGACGACCGCGCGCTTGGCCGGGTTGGTCTCCGCCAGGCCGGTGGTGGGTTTTCCGCTGCAATCGTATTCGTACACCGTCTGGTCCTGCGGGATCACGCCGATGAGCTCCAGCCCGTGCCGCTCGATCTCCTCGCGAACGCCGTCGTTCAGTACGCCGTCCGGCGCGCGGTTCACGACGAGGACCAGCTTCTTCGGGTGCATGTTCATCTCCCCCACAAGCTCGGCGATCCGGGCGACCGCCTGGATGCCGCGGCGGGAGCAGTCGGACACGAGGACGATGTAATCCACCGAGGGCAAAATGCCGCGGCTGATGTGCTCCATGCCGGCTTCGTTGTCCACGACCATCCATTTGTAGGCGCTCTCCAGCTTTTGCAGCTGGGTCTGCAGCAGGCCGTTGACGTAGCAATAGCAGCCCTTCCCCTGCGTCCGTCCCATGACGAGCAGGTCAAAATCGTCCTCCTCGACCACCGCGGAGCGGAACTTGCAGTCGATGTAATCCTGCTTGGTCATTCCGGCGGGAATGGGGCTTGTCTCCACGAGGTCCGCCGACGCGACCTCCTCGCGGATGTCGCCCAGCGTGGTCTCGACCTCGACGCCGAGGACCTCATTCAGGTTGGAATTTGCGTCCGCATCCACCGCGAGGACCGGGCCCATGTTCTGCTTGCACATCCAGTCGATCAGCATGCCGCAGAAGGTGGTCTTTCCGGTGCCGCCCTTTCCGGCGACGGCAATGGTGTTTGCCATATCTGTGTTTCCTCCATTCGTTTTGCTCGGATGCCGCCGCCGCGCAAGCGCGCGACAGCACACCGGACCGCTTCCGATCCGGTGTGGGGGGATACCCGTGAACGATTTATTTTACATCCGCCGCACGGGAATTACAAGGGGAAGTTGTTAAACATTTCGCACGCCCCTGTTCCCCTGCGGTACGTCCGCGCCCCGGTCAGTCCTCCGTGAAGCTGAAGCGCTGGTGCAGCCCGTCCGTCACGACATCGTAGATCACGCCGTCGCGCGTCTGCGTGGCCTCCACGCTGATCTCCGTGCCGACGAGCTGAGAGCGGAGATACGCCTCGGTGTCGTCCGTCTCGACGGTGCTGACGAACACGTCGCGCATCTGGTTGCCGGAGCACTTGTTGAAGATCTCGCGGATGAGCTCGTATCTCATTGCCGCGTCCCTTCGATGACGATCTGGTTCTGTACCAGATCGACGCTTTTGAGCGTCCCGTACACGACGGTCTCCAGCCCCATGATGTCGGTCAGCGTGATCTTGTCGCCCTCGGCACGCACGCCGCTGACATACTCGGCGAGCTTCGTGCGCTCGCTGCCGTCCGCCTTATAAACCGTAGAAAGGCACATGGCGCATCACGCTTTCAGCGCTTCCAGCGCCTTCGCCAGAAGCTCGTTGCCCGCGCCGAAGCTTTCCACCGCTTCGTCGATGAGCCTGGCCGCCTCGCCCTTGCCGCTGGCCTCCAGCTTGTGGCAGAGCTCATGCAGCTCCTCGGCGTGGTGGCGGTTGTGGTCCAGCATATAGCTCATCAGCGCCTCGGCCTGCTCGATGCTGTCAAACGCGGAGACGGGGCCGTGGGTATGCACATGGCCGTGGCCATGCTCGTGTTCATGCTCATGCATCATAATCGCTCCTTTCCGGTATGCATACTGCTTTACTATAATGTACCATGCAGCGGCCGAAAATGCAATCGCACCGCTTTCGTTGGTAATGCAAATTAGTTGAAACGGAAATTTTGGTTATGCAAATAAGTTAACGATCTCCGCTGCGCGTCACACGCGCTTCCACTTCGCGCCGCCGGGGATGTCGGTGATCTCAATGCCCTCCGCCTTCAGCTCGTCGCGGATGCGGTCGGCCACTTCAAAGTTCCGCTCCCTTTTCGCACGCTGGCGCTCATGGATGCGCGCGGTGATCGTGGGATCCTCCACGCCGTCCTCCGGGATGACCGCGAACTGCGCGTTGGCCTTCGCCTGCTCTGCGGCCGCCTTCTCCGCCGCGTCGGCGGCGCGCTTTTCGATGGCCTTGTCGATGAGATTCAGCCCCAGCACGTTGTCAATGTGGTCGAGGGCGGCAAGCTTGGTGTCGTCCGTGGTCTTCGCCTTGAGGATGTCATAGAGCACCGTGACCGCCAGCGAGGTGTTCAGGTCGTTGTCCAGCGCGGCGGTGAACTTGTCGCGCAGCTTGAAGAAGTCCTCCTGCACGACGACGCTGCTGCCCGGCTTGAGCGCGGCGATCTTCGCGATCAGCTTGAGATATGCGCCCTGCGCGTTGTCGAGGTTCTCCCAGGAGAAAACCAGCGCCTTGCGGTAATGGCTCTGCAGGCAGAAGAAGCGGTACGCCAGCGGGTCATAGCCCTTTTCCTCCAGCAGCGAGAGCGTCAAAAACTCGCCGCTGCTCTTGCTCATTTTTCCGGAGGTGGTGTTCAGGTGGTGAACGTGCATCCAGAAATTGCACCATTTGTGGCCCAAATAGCTCTCGGACTGGGCAATTTCATTCGTGTGGTGGGGGAAGGCGTTGTCGATGCCGCCGCAGTGGATGTCCAGATCCTCGCCGAGGTGCTTCATGCTGATGCCGGAGCATTCGATGTGCCAGCCGGGATAGCCGACGCCCCAGGGGGAATCCCATTTCAGCGCCTGATCCTCAAACTTGCTCTTGGTAAACCAGAGGACGAAGTCGTTCTTGTTGCGCTTGTTGGCGTCGGCCTCCACGCCCTCACGGACGCCCTCGGCCAGATCCTCGGCGTTGAAGTCGTTGAAGACATAGTAGCGCGCAAGCTTGCTGGTGTCGAAGTAGACGTTGCCGCCCGCGAAGTAGGCGTAGCCGGTGTCCATCAGCCTGGTGATGATCTTGATATACTCGTCGATGCAAGCCGTGGCGGGCTCCACGACGTCCGGACGGCGGATGTTGAGCTTGCGGCAGTCTTCAAAGAAGGCGTCGGTGTAAAACTGCGCGATCTCCATGACGGTCTTGTGCTCGCGCTTGGCGCCCTTGAGCATCTTGTCCTCGCCCTCGTCGGCGTCGCTGGTCAGGTGGCCGACGTCGGTAATGTTCATGACGCGCTTGACGTTGTAGCCGGTGAAGCGCAGGTATTTGTCCAGCACGTCCTCCATGATATAGGTGCGCAGGTTGCCGATGTGGGCGTAATGGTACACGGTGGGGCCGCAGGTGTACATCTTCACGATGTCCTTGTGCAGCGGCACGAACTCCTGCCGCGTGCGGGTGGCGGAATTGTAAAGCAGCATATCAATTCTCCTTCTCATCAGAAGTATTGTGTTCCAGTTTGTCAAGGCGCTCGCGCAGCGCGGCGAGCTCCGCGGTGATCGGGTCGAGGATGTGGATCTGGTCGACCTCGGCGGCGTAGTTGACCTTCTCGCCGGCGATCTTCACGACGCGGGCGGGAACGCCGACGGCGGTGGCGTTGTCCGGGATCTCGCTGAGCACGACGGCGTTGGCCGCGATGCGGACATTGTCGCCCACGCGGAAGGGGCCGAGCACCTTCGCGCCGGTTGCGATCATGACGTTGTTGCCGATGGTCGGGTGGCGCTTCCCGTTTTCCTTGCCGGTGCCGCCGAGCGTCACGCCGTGGTAAATGAGGCAGTCGTCCCCGACCTCGGCGGTCTCACCGATGACGACGCCCATGCCGTGGTCGATGACGAGGCGCTTGCCGATCTTCGCGCCGGGGTGGATCTCGATGCCCGTGCGGCGGCGGGACGCCTGCGAGATCCAGCGGGCGAGGAAAAACAGCCCGTGCGTATAACACCAGTGCGCCTTGCGGTGCGCGCGCACGGCCTTCACGCCGGGGTACAGCAGCAAAATCTGCAGCGTGCTGCGCGCCGCGGGGTCGCGCGCCTTGTATGCCGCGATGGTTTCGCGCAAATCTTTGAACATAAAACCCTTTCCGTGCCGGGAGAAGCTGTCCGGCAAAAAACGCCTCCCATGCTTTCGCATGAGAGGCGTTTGCATCCGAACGCGGTTCCACTCCCGTTTGTCACTTTGCGGCGCGCTTTGCGCACCGCTTTCCGCCTTAACGCGGCGGGGTACGCGGGGGCATTTCCTCCCCCGTCGGCTCCCGGGCGCATTTCGGGCTTCCCTTCCGCAACGCCGCTTGCAGCTTACCGCGGCGTCTCTCTGTCCGGCGGGTCTTTGCCCTACTTTTCCCGTTCATCGCCAGATTTCCAATTCAATAACCAGTATATTATCACCGGGGCCCTGCGGTGTCAAGATTTCCCGGCGAATACCGCCTTGTTTTTGATGAAATACTCCACGCCGGAGTAGACCGTCGTGCCCAGAATCACGATCTGGCAGAGGATGTTCAGCCACGCAGCGTCGAACACGAGCATGAAGCAGATGCACACCATCGTCGCGGCGGTCTTGACCTTGCCGCTCCACGCGGCGGCGATCACCTGCCCCTGCTCCACGGCGACGAGCCGCAGCCCACTCACCGCGAATTCGCGCAGCAGCACGGCGGCCAGCACCCACGCCCACATCTTCCCGCAGCCGACGAGCCAGCACATGGCCGCGGCGACCAGGATCTTATCCGCCAGCGGGTCGAGGAATTTCCCGACGTTGCTGACCTGATTGTATTTCCGCGCGACGTAGCCGTCCAGCGTGTCGGTCACGCTGGC
This sequence comes from uncultured Clostridia bacterium, assembly GCA_946407675.1. GTDB lineage: Bacteria > Bacillota > Clostridia > Oscillospirales > Oscillospiraceae > SVKR01. Next base: position 46,985 of record CAMJPK010000002.1, read on the forward strand.
GAGGATGAAAACAGCGAGCGCCACCCAGTTCGCGCCGGGGAAGCCCCAGTATAAAATGACCAGAAACACGGGGATCAGCGCGATGCGTGCAAGCGTCAGTTTGGTTGCCGTGGTCATTGCAGTTCCCCCTCCTCCTGCTCGCCGGTCAGCTCGCCGTCCATCACGCCGGTGATGCGCACGTCGGCGAAGCTGCCGGGCAGGCAGTCTCCTTCAAAGTACACCGTCCCGTCGATGTCCGGGGAATCCGCCCAGCTGCGCCCGGTGCGGTACGCCCCGTCCCCGTCGAAGCCGGTGCACAGCACACGCAGCGTCTTCCCGACGCACGACGCGTTGAAGTCGTCCATGATGCGGTCCTGGATCGCCATGATCTGCTCCGCGCGCTTTTGCGCCGTCTCGCTGTCAACGCGGTCGGGCATGCTGGCCGCGGGCGTCCCCTCCTCCGGAGAATACGGGAATACGCCGGCGCGCTCGATGCGTGCCTGGCGCAGAAAGTCGCACAGCTCCTCAAATTCCGCCTCGCCCTCGCCGGGCAGGCCGGTGATGAGACTTGTGCGCAGCACCAGGCCGGGGATCTCCCGGCGCAGACGCGCAAACAGCGCGCGGATCATCTCGCCGCTGCCGCGGCGGTTCATGCGTTTCAGGATCGCAGAGTTGATGTGCTGGATCGGGATGTCCAGATACTTGACGATTTTCGGGTTGTCCGCGATCTCGCGGATCAGTTCGTCGTCGATGAGCTCCGGGTAGAGATAGTGCAGGCGGATCCACGCCAGCCCTTCAATCTTCGAAAGCGCCCGGCACAGCTCGGCCAGCCGCGGCGCGCCGTACAGGTCCGTGCCGTAGCGGGTGATGTCCTGCGCGATGACGATGAGCTCCTTGCAGCCGGCGGCGACCAGATCGGCGGCCTCGGCGAGCACGTTTTCCATCGGGCGGCTGCGGAAGCGCCCGCGGATGTCCGGGATGGCGCAGTAGGCGCAGCGGTTGTCGCAGCCCTCCGCGATGCGGAGATAGGCCCAGCCGGGCCCCGTGGTCAGGTAACGCCCGAGCTCCTCCACCGGCGCGTTGCGGTCACCGAAGCGGTCCGCCGGCGCATCGGCCAGCGTGCTGCGCAGCACCTCGACGATCTCGCCGAAGCTGCCCACGCCCACGAGCGCGTCCACCTCCGGCAGTTCGGCGCGCACCTCCTCGCGGTAGCGCTCGGTCAGGCAGCCCGTGACGATGATTTTCCGCAGACGCCCCGCCGCCTTGAGCTGCGCCATCTCGAGGATGTTGTCGATGGCCTCGCTCTTCGCCGCGTCGATGAAGCCGCAGGTGTTGATGATGACGGCGTCCGCCCCGTCCGGGTCCGGCACGAGGGTGTAGCCCGCGTCGGAGAGCAGGCAGAGCATCTGCTCGCTGTTTACCAGATTCTTTGCACAGCCCAGAGAAATGAGGGCCACTGTTTCGTTTGCCATAGGATTCTCCTGTATCATTACGGCGGCTGTGTAAAACCCCTCAGTCGCCTGCGGCGACAGCTCCCCTTTCGGGGGAGCTTTCTGCGCCGCGTTCCCTTTCGGCTCCCCTGCAAGGGGAGCTCGACCGAGGGGTCCCAGCGCTTTCCTTCCGTCATTCTGTCTGCTCCGCTTTCAGCCGCTCCACGGCGGCGCTGATCTCGTCCCAGCCGTAGCCGCGGCGCAAAAGCGCGTCCGTCGCGCGCTTGAGCGCGGTGCGGTCGTCGGGGTCCGCCCCCTTCAGCCGCGCGCGCAGCAGGCGGTCGACGGTCTCGTCCTGCGCCGGCATCTCCGCCATCGCCGCGTCCCAGAGCTCCTTCGGAATCCCGCGGCGGCGCAGCTCGCCCCGGATGCGCTGCGCGCCGTAGCCCTTGGCGGCATAGTGCCGCACGACGATGGGGGCGTAGCGCGCATCGTCCACGAAGCCGAGCTCCACCAGCCGGTCCACCGCGTCCGCCGCGGCGGCGTCGGTGTAGCCCTTTTCCGCCAGCTTTTGCAGCAGCTCCGCGCGGGAATAGTCCCGCCGGTCGAGCAGGGACAGCGCTTTGCGCTTTGCCGCCTCGACGGAGCCGGGGGCAGATTCGCTCTTATCCCTCGAAGTCATCGGCCGAAACGTCCACCGCACGGCCCGCGGCCTGCGCGGCCTTGAGCGCCTGCGGCGTCATGAGCTTGTAGGCGTTGTCGCGGATCTGCTGCTCCAGCGCCTCGCAGACATCCGGGTGGCTGTTCAGGTAATCCTTCACACCGTCGCGCCCCTGGATGCGCTCGCCGGCCACGGTGAACCACGCGCCGGCCTTGTCGATGAGCTCCAGCTTGCAGCCCAAATCGATGATCTCGCCGACGCGGGAAATGCCCTCGCCGTAGATGATGTCGAACTCCGCCTCCTTGAACGGCGGCGCGACCTTGTTCTTGACGATCTTCGCGCGCGTGCGGTTGCCGACCATCTCGCCGTTGACCTTCAGGGTCTCGATGCGGCGCACGTCGATGCGCACGGAGGAGAAATACTTCAGCGCGCGGCCGCCGGGCGTCGTCTCCGGGTTGCCGTACATGACGCCGATCTTCTCGCGCAGCTGGTTGATGAACACGACGATGCAGTTGGTCTTGGAGATCGTGCCGGCCAGCTTGCGCAGCGCCTGGCTCATGAGGCGCGCCACGACGCCGACGCTGCTCTCGCCCATCTCGCCCTCGAGCTCGCTGCGGGGCAGCAGCGCGGCCACGGAGTCCACGACGACGACGTCGATGGCGCCGGAGCGCACCAGCGCCTCGCAGATGTCAAGCGCCTGCTCGCCGGTGTCCGGCTGGGAAATCAGCAGGGAGTCGATGTCCACGCCGAGGGCGCGGGCATAGGCCGGCTCCAGCGCGTGCTCCACGTCGATGAAGGCGACCTCGCCGCCCTTTTTCTGCGCGGAGGCCAGAATGTGCAGAGCCAGCGTGGTTTTGCCGGAGGATTCCGGCCCGTAGATCTCGACGATGCGGCCGCGGGGAACGCCGCCGACGCCCAGCGCCAGATCCAGCGAGAGCGAGCCGGTGGAGATCGCGTCCACGTTCACCGGGATGTCCTCGCCCAGGCGCATGATCGCGCCCTTGCCGTAATTCTTCTCGATCTGCGCCAGCGCGGTCTCCAGCGCTTTCTTCTTGTCGCTCGCCACACCGGGCGCGGTCACGGGGGCTTTGGTCGTCTTTGCTGCCATATCAAACACCTCTGTCAGTATAGTTTTCGTTTTCTTTCCTTTGTTACTGCCGTCCGTAGACGACGCGGTCCCAGCCGGCGGTGTCCTTCGCGCGGCCGAGCGAGCGGAGCCCGGCGAGGCGCATCAGCTTCTCCACCTCGTCGGCCTGCGTCTCCCCGACCTCAAAGAGCATCCAGCCGCTCTGCCGCAGCAGGCTCTTCCAGCCGCCGAGGATCGCGCGGTAGAATTTCAAGCCGTCGTCCCCGCCGTCAAGCGCGAGCCGCGGCTCGTAGTCGCGCACCGAGCTGTCCAGCGCCGCGATCTCCCGCGCCGGGATGTAGGGCGGGTTGCAGACGATGAAATCAAAGCTGCCGAGATACTGCGACGGCAGCGTCAGTGCGTCGGCCTCGACGCACACCGCCCGCGCGCCCAGGCCGCAGCGCTGGACGTTCTCCCGCGCGATGCGCAGCGCCTGTGGGCTCACGTCTGCCAGCACCACGCGGCTTTTCGGCAAAAAGTGCGCCAGCGCAACGCCGATGCATCCGCTCCCTGTGCACAAGTCCAGGATACGCAGTTCACTGTCCGTTTTCCCGGACAGTTTCAGCGCGGTTTCGACCAGGATCTCCGTATCCGCGCGCGGGATCAGCACGTTGGCGTCGACCGCGAGATCCAGTCCGCAGAAGCCCCAGCTTCCGATGATATAGGCCGCGGGCTCGCCGGACAGACGCCGCTGCGCCAGCGCCTCCACGCGCGCTTCCACCTCCGGGGAGGTATAGAGCCGCAGATCCGCCATGAGCTTCGCGTAATCCTTCCCTGCGGCGTGCGCCACAAGCAGGGCGGATTCCAGCATATCCGCCTCCACGCCGGCATCGCGCAGGCGGCGGCGCAGGTCGATATACAGTTCGTTGTACGTTTTCGGCATCGTGTACGTTCCTGTCTGATTTCGGATCGGGCACTTGTCAGCTTACCATTCGTCCAGTCCCTTGACCTCCGGGATCACGAGCTTCACGGCCTCGATCGCACATTCGATCATGCCGTCGTCCGGCTCGCGCGTCGTCAGGTGCTGGATCTGCTTGCCCGGCCACGCCACCGCGCGGGCGACGGGATTCTCGTCATGCCGTCCGACCCAGCGGTTGAGCTCATAGGTCACGCCGACGATGATCGGCAGCAGAATCAGCTTGCCGACGATGCGCACAAGCGCCGCAAGGATTTTCGGCAGCGCCGCGATGCCCGGGATCAGGCTCAGCACCCATGTCATAAAGGACACGACGAAGATGCTGATGATCATGATGACCACGAGGAAGCTCGTGCCGCAGCGGGGGTGGAAGCGGCTTTGCTCCCGCACGTTCTCCACGGTCAGCTCCAGCCCCTTCTCGTAGCAGAAGATCGTCTTGTGCTCGGCGCCGTGGTAGGAAAAGACGCGCTTGATCTCCTTCATCCGCGCGGCCAGCCACAGATAGACGAGGAAGATCACGATGCGGATGAGGCCCTCAAGGATGCAGCGCACCACGAGGTTGATGCCCTCCGGCAAAAGCTCAAAGAGGAAGGCCGGCAGCAGCACGAAGAGCCCCACCGCCAGCGCGATGCCGAGGATCACGGCAATGGCGATCACGACCTTTTCCGCCGCCTCCACGCCGATCTTCTTCTCCAGCCACATGTCGAATTTGCTCGGCTCGTCCTGCGACTCCTCCGGCTGTAAGCTCGCGGAATAGCTCAGCGCGTTCATGCCGTTGAACAGCGAGCTGATGAAGATGGAGATGCCGCGCACAAAGGGGGTTTTCGGGACCGGCTTGACGTCCTCGACCTTGGTTTTCAGCGTTCCGTCCGCCAGACGGCAGACGATGGACTGCTTTTCCGGCCCGCGCATGAGGATGCCCTCCATGAGCGCCTGGCCGCCGATGCTGGTTTTGAACCCGCCCGACTTATTTTTCTTTGCCATAGTGTTTGTTCCTTTACTTGTGAGATCCGTTCAGCGGCAGCAGCACGGTTGCCAGCACGCCGCCGTCCGGCGCATTTTCAATCGTAAGGGTGCCGCCGTGCCGGGTGACGATCTCCTCGCAGACCGCCAGGCCGATGCCGCTTCCCCGTGCCTTGCCGGAGCCCTTGTAGAATTTTTCCTTTACATGCGGCAGCTCGGTCTCCGGGATGCCGGGCCCGTGGTCGCGCACGGCGATGCGCACCCGGTTTTCCAGCTTCCCGAGCGTCACCTCGATGGCGCCTCCCTCGCTGCCGTACTTTGCCGCGTTGTCCAGCAGGTTCAAAAGCACCTGCCGCAGCCGCTCGGGATCGCCCTCGATCGCGGGCAGGTCCTCCGCCCCGCCGTCATAGTGCAGGGCAATGTTTTGCTGCTGGAACAGCCGGCTGTAGGTAAAGATGGCGTCCTCCACCTCGGCGGCGAGGTCCACGCGCTCCATGTTCAGGCGGAAGCGCCCGTCCTGTATGCGCGTGAATTCCAGAAGCTCCTCCACCATCTTGCTGAGCCGTCCGGTCTCGCGCGCGATGATCTCCACGCCGCGGCGGCTCTCGCCCCGGATCGCCTCGTCAAAGGTCAGCGTCTCCGCCCAGCCGCCGATGGCGGTCAGGGGTGTGCGCAGCTCGTGGGAAACGGAGGAGATGAACTCCGTCTGCAGCTTCCCGCTGCGGGCGACCTCCTCACTGAGCGTGTTGATCTCCTGTGCGAGCTTTCCCAGCTCGTCGCCGCCGGGCGCGTCCATCTGCGCGCCGAAGCTGCCGTCGCTGATGCGCTGCGCAAAGGCGTTCAGCGCCGAGAGGGTGTCTGTCACATAGCGGACATAGGCGCTGCCGAGCAGCCATAGCGCAAGGATGGCCGCCGTGCCTGCGCACGCGGAGAAAATTATCGCCGTCGCTGCGGCGTCCTTCAGCGCAGTGTGCGCGTACAGGGCAAGGGCCGCGGCCGCGGCCGCAATGCACCCCGCCGCCGGAAGAAACACCCGCAGCGTCCAGCGGCGCTTCAGGCTCTGCGCCGCGCCCGATGCCTTCACGCGTTCCATTGATAGCCGAAGCCCCATACGGTGCTGAGATACTGCGGCGCCGTGGAATCCTCCTCCAGCTTGATGCGCAGCCGGCGGATGTTCACGTCCACGACCTTGTCGTCTCCGTCATAGTCCCTGCCCCAGACGTCGGACAGCAGCTCCTCGCGGGAAATGGCCGTTCCGGGGTTGAGCATGAAGATCTGCATCAGGGCATATTCGGTCTGCGTGAGCTTGATCCGCTCCCCGTTCTTCTCCAGCACGCGGGTGCGGGTGTTCAGCAGGAACGGTCCCTGCCGCAGCTCGTCGGTGCGTACAGGCGCGGGCTCCTCCCCCGTGCGCCGGTAGAGCGCGTCGATGCGCGCGGTCAGCTCCGCCGTGGAAAACGGCTTCGTGACATAGTCGTCCGCGCCGCTGACGAGCCCCGTGATCTTGTCCATCTCCTGTCCGCGCGCGGAGAGTATGATGATGCCGACGTTTTTGTCCTCCGCCCGGATGCGGCGGCAGACCTCAAAGCCGTCGATGTCCGGGAGCATCACGTCCAGCAGCGCGACGCGGATCTCCGGATCGGCCCGCAGCGCGTCCAGCGCCGCCTGCCCGGTCGCGGCCTCCACCGGCTCAAAGCCCGCGCGGCGCAGATTGATGACGACGAAGCTGCGGATGCTGTCCTCGTCCTCCAGTATCAGTACCTTTTTCATGCGCCGCACCTGCTTTCTCTGTCTTATGGGTCATACGCATAGTTTGACAAATAGATTGTAGCACATTGCGCAAAAAAATGGTAGTCTTGATTTTTCTCCGGCGCTGCCCGTATTTTTTCTTGAAAATGCGGAACGCATCCTGTATAATACCCCTTGCATCGGCCGGTGTGATGGAATGGTAGACGTGACGGACTCAAAATCCGTTGGGCGAATAACCCGTGTGGGTTCGAGTCCCACCACCGGCACCAGCAAAAAAGACTTGCCCTCGGGCAAGTCTTTTTTGCTGCTGCAAAGGATTCCAACGGCAAGGGGGCTCCGATATAAAAACCTGTTGACACTTCGCGCCTCCCATCGTAAAATTTATTGCATCACTTTGAAAAAGAGAGGGCCTATGGCAAACCGGGCAACAACCAAATCCCCGTTCCTCGAGGGCGTGCGCGACGGCGTCCCCATCGCGCTGGGCTATTTTGCCGTGGCCTTTTCCCTCGGCATCGCCGCGCGCAACGCGGGGCTCACGGCCTTTCAGGGCTTCTTCGCGAGCATGCTGTGCGTGGCCAGCGCGGGCGAGTACGCGCTGTTCACGCTGATCGGCGCGGGCGCGACGTATCTGGAGGTCGCGCTTTTGACGCTCATCACCAACGCGCGCTACTTCCTGATGAGCTGCGCGCTGAGCCAGCGCATCGACCCGCGGATGAAGGGCATCCACCGCTATCTGGTCGGCGCGGTCGTGACCGATGAGATCTTCGGCATCACGATCGCCCGCCCCGGCTATATGGAGCCGGCGTACAACTACGGCGCCATCGCGGTCAGCGTGCCCGCGTGGGCGATCGGCACCGCGCTGGGCATCCTCATGGGCAACCTGCTGCCCGCGCGCATCGTCAGCGCGCTGAGCGTCGCGCTTTACGGCATGTTCCTTGCCATCATCATCCCGCCCGCGAAAAAGAGCGTCGCCGTGGCGCTGTGCGTCGTTGTCGGCTTTGCCTGCTCGTGGGCCTTCGGCGCCGTGGACGTGCTCGCCGCGGCGATCTCCCCCGGCACGCGCACGATTTTGCTGACGGTGCTGCTCTCCGCCGCCGCCGCGCTCATCTTCCCGCGGAAGGAGGACGAGACCGATGCGCAATAACTATCTCTACATCCTGATCGCCTTCGCGGTGATCTACCTCATCCGCGTCCTTCCGCTGACGCTCATCCGCAAGCCCATCCGCAGCCGCTTTGTGCGCTCGTTCCTCTACTACGTCCCCTATGTGACGCTGGCCGTGATGACCTTCCCCGCCATCGTACAGGCCACGACCGCCCCCATTGCGGGCGTCGCCGCGCTCGTCGTCGGCGTCGTCGCCGCATATCTGGGCGGCAGTCTGCTCACCGTCGCGGGCGCCTGCTGCGCCGTGGTCTTTCTGTTAGAGCTGATTCTCGTTTGAATTTGAACAGGAAACTCCCCCGCCTGTCGGCGGGGGAGTTTCGTTGTATATGCAGCAGGCGCGATCAGCCCGCCCAGCCGGCGGCGCGCTCCACGGCGCGGTGCCAGTCGCGCAGGATGCGCTCTCTGTGCTGCGTGTCGAGCTCCGGGACGAAAACGCGGTCCGGGCTCCAGATGTCCTTGAGCTCCTCCACGTCCTTCCAGACCCCGGCGGCGAGCCCCGCGAGGCAAGCCGCGCCCAGCGCGGTCGTCTCGCCCACGGCGGAGCGGCAGACCTTCTTGTCAAGCACGTCCGCCTGGAACTGCATGAGGAAGTTGTTGCGCGAGGCGCCGCCGTCCGTGCGCAGCTCGGTGAGCGAAACGCCGGTGTCCTTCTCCATCGCCGCCATGAGGTCGGCGGATTGGAGCGCGATGGACTCCAGCGCGGCGCGGATGATGTGCTCGCGGCTGGTGCCGCGCGTGAGCCCGACGAGGACGCCGCGGGCGTACATATCCCAGTAGGGCGCGCCGAGGCCGGTGAACGCCGGGACGAGGTAGACCCCGCCGGTGTCCGGCACCTTGTGGGCAAAGTACTCGCTGTCCGAGGCGGAGCGGATGAGCCCCAGCTCGTCGCGCAGCCATTGGATCACGGCGCCGCCGGCGAATACGCTGCCCTCCAGCGCGTACTGCACGCGCCCGCCGGCGAAGGCGGCGACGGTGGTGACAAGGCCGTTGCGGCTGACGACGCGCTCGCTTCCGGTGTTCATCAGCAGGAAGCAGCCGGTGCCGTAGGTGTTCTTGGCCTGCCCCTTGTCAAAGCAGCTCTGGCCGAACAGCGAGCTCTGCTGGTCGCCCGCGATGCCGCAGATGGGAATCTCCCCGGTCAGCACCTGCGCCCTGCCGTATTCCTCGCTGCTGGAGCGCACCTCGGGCAGCATGCTCATCGGGATGTCCAGCGCCTTGCAGATGCGCTCGTCCCATTGCAGCGTCTCGATGTTGAAGAGCATCGTGCGCGAGGCGTTGGTGTAGTCCGTGACGTGCACCTTGCCGCCGGTCAGCTTCCACACGAGCCATGTATCGACGGTGCCGAAGAGCAGGCGGCCCTGCTCGGCCTTCTTGCGCGCGTCGGGCACGTTGTCGAGGATCCATTTGATCTTCGTCGCGGAGAAATAGGCGTCGACAAGCAGGCCGGTGCTGCGGCGGATGTACTCCGTGAGCTCGGCGTCGCGCTTGATCTCCTCGCAGTATTCCGCCGTGCGGCGGCACTGCCACACGATGGCGTTGCACACGGGCGTGCCCGTGTCGCGATCCCAGACGATGGTGGTCTCGCGCTGGTTCGTGATGCCGATGCCCGCGATGTCCTCCGCGGTCAGGCTGCACGTGGCCAGCACCTCCGCCATGACGGAGACGATGCTGGAATAGATCTCGGTGGCGTTGTGCTCCACCCAGCCCGGCTGGGGATAGTACTGGGTAAACTCCTTCTGGGCCACGCCGAGGATGTTCTGCTTTTTGTCGAACACGATGGCCCGGCTGCTGGTCGTTCCCTGATCCAGCGCGATCAGATACTGCCGCATCGCTGTGTCCTCCTGCTGTTGAAATTGTATGCTTCAATTCATTATTGCAAAGTCTTCCGCGCGTGTCAATCGGTTTTTACGCAAAGCGGCAGGGGGCCTGCGCTCCCTGCCGCGAATGTTTGCTTGCCTTACGCCTCCGTTTGATTCAGCGCCTCCAGCGCGGCGATCTTCTGGCAGATGCAGAAGACGTTGACGCTCTGGTAAAGCTGCTCGGTGGAGGGATAGCTCGGCGCGATGCGGATGTTCTTGTCCTCCGGGTCGATGCCGTAGGGGTAGACGCTGCCCGCCGCGGTGAGCTTGACGCCCGCCTCCGCACACAGCTCCACACAGCGCTTCGCCGTGCCCGGCAGGCCCTCATAGCTGATGAAGTAGCCGCCGTTGGGGTTCGTCCACTCGCCGATGCCGAGGCCGCCGAGCCCGTGCTGCAGGCCCGCCAGCGCCACGTCGAATTTCGGGCGCAGGTAGTCCGCCTGCTTGCGCATGTGGCGCTTCAGGCCGTCCACGTTCTTGAAATAGCGCACGTGGCGCAGCTGGTTGATCTTGTCGTAGCCCAGCGTCTGCACGGCCATCTGCTTCGTGAGGAACTCGATGTTGCCCTTGCTGGCCGCGAAGACCGCGACGCCGGCGCCGGAGAACGTGACCTTGCTGGTGGACATGAACTCGTAGACCATATCCTCGCTGCCGTACTTCT
>CAMJPK010000003.1 GCA_946407675.1 uncultured Clostridia bacterium
TGCGAAGTGAGTTTCGTCAATGCCGTTGGTGATGCTCTTCACAACCGCCCAATCGACAGCCTTCTCATAGTAGCTGTCCGCCGGTACGTCAACAAACTTGGCTTTCTCAAACTTCGCCTCGATCGTTACCTTGCCGCTCGGCTGAGTGAAGGTGTAAGTGCCGTCCTCGTTCTTCGTAAGCTCAACTTCGTTGCCGTTTGCATCTTTAACGGTAAGCTCGGCGAGCTTGTAGCCGGCGTCAGGTGTTGCGGTGATGACAACCTCATCACCCGCCTTAGCTTTCTCAGGCTCGACCGTAATGGTGCCGTGCTCTGTTTCCGCGATCACCGGCTCGAAGTCTGATACAAAACTACCGCTGTAGTTAGAGTAAGTAATTGCGTAAGTAGAGAATTTGCTTGTAAATACGTGGATAAAGCCATTCTTCTGATCAAGGGTATAGGGATTCGCTACAGCTTTTAGAGTATGCTAGCAAGCACAAGAACCAATAATCAGTTGCATTGCACACGAAACAAAAACAAACACAAGCCCAATTTGACCCATTAGAGATTTTGATAAGGCCCGCAATCCGTTGCGGCGCAATCAGTAGCTGGCACATGATCTGACCCCAACCAGAAAACGCTCGAAAACACGAAAACCGGGAAACCGTTGCGCCCCAGTATTTCCAGCTTCATCCGTCTGAACGCCCGTGTGGGTCAGTTGTGGGTCAGACGGCGTTTCGGAGCGGCTTCACAAAGCCCGTTTCCGGCCGCCTTTCCTGGCAACACGACGCACCGATCCGAGGAAATACCGGACAGAGCCTGACAAAACCGCGCAATTACAAACATCGCAAAAAGTATCAAAAAGCCCTGATTTCTCACGAAATCAGGGCTTAATGGTGGGGGAAGGTGGATTCGAACCACCGAAGTCACTGACAACAGATTTACAGTCTGCCCCCTTTGGCCACTCGGGAATTCCCCCATATACAATTGGAGCTGGTAGACGGACTCGAACCCCCGACCTGCTGATTACAAATCCGCCTCTCAAGGTCAAATGCCTGATATTGCAGGCTTTCCGGGCCTTTTCGCTCCACGCTTCCATGCGGAATCAGCAGGTTTTGTCCGGTGTATCCATACGCTCCTATCGTCTGGTGGGTCAGCCGGTGGGTCAGAGATTTCCCCGTGTCCGCGTGTCGCGGACATGGGAAAAGCGACCTCTCAGCTTGTTCTTCCCGTCAATACTACGCTGACAGGTGACAGCCCCCCTTTTGCTGTTGTAATACTTGTATTACAACAGCAAAGGCAGAGAAAAGCAAACTGAAAGGCAGCTTGCACCTACCCCCCCCTGCACGGAGCAAACGTGGACGAGATCGTGGATGCGATGCCGTTACCTTTGTTAGTAAGTCTACGTTTGTATACTTACTAACAAAGGCAGAGCACGTTTTTTGCGGCTTCCGCAGGTCGAGCCCGCCCCCCCTGCGTCAGTTGCAGAGCAACTATATGGATAATAAATCAAAACCCGACTGCACAAGCTCAAATCGGCGTTGGCACAAACGCCTGCAGCAGGATCGCGACGTCCCGATCCATGCGCGCCACAAGGTCATAGCCGCCCGCACGGCGGGACCAGTCCAGCGTGATGCCGCGCATTGTCGTCAGGAACAGCTCGGCGAGCGTATCCGCGTCATGCTCCGCCGTGATCTGCCCCTTGGCCTGCCCGGCGGCGATGATCTCCCGCAGCTTTTTCACAGCGGGGCGCTCATGCTCCGGGAAGTCGGCACTGTCGGGGTTAATGGAGGAAATGAGCCGGCTGCGCTCGATGCCGTGGGATGCGACGTGCTCCGCCCAGCCGTGGGCGAACCGCTTCAGGTTGTCGATTGCATGATCGCAGATTAGGAGTGGGAAGGTGTTCTCCTCCAGGTCCTCGTCGATGATCCAGAGCAGCCCCACCAGCAGGTCGTCCTTCTTTGTGAAGTAATGATAGAACGAGCCGATGGAGATGCCGATTTCCCGGCAGATGTCCGAGATGCCGATGTCCTCAAAGGAGCCCTGCGCGATGATGGGGATCGCCGCCTCCAGAATCTCGACGCGTCGCCGGCTCTGTTTTTCCTTGACCTTTGCCATTTCTTGCTTCCTCCCGGAAAAATGCCTTGACAACAGGCAGTGTCATGCTATAATAAAAATTAGAATACATTCTAATAATCATTCTATATTTCATTTTACACGACATGACGCGGAAATGCAAGACTTTTTGGGAGGATGCTTATGAACGATACGCTGAAGGGCCTGAGGGTCATTGAGCTGGCCACCTTTATCGCGGTGCCGGCCTGCGCCCGCTTCTTTGCCGACCAGGGTGCGGAGGTCATCAAGATCGAGGCCGCCGGGGGCGACGCCGTGCGCTGGAACGGCACCAGCGAGGGCCGCCCGGACGACCCCTATGAGAACACCACCTTCGACCTGGAGAACGCCAACAAGCGCGGCGTCGTGCTGAACCTGAAGGCCCCGGAGGGCAAGGAGATCCTGTTCCGTCTGCTCGCGGATGCGGACGTCTTTCTCACAAACTGGCGGCCCCAGGCGCTCGAGCGCATGGGGCTGACATATGAGGCGCTGCATGAGAGGTTCCCGAAGCTGGTTTACGGCACGCTGACCGGCTACGGCGACCGTGGCCCGGACCGGGACCTGCCGGGCTATGACTTCACGGCCTACTGGGCGCGGGGCGGTTTTCTGGACTCTCTGCGTCAAAAGGACGAATGGCCCATCAACCTGATCCCCGGCATGGGTGACCACCAGGCCGGGTTGTTCCTCGCGGCGGGCGTCATGGCGGCGCTTTTCAATGCCCAGCGCACCGGCGTGGGCGAGCGCGTCAGCACGAACCTGCTGCACAGCTCCGTCTGGGTGCAGTCCATCATGGTACAGGCCGCGCAATATACGGACCTGGGGCAGAGATATCCCATCTCGCACCGCAGCGCGGACAACCCCTTCAACTGCGCCTATCCCACCGCCGACGGGCGCTTTCTGCAAATCTCCATGCCGACCTTCGATGTGTTCTATCCGAAGTTCATGCCGCTCATCGGCCGGGCGGACCTTGTCGGGGATCCCCGCTATACGATGGAAAGCATCACGAAAAACAAGCTGCACGGCGAGTTTTCCGACATCCTCTCCGACGCCTTCCGCCGGAAGACCGCCGCGGAGTGGGACGCGATCCTGACGGAAAACGACATCCCGCACGCCGTCGCCCAGAGCTGGGAGGAGGTGTTGGAAGACCCGCAGGCCCGCGCCAACGACGTGTTTTACGATATGGCCTATCCGAACGGCGCGACGCGCGCGCTGGTGCGCCAGCCGGTGTTTGTGGGAACGGACCTGCCGGATTACAATCGTGCGCCGCTTTTGGGCGAGCACAGCGAGGATGTTTTGCGTTCCCTCGGTTACACGGACGCGCAGCTGGAGGCCTTGCACACTGCCGGCGTCTACAACACCTGGGACGATCTGAAGGCAAAGCACCATGGCTGATATCTACACATTGGGCATCGACGTGGGCTCCACCACCTCGAAATGCCTCATTCTGAAAAACGGGACGGAGATCGCGGCATCGTCGCTTATCCCCGCGGGCACCGGCACCAGCGGCCCGGGCCGCGCGCTGGCGGAGACGCTGAATGACGCGGGTCTGAAGCTCGAAGAACTCGCCGCCGTCACCGCAACCGGCTACGGCCGCAACACCTTTGAGGGCGCGGATTTCGTCGTCAGCGAGCTGAGCTGCCACGCGCTGGGCGCCGCGGCGCTGATGCCGGGCGTGCGCACCGTCATCGACATCGGCGGACAGGACGCCAAGGTGCTGCGCGTCAGTCCCGCCGGACGCCTGGAGCGCTTTCTCATGAACGACAAGTGCGCCGCGGGGACCGGGCGCTTTCTGGAGGTCATGGCCCGTGTACTGGAAACCGACGTCTCCCAGCTCGCGGAGATGGATGAAAAGGCAAAGGGCGTCGTGCCCATCAGCTCCACCTGCACGGTCTTCGCCGAGAGCGAGGTCATCTCGCAGCTGGCAAAAAACGTGGACATCCGCGACCTCGTCGCCGGCATCCACGCCTCCGTCGCCGTCCGCACGGCCGGGCTGGCGCGGCGGCTGGGCGTGACCGCCCCAGTCGGAATGACCGGCGGCGTCGCCCGGAACGCCGGCGTCGTGCGGGCGCTGGAAAAGGAACTGAATGCGCCGATCGCCGTCTCGCCGATGGCGCAGCTCGCCGGGGCATACGGTGCGGCGCTTTACGGATTTAAAAAGAAGGAGGGCTGAGAAATGGACGAGAGAAAACCTGCAAAGATCGTGCTGCGGGAGCTGCAGGACCGCATCGCGCAGGACGCATGGGATGCCAAACAGCGCGGCGAAAAGGTGGGCTGGTGCGCTTCGAACTTCCCGCAGGAGATCACCACCGCCATGGGCATCCCCGTGGTGTATCCGGAGAACATGGGCGCCGCCGTCGGCGCGAAGGGCGGCGGGCAGCGCATGTGCGAGTACGCCGAGGGCATGGGGTATTCCAATGACCTTTGCTCCTATTCCCGCATCAACTTCGCCTATACGGACTTAAAGCGCTGTGAGGAGCTGGAGATCCCGTTCCCGGACTTCCTGCTGTGCTGCAACAACATCTGCAACTGCATGATCAAGTGGTACGAAAATCTGGCGCTGGAGCTGGACGTGCCGCTCATCCTCATTGACATCCCGCACCTGGACGCCATGACCTGCGACGCCGACCGCGTGAAGTACATCCGCGCGCAGTTTGACGACTGCATCGCGCAGCTGGAAGAAATCACCGGCAAGAAAATGGACTATGACCGTCTGAACGAGGTCATGTCGATCTCCCAGCGATCCTCAAAAGCCTGGCTGCGGGCCGTCGGCTACATGTCCGCCGAGCCCTCGCCCTTCTCCGGTTTTGACATCTTCAACAATATGGCCGTCGCCTGCGTCGGCCGCGGCACGGTCGAGGCCGCCGACGCCTTCGAGCAGCTTGCCGACGAGTATGCAGCCCTTGTCAAGGAGGGCAAAAGCACCTTCAAGGGCGAGGAGAAGTACCGCATCCTCTTCGAGGGAATCGCGTGCTGGAGCAACCTGCGCTTCACCTACAAGACGCTGCAAAGCCGGGGCATCAACCTGACCGCCAGCATCTACGGCCCGGCCTTCAGCTTCCTCTACAGCAACTTAGACGAGCTGATGGCGGCCTATTCCTATGTGCCGAACTCCAACTGCTTTGAAAAGGAGCTGCAGCTGCGCGTGGACGACGCGCTGAAAAACAAGGTGGACGGCGCGGTGTTCCACATGAACCGCAGCTGCAAGCACTGGAGCGGCAACCTCTACGAGATGGAGCGGCAGTTCCGGGAAAAAACCGGCGTCCCCACCATCGTCTTCGACGGGGATCAGTCCGACCCGCGCTGCTTCTCCGAGGCGCAGTATGAGACGCGCGTCGACGCGCTCACCGAGATTATGGAGCAGAGAAAGAAGGAGGCGGCGCAATGAACGAAGTAAAAATGCTGCTGGACGAGCTGGCCGCAGTCTGCGCCAACCCCAAAGCGCAGCTGGACGCGGCGGTTGCGGACGGCAGAAAGTGCGTGGGCGTGCTGCCCTACTTCAGCCCGGAGGAGCTGGTTTACGCCGCTGGGATGCTGCCCTTCGGCCTCTGGGGCGCGGAGATGCAGGCCAATGAATCGAAGCGCTATTACCCGGCCTTCATCTGCTCGCTGCTGCACACGGTGCTGGAGCTGGGATTGAAGGGGGCACTGAACGATCTCTCCGCGATCATGGTCCCCATCTGCTGCGACAGTCTGAAGGGCTTTGGGGCCAACTGGAAATACGGCGTCGGGGAGGCGGTTCCCGTCATCGACGTGGCCTGGGCGGAGAACCGGAAGATACCGGCGGGCGTCGAGTTCACCCGCAGCCAGTTCCGCAAGGTGCTGGGACAGCTGGAGGCCATCGCGGGCGATCGCGTTTCCGACGCGGAGATCGGCGCTTCTGTGGCGGTTTATAACGAAAACCGCGCCGCGCTACGGGCATTTTCCGCCGCCGCGGCGCGCCGCCCGGAGGCCGTTTCCCCCACGGCGCGCTGCGCCGCCATCAAGGCAGGGTACTTCATGGATCGGGCAGAGCACACGGAGAAGCTGAACGCCCTGACCGCCGCGCTCGCCGCGCTGCCGGAGCAAAAATGGGACGGCCTGCGCGTCGTCACCACCGGCATCCTGGCCGACAGCCCGGCGCTGCTGCGCATCCTCGAGGACAATCAGATCGCGGTTGTGGGCGACCAGATTGCGCAGGAAAGCGTCAATTTCCGCGTGGATACGCCCGTGACCGATGACCCCGTTGAAGGCATAGCACAGCGACTGGGGCAGGTCGAGGGCTGCAGTGTCCTCTTCGATCCCGGCAAGCAGCGGGGAAAGGAATTGATCGAGCTGGCAAAGAAAGTGAACGCCGACGGCATCCTGTGGGTCATGACAAAGTTCTGCGACCCGGAGGAATATGACTACGTCCCCGTCAAGCGCATGGCGGATGCCGCAGGCATCCCACTGCTGGCCGTCGAGGTCGATCAGCAGATGGTGAACTACGAGCAGGCCCGCAGCGCCATCGAGGCCTTTGCGGAAATACTGCGCTTTTGAAGGAGATGTCAATATGAAAATTGCGATCATGACATCCCGGGCGCGGTGTGAGAAATACAGCGACAAATCCATGATTCCCGCCGGGACGGAGCTGGTCTATTTCGACCAGGGCTACACCGCCGAAGAAGTGCTCTCCCGCGCAGGGGACGCGGAGTTCATCGTGGTGGACGCGGTGCTGCCGGTGACAGCGGAGATGATCGAGGGCATGCCGAAACTGCGGATGATCCACTCCGAGGGCGTCGGATTCGCCGCTATCGACATTGAAGCCGCGGCAAAGCGCGGCATCCCGGTCTGCAACAACCAGGGCGTCAACGCCCCGCAGGTGGCGGAGCACACGGTCATGCTAATCCTCACGGTGCTGCGCCGATTCGCCGAGGGCGAAGCCGCGGTGCGCGCCGGGCGGCAGATGGAGATGAAGATGGCCGTCATGGCCGGCGGCATGGACGATCTTATCGGCAAGCGCGTCGGGCTCATCGGCTTCGGCGCCATCGGGAAGGAGCTGGCCAAGCGCCTGCTGCCCTTCGGGTGCAAGCTCTTCTATACCGACCCCTTCCGCGCGTCGGCGGAGGTGGAGACGCAGTACAACATCCATTATCTGACGCAGGAGGATCTGCTGCGCACCAGCGACATCGTCACGCTCCATGTGCCCGTGACGCCCAGTACGACGAACCTCATCAACCGCGACACGCTGGCGCTGATGAAGCCAAACGCTGTCGTCGTCAACTGCGCCCGCGGCGCGGTGGTCAACACCGCCGACCTCGCCGAGGCGATCCGAAACGGCACGATCTACGGCTGCGCGCTGGACGTTCTGGAGCCGGAGCCCTTCCGCTCGGACGACCCGATCCTCACTCTGCCGGAGCCCTGGCGCTGGCGCGTGTCCGTCTCGCCCCACATCGCGGGCAACACGATCAACACCTTCTACGCCTCCTACGAGGGCGTCTGGGGCGATATTCAGCGCGTGCTGCGCGGCGAGCGGCCCCGCAACATCGTCAACGGTATTTAATTGCAGTATGGAAATGTTCTTTTTACACTGCTGCTGGCTTATCCGCTGTCACGTAAGACGCTTAAGGGTAGAAATGTTATCTCGTTTGCCACTGTTAAAACTCAAAGCGGAATTACAAAAATTCTTTGCGTATGTTGCTTCGGCAACATACGCAAAGCGCATCCTGGTATATAATTCATTAAATACTGAGAAAAGGATGTGATCCGATGGGTTTTGAACTCAGTACCGGGGGCGTCAACGCCTTTCTTCGGGAGCTTGCCCGAACCGGCCGCGTTGTCGCGCCCGTGCGCTTTGAAGGCGGCGGTGCGTTCACGGGTACCGACTGCGTCCGCTATGCCGAGGTTACGGATATTGAGAATGTTGTCTTTGATGAAAAAAGCCGCTTTTCCTTCAGGGAACTGCTGCTTCCGCCCTCCCAGACGCTCTTCTACTTCACGGAGGACAGCATCACCGAGCCCACGCCGGAGACGAGGGACACGATCATCTTCCTCCGCAGCTGTGATCTCCACGCCGTGAAGCGCCTGGACGAGATCTGCCGAGGCGGCGCAAACCCGGATTACTATTACGAGCAGCGTCGGAAGAACGTAAAGTTCGTGCTGATGGGCTGCAAGAAGGCGTTCGACAGCTGCTTCTGCGTGGACATGGGGACGAACATCTCGGACAACTACGACCTTTCCATTGAGCCCGACGGCGACGGCTGGCACCTTGACTGCAAAAACGCGGAATGGGAGCCGCTGCTGCGCGCGCAGGGCGGTACGGAAACGCCGGTCACGCCCGCCCATGTCACCGAGACCAAAACCCGCGTCTCCATCCCGGACGATCTGGATTTCAGTGTTGCGAAGAGCAAACTGTGGGACGAATACGACAAGCGCTGCATCGCCTGCGGACGCTGCAATTTCTCCTGCCCAACCTGCACCTGCTTCTCCATGCAGGATCTGTTCTATCAGGACAACCCCAAGACCGGCGAACGCCGGCGGGTGCTGGCCAGCTGCATGGTGGACGGCTTTTCCGACATGGCAGGAGGCGTCGTCTATCGGAAAAACCACGGCGCTCGGATGCGTTATAAAGTGCTGCACAAGGTTTACGACTTCAAAAAGCGCAGCGGCTTCCATATGTGCGTGGGCTGCGGCCGCTGTGACGACGTCTGCCCTGAGTATATCTCTTTTTCCCATATCGTCAACCGCCTCGGCGACGCCATGAAGGAGGTGTCCGAGCATGCCGAATAACGATTACATCCCCATTCGCTCTGAGATCAGGGAGATCATTCGCCACACGGCGCATGAGTGGACCTTCCGCATGACCTGGGCCGACGCGCTTTCCGTCAAGCCCAGCCAATTCTTTGAGATATCCCTGCCGAAGTACGGCGAGAGCCCCATCTCCGTCAGCGGCATCGCGCCGGGCCTGCTGGATTTCACCATCCGCAAGATCGGCCATGTGACGAACGAGCTGTTCAACTACAAGGAAGGCGACACGCTCTATATTCGCGGGCCCTACGGCAACGGCTTCGATCTGGAGCGTTACAAGGGCAAGGAGCTGGTGATCGTTGCGGGCGGTACGGGCGTTTCCCCGGTGCGCGGCGTCATCGAATACTTCGCCGATCATATGGACGAGACGTGCGGCATCCAGGTCATCGCCGGCTTCCGGGATGCCAATGAGATCCTGTTTCGGACGGACTTCGCCAAGTGGCGTCAGGTCATGGACATCACCATGACGCTGGACACCGGTGAGCCTACAGAGGAATACGGCATCGGCCTTGTGACGAAGTACATCCCCGATTTGAAGATCCACGACCCCGCGACAGCGGAGGCCATCATCGCCGGACCTCCGGCCATGATCAAATTCGCGGCGAAGGCGCTGGCGGAGACCGGATTCCCGGAGGAGCATATGTGGGTGGACGAGTCCCGCCGTATGTGCTGCGGCCTCGGAAAGTGCGGCCACTGCCGCGTGAACGACACCTATATCTGCGCCGACGGACCGGTGTTCAACTATACCACCGTCAAGCAGCTTTCGGACTGAGAGGGGGTGCGCAAAATGGATATGAACACAGCCAAGCTGAAAAAGAACGCGTTTCGCGTTACCAAGGAGCGCGGCCTTGCCGCCTCCCGTATCCGTGTCCCCGGTGGCCACATGGACGCCCGTTTTCTCGCCATTATTCAGGAGATCGCAGAGAAGTACGGCAACGGTACCGTCCACATCACGAACCGGCAGGGCTTCGAAGTTCCGGGCATCGACTTTACCGATATGCCGAAGGTCAACGAGCTGCTCCAATCCATCATCGAGGGCTTGGAGATCAATCAGGAAGAGATGAATTGCGGCTACCCGGCATCGGGGACCCGCAACATCAACGCCTGCATCGGAGCCCGTGTCTGTCCCTACGGCTGCTACGACACCTCTGCCTTCGCCCAGCGAATGGAGAAGGCCGTATTTCCCAACGACCTGCATTTTAAGATCGCTTTCACCGGCTGTCACAACGACTGCGCCAAGGTACGGATGCATGATTTTGGTATCATCGGCATGACGCTGCCGCAATTTGACCCCAACCGCTGCGTCAGCTGTGGGGCCTGCGTGAAGAAGTGCCAGACCAAGTCCGTCGGTGCGTTGACGCTGGTGAACTTCCGCCCGGAGCGGAATCACAAGAAGTGTATCGGCTGCGGTGAGTGCGTCCTGGCCTGCCCGGACGCCGCCTGGATGAGAAGCAAAGAAACGTATTACCGTCTGACTCTTCTGGGGCGCAGCGGCAAGAAGAATCCCCGCATGGGCGTCAACTTCATCAAGTGGTGCGACGAGGAGAGCATCATCAAAATCGTTTGCAACACCTACGAATATGTGAAGGAGTACATCGACCCCAACGCCCCCGGCGGGAAGGAGCACATCGGTTATATCGTGGACCGCACCGGCGTACCGGAATTCCTGAAATGGGCGCTGCGGGACGTGACGCTTCCGGAGATCGCGGAGGTCAGCTCCCCGCTTTATTGGAACGGTATACGGTATTCGGAGTAATACGATCGGGAAGCGGAGATACCGGCAGCGAATCATGCTGCCGGTATCTCCGCTTATTCACTTCGTATGATCTCAAAATGGTTTCGCTTCACGCGGATGAGCCCGTCGGAGCACATTTTTCCGAGCTCCCTGGACAGCGCCGTGCGCTCCACATTCAAGTAATCCGCAAGTTGCTGGCGGTCAAAGGGAATCTCAAAGACTGTCGTGCGCTTTTGCAGCGCAACGGAGTTCAGATAGGCCATCACCCTGCCGCGGACGGCCTTCGGCGCGGTGTGGAAGCTCCGGCCGGACAGGTGGAGGTTTTTTCGGGCGGAGATTTGAAGCAGGTTGGCGGTCAGCTTTGCTCGCCACGCCGCGAGCTCCGCGCACGAAAGCGTGAGACTGTCGATACGCAGAAACAGGATGCGGCAGCGCTCATTCGCCACCACATCCACCAGAAGCGGCGTATCTGCCAGAAGCGCATAGGACTCAGCAAAGCAGTCGTTCTTTCCAACATGGCTGAGGATGGTGCGATTGCCCCACATATCGCTGCTCTCGATGGTGACGCTCCCGTCCAGTACCAGCCCCATGCGGCGACTCTGATCTCCGACTGACAGTACCGTTTCGCCCTTTTGGTATTTGCTTTCCCTCGCCGCGAGCGCCTTCAGCGCCAAAGCGATCTCTGCGTCCTCCATGCCTCGAAACAGAGGGAGCGGCCGGATCAGATCGATATTCAAAGCGAATCCCCCTTTGTTGCTTTGGCAACATACATATCAATCGCATTGTACTATATTAATCACAGAAAAGCAAGGAAAGAGGCGATTTACATGATCCTACAGGGCTGCCAGGGCAAGCCGCAGCTGGGCGTGATGGAAAAGACCTGTCCCCAGTGCGGACATGAGATCGAGATGTTCACCGTGGATACGGAGGCCGTCTGCGAGCACTGTGGCTTTACGATCTACAACGACGCGCTGACCTGCGTGCAGTGGTGCCAGTACGCCCGGAAGTGCTTCGGCGACGAGGCGTATGAACAGCTGATGGAGGTCGCACGGCGGCAGAAGGAACGGAAACAGAAGGAGGCAGAGACAAAATGATACGGAAGATCATCCACATTGACGAAGAAAAGTGTAACGGCTGCAGTGCCTGCGCCAACGCCTGCCATGAGGGCGCCATCCAGATGGTGGACGGCAAGGCGAAGCTCATGCGGGAGGATTTCTGTGACGGCTTTGGCGACTGCCTGCCGAACTGCCCGACGGGGGCCATCACCTTTGAAGAGCGCGAGGCGCCGGCCTACGATGCCACCGCTGTGAAGAAAGCGCAGGAGGAAAAGAAGATGAGCGAGACAAAGCATGCCGGCTGCCCCGGTTCCGCAGTGGCCCAGTTCCAGAGGGAACCTGCACCGCAGGAGACGGTCCAAGCCGCCGCGAAGCCGGTCTCCCGGCTGGCCCAGTGGCCCTGCCAGATCAAGCTGGTGCCGACCCGGGCGTCCTTCTTTGACGGGGCGAAGCTGCTGATCGCCGCGGACTGCACGGCCTACGCCTACGCCAATCTGCACGAGGATTTTATGCGGGGCAAGACCACCGTCATCGGCTGCCCGAAGCTGGACGCCGTCGATTACAGTGAGAAGCTGACGGCGATCCTCCGGGACAACGACGTCAGGAGCGTTACGATCGTGCGGATGGAGGTGCCCTGCTGCGGCGGATTGCAGCACGCAGCGGAGGCCGCGCTGAAAGCCAGCGGTAAGTTCATCCCCTGGCAGGTGGTGACCATCACACGGGATGGAGCGATTCTGGACGCATAATCGTCTTGCATCGTTAAGGCATTTATGATAGGATAACCTGGCAATCGAATATCGGTCATCGGAGGACAGTACGCCGTAGCGTAGGGGATCGTAAAGCGCAAAACGCTTTGCGTATCCGCCTGTTGGATAAGATGTCGAGTGAGCTCGGAACGATTGGGTGTTTTCGCACCCTTTTGTTGCCGAGCTCACTCTTTTGAACCGACCTCTGTGACCCGCCTTTTCCCGATGATATATGTACCGGCATATCGTTCATCGGAAACAATCCTGCCAATCGAAGAACTCCGCCATATCCCACAGCAGCGGAAAATGTCATATTTCTTGTGTTCCTTGAGTGCCCTGTACTCACCGGGCGTACAGATCCCCCGTTCAAGCAAAACCTTTGAAATCTGTGTTGAGGTTTTTCCTTCCAGCGCAAGATCAAAAATGAGACGTATTACAGGAGCGGTCTCTGGATCAGGTTCGAGCCGCCCATCAGCCCCTTTCTGATAACCGTAAAGACATTGTTTTACCTCTTCTATTTCGACACTCCTTTTTCGACCAATTCCATGCCTCAAATATCATGGAAAAATGAATACTTGGGAGCCGTCAAACAATTGAAATTACAGGGTTTTTCCGACTGTTCCCTATTATACTCTATGGGCACACATACGCCGTGAACAGTCTCCGCGCGGGCGACGATATCAAAACCGTACAGGAAAACTTAGGCCATGCGACTGCGGGTTTTACCCTCGCACCTATGCCCATTCGACGCCGGGTATGAAGCAGGAAAGCGCGCACCGCATGGAGATTTTTATCGCCCAGCTGCCTTCCGGTGTCTGAACCTACCCCCGCCAAATGAGTTTGTCCACTGTGTATATTGTGGTCAAATGGGTAAACGCCGTCTCATCGTGTAAAGGGTAATCGGGATGGTCAAGCGCAAAATGAGCATCACGAAACCGAACAAATAAAAGCAAAAAGTGATGAAAAACGGCATAAATAAGAAAATCTCCGAACTTTTTAAAGTTCGGAGATTGGTGGGGGAAGGTGGATTCGCTTTTCTGCGGAAAAGCCACGGGCCGGCAAACATGCCACCGGCATGTTTGCTTGGACGGCCCTTTCGAATCCACCTCTACGAATACAGAAACAGGGCACCACAAATGTGGTGCCCTGTTTCTGGTGGGGGAAGGTGGATTCGAATTATTAAAATCGCGTATATTCTAACATTTTAGGCCTAATAAGTGCAGAAATCAAATGATAATCAGCGAATTTCGTACCTGTCAGTCCAATGCGTCCAATATGGTCAAAGCCCGGAAGGGTCAATGAAAATGGTCAATTCGACAGCCGTCAGGAGGTAATCTGAAATGAAAACCGAACTTACATATCACAGAGGACGGCGATGGAATACGACACCGACCCGGCCTTCTCCGCGCCGCAGTCCTGCGGTGAGGTCATCACCGGCGGTCTGGCGGCCGGCACCTACTACGTCCACTGCAAGGCCACGGACACCAACCCGGCGGGCGAGGCAGCCGAGATCGTGATCGGCTACAGCGCGGATCAAACGGAGACGGGAGACGGCGCGATCCATGTGACCGCCGCGCCCGATGCGCACGGCAGCATCACGCTTTCCGAGGACACGCTGTCGCCCGGCGGCGACATGCTGGTCACGATCCGCCCGGAGGACGGCTATCTGCTCGACGCGATCTTCGTCAACGACGAGGAAGTGCCGCTCCACGGACGGTTCACCCGGCGCGGCCTGACGAGCGACACCCGCATCGAGGTCCGCTTTGTGCCGCGGCCGAGCGAGGCGGAGTGGAAGAACCTGTTCAAGGACGTCTCCGAGCGCGACTGGTTCTTCGACGACGTGTCCTACGCCTGCCGCAGCCGCTGGATGAACGGCGTTGCGGAGGACCGCTTCGACCTGAAGATGCCGCTGAACCGCGCCGCCTTCGTCACGGTGCTGTACCGCTTCGACCTGATGCCGGAGAGCCCGGAGAGCAGCTTTACGGACGTGCCGGACAACACGTGGCACACCGAGGCCGTCGGCTGGGCCAGCGACGCTGGGATCGTCAACGGCGTCGGCCACAGCCAGTACGCCCCGCTGGATGACATCACCCGCGAGCAGATGGCGGCCATACTCTACCGCTACATGAACTACCGCGGGCTCGACGTGAGCGCGAAGGACGACGCGGATCTCTCCGGCTTCATCGACGCGGACGAGATCTACGACTACGCGGCGGACGCCGTGCGCTGGGCGGTGGGCTGCGGCCTGCTGCAGGGCAGAGGCAACGGCGTGCTGGCGCCGCGCGGCACCGCCACCCGTGCGGAAGTCGCGACGGTCTTCCACCGGCTGGAGGCCGTGGTGAAGGCCGCCGAGGCCCTCGCGGCGGATCCGGCATAAACGAAAAAACGCACCCCCTCCGGCGTGCGCGCCGGAAGGGGTGCGGGTCAAAAAAAGATTCCCCTGATTTCTCTCGAAATCAGGGGAATCTCTTGCTTTGAATCGCGTTTACTTCAGCTCGGCGACCGCTTCGATCTCGCACAGGGCGTTTTTCGGAAGGGTCTTCACGGCGACGCAGCTGCGCGCGGGTTTGTTGACGAACCAGCGGGCATAGACCTCGTTGAAGGCCGCAAAGTCGTTCATATCCGAGAGGAAGCAGGTGGTCTTGATGACGGTCTCGGGGGCGGCGCCGCCTGCCAGAAGCACGGCGGCGACGTTTTTGCAGCTCTGCTCCGCCTGGGCGGCGATGCCCTCGGGCAGCGCGCCGGTGACGGGGTCGGCGGGCAGCTGCCCGCTGGTATAGACCAGGCCGCCGGCTACGTAGCCCTGCACATACGGGCCGATGGCGCCGGGAGCGTCGTTGGTTTTGATCTCTTTCATGTCAAATCTCCTTTCCCGCTATGGGGTTCATTCTGCGCTGCGGACGCGGGTCAAACGCTCCATCGCCTGCGCCAGAAGCGGCCTTGCGCAGCCGATGTTGATGCGCATGAACTCGCCGAACTGCGCGCCGTAGTGGGAACCGAAGCCGAGGCCGAGGCCGCAGACGTCCACGATCCTCCGGCAGAGCTCCTGCTCGCCCAGACCCAGCGCGCTGAAATCCAGCCACATGAGGAAAGTGCCCTCGTGGCGGGAGACCCTGACCTCCGGAAGCGTGTTTTTCAGCGCCTCCTGCACCAGCAGGGAGTTGCCTTCCAGATAGCGCAGTTCCTCGTCCAGCCAGGCGTCGCCGTGCTCATAGGCCGCCTGCGCGGCCACCAGCCCGAAGATGTTGGGGCTCATGATCCACGCGTCGCCCAGCTTGCCGGTGACGGCGGTGCGCAGCCGCTCGTCCGGGATGATGAGGTTGGAGGCCATCAGTCCGGACATGCTGAAGGACTTCCCGGGTGCGGTGTAGCACATGACGAGGTCGCGGACGTTTTCAAAGGAGCCGAGGGAGACGAAGCGGTTTCCGAACAGCTCCACGTCACAGTGGATCTCGTCGGAGGCCAGATAGACGCCGTAGCGGGCGCAAAGCGCCGTGAGCTGCCCCAGTTCCTCCGCCGTCCAGATCCGGGAGACGGGGTTGTGGGGGCTGCAGAAGATCATCATCTTCACGCCGCCGCGGAAGCCGTCCTCGATACGGTCAAAGTCCATGTACCAGCTCTCGCCGCTGCGCTGCAGCGGGCACTCGACCAGCGTCCGGCCGGTGTTCTGGACGATTGCGAAGAAGGGCTCGTAGGCAGGGGTGAGGATCATGACCTTGTCGCCCGGCTGTGTCAGCGCCTCGATGGTGAAGCGCAGCGCGGTCACCACGCCGTAGGTGGGTGCGATCCAGGAAAGCTCGGTCTCCAGACCGTGCCGACGCCGGAACCAGCCGGACACGGCGCTCAGGTAGTCCTCCATGGCGAAGGTGTAGCCGAAGACGCCGTGGTCGGTGCGCTCGTGGATGGCGGCCATCACCTCCTCCGGCGCGCGGAAATCCGTGTCCGCGATCCAGAGGGGGATCAGCTCCTTGTCCGTGGAGAATTTCTTTTTGCAGCGATCCCACTTGATGCTGCTCGTCCCCAGCCGCCGGATGGGGGTATCGAACGTACCCGCCATCAGATCGCCTGCTTCTCGGCCAGTGCCGCGATTTCCTCGGTGCTGAGACCCAGCAGACCGCCGTAGACGTCCTGATTGTCCTGACCGAGGGCGTGGCCGGGCCGGTACTCCAGCGCCGGGTGATTGCTCATCTTCAGCGGGTTGGCACCGAACTTCACCTTGCCGTAGCCCTCCACGTCGATGTCCACGAGGGTGCCGCGGGCGTTGACCTGCGGATTGGTGAACACGCGGTCGATGGTGTTCACGATGCCGGCGGGCACGCCGCCCTTGGTCATGATCTCGTCGATCTCGTCGCAGGTGTGATCCTTCATCCAATCCTGCACCAGGGCGTTGACCTCCTTGTAGTGCTTCTGGCGGTAGGCGGTGTCCAGATACTCGTCCTTCATAAGCTCGGGGTTGCCGATGATCTCACGGATGTACTTGAACAGGGCGGGGAAGCCGCCGTTGACGAAGATGCGGCCGTCCTTGGCCTGATAGGTGCCGGAGGGGACGGCGGTGGGGGCGTTGGCGTCCTCGGTGGCGGCGATGATGTTCATGGCGGAATAGTTGGGGATGTGGGTGAAGAGCATGGGAACGGCGCAGTCCAGCATGCTGACGTCGATATACTGGCCTTCGCCGGTCTTCTGCCGCTCCCACAGCGCCATGAGGATGCCGTTGAGGGCAAAGAGGCCGGAGATGTGGTCCAACAGCGGCGCGCCGATGCGGGCGGGGCCTGACTGGACGGTGCCGGTGACGCTCATGACGCCGCTCATGGCCTGAATGATGGAGTCGAAGGCGGCGCGGTTTTTGTACGGGCCGGTCTGGCCGAAGCCGGAAATGGAGACCATGATCATCCGGGGATTGATCTTTTTGACCTCCTCATAGCCGAAGCCCATCTTCTCCATGGTGCCCGGGCGGAAGTTTTCCACCAGGACGTCGCTCTTCTCGATGAGCTTCCGGAGCAACTCCTTGCCCTCGTCGGAGCGGAACTGGATGGTGACGCTCTTCTTGTTGCGGTTGACGGCGGGGAAGTCCATGGGCCACATGTCGCGCATGTCGTCGCCCTTGCCGGCCTTCTCCACCTTGATGACCTCGGCGCCCATATCGCCCATCAGCATGGCGCAGTAGGGCGCGGAGATGATGCGTCCCAGATCCAGGACGCGGATGCCTTCCAGAATACCTGCCATTTGGTGCACCTCCTTCTTACTTCGCCGGCTCTTCCAGCTTGAACAGCCGCGCGCAGTTGCCGCCCAGCCACTTGTCCCTGACCTCGGGCTTCAAAGGCAGATCCCGGATCTCCTGGATGTTGCGGTCGAAGGGGAGGATCGGCCAGCTGGAGGCGTAGATGATCTTGTTCTGCAGCACGCTGTTGCCGTAGTGCAGCAGAGTGTCATAGCCGGAGTTGGGCACGCCCAGATACTTCGCGCGCACCGCGGAGGTGGCGATATAGAAGTTGGGGTGGCGCCATGCCACGCCAACCAGCTCGCTGACCCAGGGGAAGCCGGGGTTCATGGCGACGATCTTCAGCTCCGGGAAGTCGCAGGCCACCTGGTCCAGGTTGCTGGGATGGCCGGAGTACATGCTGATGGTGTCCGCGAAGCTCATGCTGCTGTGGAGGCAGACGGGAACGTCCAGCTCGCAGCACTTGGCGTAGAAGGGATACATCCGGCGGTCGGCCGCGGTGATGCGGAACTCAAAGGGGAAGAAGATGGCGCCCAGCAGGCCGAGATCCTTGATGGCGTGTTCCATCTCCCGCAGGGCCTCCATGCCCTTCAGGGGGTTGACGCCGCAGAGGCCGCGGTAGCGGGGATACTTCTTGCAGAAGTCCGCGACGAACTCGCTGGAGACCTTCTTGGTGCCGACGCTCTCGGTGTCCTGTGACGCGCAGAAGGCCAGATCGATCCCGGCGCGGTCCATGCCCTCGATCTGCTCCTCGACGGTGATGTTCACGATGTCGTGCATCTTCCGGTAGTTGGGGTAGATCTTCTCGTAGTTTTCCAGATCCTTCGGGGTGCACTTATACTCCCCGACGAACTCGTCCAGCGGGGGACGCAGATTGAAATCGATAACCATGGATTTCAGCCCTTTCTATAATTATTTGATTATAAACCGTTGATCTCTTTGGCAAAGTGGCAGGCGATGGTGTGGCCAGGGGTGATCTCCTCCAGCTTCGGGGTCTTCTGGAAGCAGATCTCCTTCGCGTAGGGGCAGCGCTGGGCGAAGCGGCACTTCTTGCCCACATTGATGGGGGAGGTGATCTCGCCCTTCAGGAGGATCCGCTGCCGCTGCACCAGCTTGGGCTGGGGGATGGCGGACAGCAGCGCCTTGGTGTAGGGGTGATAGTTGTGGACGAACAGCTCCTTGGCGGGGCACTTCTCCACCAGCATGCCCAGATACATGACGCAGATGTCGTCGGAGATGTGCTTGACGACGGAGAGGTCGTGGGTGATGAACATATAGGTCAGCCCCAGCTGATCCTGCAGATCCATCAAAAGGTTGAGGATCTGCGCCTGGATGGACACGTCCAGCGCCGAGACCGGCTCGTCGCAGACGATGAACTTGGGGTTGATGGCCAGCGCCCGGGCGATGCCGATGCGCTGCCGGCGTCCGCCGTCCAGCTCGTGGGGATACTTCGTGGCCATGTTGTCCGCGAGGCCGACGGTCTCCATCAGCTCGTGGACCCTGGCCTCATAGTCGCTCTTGGCGTCGAAGACCTTGTAGATCTTCAGCGGCTCGCCGATGATCCCGGCTACGGTCATACGGGGGTTGATGGAGGAGAAGGGATCCTGAAAGACCATCTGCATCTCCCGGCGCAGCTCGTGGAGCTGTTTGGGATCGACGACGGAGATGTCCCGCCCGTCGAAGAGGATCTTTCCGGATGTGGGATCCAGCAGGTGCAGCACGGTGCGGCCCAGCGTACTCTTGCCGCAGCCGCTCTCACCGACGACGCCCAGGGTCTTGCCCTTTTCCAGCGTGAAGCTGACGCCGTCCACCGCGTGCAGGACGCCCCGCGGCGTGTTGAAGTATTTTTTCAGCTTTTTGACTTCCAGCAATGAATCCATGTCGCCCCTCCTTACGCCTTCTGCGCTCCGCCGTCGCCGGCGCGGGGGCAGAGGACCATGTGTGTGTCGGACAGATGAACCGGCTTCGGGCGCTCTGATGCGCAGCGCTCCGTGGCGTAGGGGCAGCGGGGGTGGAATTTGCAGCCGGTGGGCAGATCCGTCGGGGACGGCATCAGACCCTTGATGACGTGCAGCCGGTCCACGTCCTCGTCCAGATCGGGGATGGAGGCGAACAGACCCTCGGTGTAGGGGT
The DNA here is from genome assembly GCA_946407675.1 of uncultured Clostridia bacterium. Taxonomy (GTDB): domain Bacteria; phylum Bacillota; class Clostridia; order Oscillospirales; family Oscillospiraceae; genus SVKR01. The sequence goes on from CAMJPK010000003.1 coordinate 19,740, forward strand.
GGCGGTGGTCGGTGAAGATGTCCTTCAGCGTGCCGCTCTCCACCACCTCGCCGGCGTAGATGACCGCGACCTTGTCGCAGATCTCCGCCACGACGCCCAGGTCGTGGGTGATCATGATGAGCGAGGTCTTCAGATCCTCCTTGAGCTTGCGCATGAGATCCAGCACCTGCGCCTGGATCGTCACATCCAGCGCGGTGGTGGGCTCGTCCGCGATCAGCAGCTCCGGGTTGCAGGCCAGCGCGATGGCGATGACCACGCGCTGCTTCATGCCGCCGGAGAACTGGTGGGGATACTCGCTGCAGCGGGCGCCGGGGATACCGACCATTTCCAGCATCTCCATGGCGCGTGCCATGGCCTGCTTCTTGCTCATCTTGTTGTGCAGCAGCACCACCTCGGCGATCTGATCGCCCACGGTGAGAACCGGGTTCAGCGAGGTCATGGGATCCTGAAAGATCATGGTGATCTTCTCGCCGCGGATCTTGCGCATCTCCGCCTCGCTGGCCTTGAGAAGGTCCTTGCCCTGAAAGATGATCTCTCCGTTCAGTACCCGGCCGGGAGGATTGGGAACAAGCCCCATGATGCCGAGGGCGGTGGTGGTCTTTCCGGCGCCGGTCTCACCGACAAAGCCGATGACCTCCTGGGGCGCCAGATCAAAGGAGAGCCCGTTGACGGCGCAGGCCTCTTCGCCGTCGGTGAAATAATGGATCACGAGGTCTTTGACCTCCAGCAGTATTTCGCTCATGCTGCGCCCTCCTCAGTTCTTCAGTCTCGGATCCAGCGCGTCGCGCAGCCCGTCGCCGAGGATGTTCAGCGCATAGACCACAAGCATGATCGCAAGACCCGGGAAAATCGTCATCGGCCAGAACTGGCGGATGAAGTTGCGCCCCGTGGACAGGAGCGAGCCCCATTCCGGCGTGGGCGGCTGGATGCCGAGGCCGAGGAAGCTCAGCGTGGCAGCGGACATGATGGCGTTGCCGACGCCCAGCGTGGCCTGCACCAGCAGCGGCGCGAAGGCGTTGGGGAGGATGTGCAGGACGATGGTGCGGAAGCTGGACGCGCCGATGGAACTGGCCGCCTCGATGAACTCCTGATCCTTGACCGTCAGCACCGAGGCGCGCATGATGCGGGCGTACTGGGGCATAGAGGAAAGTCCGACGGCGATCATCAGGTTCCGGGTGCCGGAGCCCAGCGCCGAGGTGATGGCGATGGCCATCAGCAGGCTGGGGATGGCCATGAAAATGTCCATGAAGCGCATGATGATGTTGTCAAGCTTGGGGTAGAAGGCCGCGATGGCGCCCAGCGTGCCGCCCACCACCACCGCGATGCTCACGGCGATGAGGCCGACCTGCAGGGAGATGCGGGAGCCGTAGATCACGCGGCTGAAGATGTCGCGGCCCAGGTTGTCGGTGCCGAAGGGGTGGGCGAGGCAGGGATAGACGAACTTGTTCTCCAGATCCTGCGCCGTGTAGTCATAGGGGGCGACCAGCGGCGCGAAGACGGCGCAGAGCACCATGAGGATCAGGACGACCAGCGCAATCATCGCCATCCGGTTTTTCCGGAGCCGGCGCCAGGCCTCCGCCCAGAGGCCGTTCTTTTTCTCTTTCGTGTTATTCTTCATCGGCATCTTCCTCATCCTCGTCCTCGCTCTCGTCGTCGTCGGCTTTCTTCTTCACGCCCTTGTAGGTGGACTTGATCCGGGGGTCGATGAAGCTGTAGAGAATGTCGACGAGCAGATTGATGACTGTACAAATGGCGGCGATGAAGATCACCGCGCCCATCACACAGGGGTAGTCCTTTTTATTGATGCTGTCCACCAGAAGCTTGCCGATGCCGTTGATGGCGAAGATGTTTTCGCAGAGAACGGCGCCGGCCATCAGCGAGCCGAACTGGACGCCGATGACGGTGATGATGGGGATCAGCGCGTTGCGGAACTCATGGCGCATGATGACCTTGAATTCGATCTGGCCCTTGGAGCGGGCGGTGCGGACATAGTCCTGGCGGATGACGTCCAGCATGCTGGAGCGGGTCATGCGCATGATGATGCCGGCCACCGCGGTGCCCAGCGTGATCGTGGGCATGATCCAGCTTTTCCAGTTGCCCTTAACCACGGTGGAGGGCAGCCAGCCCAGCCCCACCGCGAAGGCGAGGATCAGCAGCAGGCCCAGCCAGAACGGCGGCATCGAGACGCCGATGAGGGCGACGCCTGTGGCGACGGTGTCCGCCATTTTGTACTGCTTGACGGCGGAGATGATGCCGGTCACCACGCCGATGAGCGTCGCCAGTACGATGGCCAGCAGCGACAGCTTCAGCGTGTTGGGCAGGCGGGTGAGGATCTCCGTCATGACGGGCCGCCTCGTGCGGTAGGACATGCCCAGGTCAAAATGCAGCACCAGGTTCTTCAGATAGCGCCCCAGCTGCACGAGAAAGGGCTGGTCAAGACCCAGCTCCGCGTCCAGAGCAGCGATGGTCTCAGGGGTGGCGCTGTCACCTAAAAGGATCGCGGAAGTGTTGCCCGGCGCGATGTAGATCAGGGAAAAGACGATGACGATGGCTCCGAGCAGGATCGGGATCATCCAGAGGATTCGTTTGCAAAGATATTTAAGCACTTGGCTCCTCCTCTCAGCGAGGCCCGGCAGGCCTCAGGGAATGCTAAGCTCTTCGCGGCTTAGTTCGTCAATGGCTCGGCCGCAAGGGCCGAGCCACTGGCAATCGGATTAATTGTTTCCGGGGCTTCGGGCGCTTATTCGAAGTAGCAGTACTTGAAGCGGGCGCACTCGAAGGAGCCGTTGTGATAGTTCTGGAGCTCGCGGCTCACGCCGGTGAGCTGCTGCTTGTCATAGGTGGGCAGCCAGGGCACTTCCTCGGCCAGAATGTCGAAGCACTGCTTGTACAGCGCCCAGCGCTCGGTCTGGTCGATGGTGGCGACGGCCTTGTCCAGAATGGCGTCGTACTCGGTGTTGCGATAGCCCGCAGTGTTCATGCCGCCGGACATGCGGGAGTCGAAGTTGCGGAGGATCTTCTCGGCCTCAACGGTGGTGCAGGTGGCGCCGAGGATGAAGATGCCCTGCAGGGTGTTGCTGTCGATCAGGGTGGAGTAGGCGCCCATCTCGAGGGTGACGATGTTGGTCTTGATGCCGACCTTCTTCAGATACTCCTGAATGGCCTCGCAGAAGGCGATGCGCTCGGGGTCGCTGTTGGTGGTGAGGTCGCACTCAAAGCCGTCGGGATAGCCGGCCTGCTTCAGCAGCTCGACCGCCTTGTCGGGATCGTAGGTGATGAGATCCATCTTGGAATAGCCGTCGACCTCCGGGTCGACCATGCTGGTGGCGAGGGTGTGCATGCCGCCGTAGGCCGCCTCATAGCAGGCGGGAACGTCGATGGCATAGGCCACGGCCTGGCGCACGGTGGGATTGTCAAACGGCGCGTACAGGCAGGTGAAGCCGATGTAGTTGGTGTTGTGCGCCGGGCTCTTCTCGATGCGGGTGGTGGCGCCGTTGGCAATGCGGTCGACGTCGATGACGGAAAGCTCGAAGGCAACGTCAAGCTCGCCGGTCTCCAGCATGATGGCGCGGTTGGTGGGCTCGGGAATGACGATCATGTTCAGATACTTGATCGCCGGCTCGCCGCCCCAGTAATCGGGGAACGCTTCAAACTCGACGCGATCGCCGGAGACGAAGTTCTTTACCTTGTAGGGGCCGGTGCCGTTGGGATTGGCCATGTAGTCGCCGCCGGTCTCCTCAAAGGTCTTCTTGCAGGAGATGGCGGTGAGGGGCCACTCCAGCCAGGCGATCTGCGGGGTGTAGGTGTCGGTAAGGGCCATGCGGTAGGTGTACTTGTCGACGACCTCGCTGTTCTCCAGATCCACATGGGTCAGCGCGATGCTGGCGGCGCCCATGTCATGGGCACGGGCGATGGAGAAGGCCACGTCCTCGGCGGTGAGCTCGTCGCCGCTGTGGAACTTGACGCCCTGGCGGATGTGGAAGAGGATGTGGGTGTCGTCCTCCCAGTCCCAGCTCTCCGCGAGACCGCCGGTGATGTTGCCGTCGATGTCGCGGGCAACCAGGGTCTCATAGACCTGGGTCTTGACGCGCTGGATGTGCTGGCTGTTGTTGTCGTTGGGGTCCAGGTTCATGGGGTCTGCGATGATGCCGACGTTCAGCGTGTCGCGGCTGGACGCGTGGGTGCCGACCTCGTTGGAGCCCGCGGAGCTCGGCTGGGTCCCGGTCTGGGTGCCCGTCTGGGTTCCGGTCTGGGTGCCCGTCTGGGTTCCGGTCTGGGCTCCGGTGTTGCCGCCGCTGCCGCAGGCGGCCAGAGCCAGAACCATGACCAGAGCAAGGAGCAGTGCAATCAGCTTTTTCATGTTTGTCATTTCCTCCTTAAAAAATTTGTTGTCGTGTGAAATGAACGATATGTCGTATGAAACGGTAAATCCTGTGTCGCTTGCCACCTCCTGCTGAAATAATGCTCGTTAAGCTCCCGAAAGGGAACGGATTTTGCAAATATACTAGGATTTGCAAAGCAACGCTTTCAAGATTCGTACTTTTTTCACAATATTAATAGCATGGAACGCGGCGCGGAATCAATCGGTTTATCGGATTGCGTAATTCAGTTCATCAATCAGTTCATAAATCTGTTAATTCAATTCATATAATAATCATAGCCGCCGGCCGCATGGAAGCGCGCCCCGGCGCGTCCGTTGTTCGGCATGGGCATATCTTATGTGAAAATGCGCTGCATGTCCAATATCCCATAGGAATACCCAATAATAGAAATACGCTATAGCAACAATAAAACCGCAGGAACCGAAGTCCCGGAGAACTTCGGTTCCTGCGGTCGTTTTCTGTTGCCTATGGAAAACGCACATGGGATATGCCCGCGGGAAACGGGGCGGGGTGGGACGGCTTCTTACGGTTCGGCATTGAGTACCTTGTAGAAATCCATTGCGGTGCGGGTCTTCTTCCTGTTCGGCCAGAGGATCACGGTCTTGACCGAGGTGTTTTCATTGTTCAGCGGCACCATGGCCATGACGCTGTCGGAGCCCTGCAGGTTGCAGATCTCCGTCATGCTGGAGCGGGTGACCAGCACGACGCAGTTGTTGTGGCTGATGTGATACATGAGCTGGCAGCGGTAGCACTCCTGCACCACCTTGGGTTCGAAGCCGCCCACCTTGCGGAGCAGCTCATCGCCCAGCACGCGCATGGATGAGCCGGCGGGCAGCACCACGAACTGCTCGTCCCGCAGCTCCTGTAAGGAGACGCTCTCCCGCTTCGCGAGGGGGTGGTTGCGGCTCATGGCCGCCATGACCGGCTCCTCGGTCAGCAGGGTGTACTCGGTCTTGACGTCCTCCAGCCGCAGGAAGCTGGCCAGCAGGATGTCGCAGTCGGAGGCCTTCAGCGCGCTGGGGATGTCCCGGTGGGAGATCTCGATGCGGCGGAGAAAGACGTCCGGATACTGCCGCTGAAACTCCAGAAAGCGGCTTTCGTTGCCGGTCTTGGTGCAGGAATAGACCGTGAGGATGCGGTTTTCCGCGTGGGCATAGGCGGAGATCTCCGCCGTGGCGTTGTCCACCTCCAGCAGAATGCGCTCCACATAGCCCTTGAAGATCTCGCCGCACTCGTTGAGGTATAAGCGGCGGCCGACGCGGTCGAATAAGGGCGCGCCCAGCTCATTTTCCAGCCGGCTCAGGTTGGCGCTCAGCGCCGGCTGGGAGATGTTCAGCACCTCCGCGGCCTTTGTCAGATGGTTGAGTTCCGCAATGGTTTGAAAATTCCGAAGCTGCGCGATGTCCATAGCCTGCTCCTTTCGCCTGAGTTCGCCAGGTGTCCTGTGTTTTCACCCCCATTATACCGTCTGCTCCGACAAAAAACAAGCGAGAAAATCTCCCGCCCCCGCAACTCATAAACGCCGTCAATCAACTGAAAACGAAGTTCGATTGATACCCGGCGCGGCGCTATGCTATTTTTTAAAGAGTAAACGGAGAACTACGCTTTTTTGCAGGAGGGAGCCATGGGAAACACTGCGATCGTCGGCTTCGGCGGCGCCGGATATCACGCCGCGCGGGCGCTCCGGGAGGCGGATCCGGACGCGGAGATCCACGTCTACACGGACAGCCCGGACGCGCCTTATAACCCGATGCTGACGACTTATTACGTGGCGGGGCGGATCGACCGGGAGACCATGATGCCCTATGGCCCGGCGGAGGAGATCGCCGCGAAGCTGGGGCTTTGTCTCCACCGGGAGCGGGTGCTGCGCCTGCGGGCGCGGGAGCGGACGCTGGTGACGGCGTCCGGGGAGGAGCGGCGCTATGACGACATCGTCCTCGCCACCGGCTCCCATCCCCTCGTCCCGCCCATCGAAGGCCTGAGCGCCGACTGCGGCGCGGTCTACGTGATGCGCACCCCGGCGGACGCGGACCGGCTTCTGGCGCGGATCCGGGAAGGGATCTCCTCGGCGCTGGTGATCGGCGCTTCCTGGGTGGGGATCAAGGTGGTGGAGGCGCTCTGCGCCCACGGCGTCCCCACGACGCTGGCGGACATGGCGCCCCGGATCTTTCCCACCGCGACGCTCCCGCCCGTTGCGGAGGAGATCCACCGGCGGCTGGAAGCGCAGGGGATCGCCCTGCGCTTCGGCAGCGGGATCGCTTCCATCGTCCCGTCCGGCGGCGGCCTCGTCAGCACCTTCTCCGACGGCGCGTCGCTGCGGACGGACGTAGTGGCGCTCTGCCTCGGCCTGCGCCCCACGGTGGACATTGTTGACCCGGCGGAATTCGGGATGGGGAAGGGGCTGCGGGTGGATCTGCGGATGCGCACCGGCGTTCCTCACATCTATGCCGTGGGCGACTGCTGCGAGGCCTATGAGATGATCACACGCCAGAGCATGAACGTGAACCTCTGGGCCAACGCCTTTGAGCAGGGCGAGGTGGCAGGCCGGAACATCGCCGGCGTTCCGGCGCAGTTTGGCGGAAACTTCATCCACAACATCACCCATTTCCTCGGCATGGATTTCGTGGGGCTGGGCGACAACCGCAGCGAGGGGCGCACGGTCTCCTACCGCCACCCGACGGAGGGCTGGCAGCTTTACGCCGTCTTGACGGGCAGCGGCATCGGCTGCATCAATCTGCTGGACAACCACGCGGCGTCCGGCCCGGCGAAGGCGGCGCTCATCAAGCGCCTGACCGCCCCGGGCACGGAGATCGGCCCGGCGGCCCGGCTTGCCCTGCGGGAGAGCGGGCTGCCTGCGGACATCATTGCGGAGATCGGAGGATACTGAGCTATGGAAGAGAAGGAACTGGAGCGCCGCCTGGCGCACAAGATCCCCGGCGCAGACACCGGCATCGAGGTGAAGCACAGCTTCTGCAGCATCTGCTCGCCCAGCTGCCACTGCGGCATCGACGCCTATGTGAAGGACGGAAAGCTCCTGAAGGTGGAGGGCACCCAGGGCCACCCCATGAACGACGGTCTGCTCTGCACCAAGGGCGCCGCCAACCGGGCATATATCTACCGGCCTGACCGGCTGCGCACGCCGCTGAAACGGGCGGGCGCCCGGGGCGAGGGCCGCTTCGAGCCCATCAGCTGGGAAGAGGCCTACGACCTCATCGCGGAAAACCTCCTGCGGCTCCGGGCGGAGAGCGGCGCGGACAGCGTGGCCTTCTTCGGCGGCTATCAGAAATGGTTCCGCTGGCAGCTGGCCCGCTTTGCCTATGATTTCGGCTCGGTGAACTACGGCACCGAGTCCAGCGCCTGTATGACCGCCAACAAGATGGCGTGGACGACTCTCACGGGCATGAACGCCAAAATGGATATGAAAAACGCAAAGCTCTACGTGGCCTGGGGCGGCGGCAATCACCACTCCCACCACCTGGCGGCGAAGAAGGCGGAGAACTTCCACCGCAACGGCGGAAAGGTGATCGTAGTGGATCCGCGCAACACGCCGCTGGCCGCGCGCACCGCCGACCTGCACATCGCCGTCCGCCCGGGCACCGACGGCCTGCTGGCGAACGCCGTTGCCGGGATCATCCTTCGCAACGGCTGGCAGGATCAGGCCTACATAGACAAATACGTCCACGGCTTCGACGATTACGCGGCCTACGTGACCTCGCTGGATCTGCAGGAGGTCAGCCGCATCACCACCGTGCCCGTGGAGAAGATCGAGGAGATGGCGCGGCTGATGGGGACGGTGAAGCCCATGAGCATCGAGGCCAGCCCCATCTCCCTCATCCACCAGACCAACGGCTACCAGACCGTCCGGGCCATGTTCTCCCTGAGCGTGATCACCGGCAACTATGACACCGTGGGGGGCAACCAGCCCAACATCGAGACCTTCGCCCATCTGGGCGCGGGCTACGCCACCCGTGAGGAGGAGTTCATCGAGGCCAATACGCCGGCGGGCTTTGAGAACCGCGTCGGCGCGAAGCGCTTCCCCCTCTGGGCGGACATGGTGCATGAGATGCAGTCGCTGGATCTCGCCCGCCAGATCCACGAGGGAACGCCCTATCCCATCCGCGGTCTGTTCGCGCTGGGTTTCAATTACCGGATCTTCCCGGACTCGGAATACTTCCGCGCTGCGCTGGAGAAGCTGGACTTCTTCGTCACGGCGGATCTTTTCATGACGGACACGGTGAAATACGCGGACGTGGTGCTGCCCACCTGCTCTTCGCTGGAGCGGGAGGAGCTGAAGGTCTACCCCGGCGGCTTCGCCAAGTACTATCTCCCGGCCATCGCGCCGCTCTATGAATCCCGCAGCGACGCGCGGATTTTGCAGGAGCTGGCAGAGCGGCTGGATCTGGACGACGCGCTGCTGCGCAGCGGTTACCGCAAATGCCTGGAATACGTCTTCGAGCCCACCGGCTACGATCTGGACGCGCTGATCGCGTCGCCGCTGCCGCTGAAGGCGCCCTGCATGCGTCCCTACAAGCCCCACGCCTATATTGACGGCGGCTGCAAGACCCCCACGGGGAAGCTGGAGCTTTTCTCCGAGCGGGTGAAGACCGTGGGCGCGGCGGCGGGGCTGGATCCGCTGCCCCGCTGGTACGCGCCGAGCTATCAGCCGACGGAGGAATACCCCTTCCAGCTCCTCGCCGGCGTCCGGATCCCCAACGCCATCCACAGCCACCTGCACAAGGTGCCGTGGACGCGCTCGCTGCGGCCGGAGCCCATGGCGGACATGAACCCGGCCGACGCCCGGGCGCTGGGGATCGCGGCGGGGGACACGATCCGGCTGGTGAGCGCCTTCGGCGCCATCACAGTGAAGGCCAATCCCACCGCGCTGATGAACCAGGGACAGATCTGCATGTACCACGGCTATTCCGAGGCGGACGTGAACACGCTGCTGGATCGGAACAACGTGGATCCCTATTCCGGCTTCGCCGGATACAAAAACGGCATCTGTGCCGTGGAAAAGCTCTGAGGAGGCCGGAACAAATGCGAATGGTCTTTGATCTTGATGTGGAAAAATGCGTCGCCTGCGGCGCCTGCGCCGTGTCCTGCATGGATCAGAACGACATCTGGCCGGACAGGGGGGACGCGCCCTACCGCCGGGTGGGCGTGGTGGAGCCGCTGCCCAAGGCCGGCGACGGACGGCTGACCTATCTCTCGCTGGGCTGCATGCACTGCGCGGACGCGCCCTGCATCAAGGCCTGCCCGGTGGGCTGCCTGTTCAAGGATGAGCAGAACCTGACGCTCTACGACAACACCCGCTGCATCGGCTGCCACAGCTGCGCCATGGCCTGTCCCTTCGGCGCACCCACCTACGGCCCGGACGGGAAGATGCGCAAGTGCGACGGCTGCGCGGAGCGGCTGAAAAACGGACTGATCCCCGCCTGCGTGCGCAACTGCCCCACCGGGGCGCTCTCCTGCGTGCCGGAGGAGACCTACGGCACCGCGGCCTTCGACCGCTCGCTGCGGGCTATCGTCGAGCACGCGGAGCGCTGAACATGACGGGAGAGAGGACCGGCGGCAGGGAGGACTTCCGCCGGATGTACGCCGAGCGCCTCGGCACCGTGGAGGACTGCCTTGCGCTGATCCGCTCCGGCGACACGATCTGGTGCTCCAACAACTATAACGAGCCGCGGCTGTTCTTCTCCCGCCTGCACGAGATTGCGCCGCGGGTGGAGGACGTCTTCGTCCACAAAAGCCGGATCGGGAACTATCCCTTCATGTCCGACCCTGCCATGCGCGGCCACATCCGCTTCGGCAACTATTTCTACGGGCCCCATTATAAAGAAGCGCAGGCGGCGGGGAACTGCACGTTTTTTCCCGTGGATCTGCCGAATTATTACCGCACCGTGGCCGCCCGGCGGCCGTGGAGCGTCTTCGTAGCCCAGACCTCTCCCATGACGGAGGACGGTTATTTCTACCTGGGTATGAACCAGACCTTCGAGACGGAGCTGGTGCGCGACGCGCTGGAAGGCCACAGGACCATCCTGCTGGAGGTGAACCCCCGGCTCACGTGGATGAACGGCGCGGCCCGCATCCCCGTCGCGGCGGTGACGAAGCTCTACGAGGCGGACATGCCGGAGGACACCACCGCCCCCATCGTCTGTACCCCGGAGGAGGTGGCCATCGGCCGCCTCGCCGCGGCGCTGGTCTCCGACGGCGACACGATTCAGATGGGCATCGGCGGCGTCCCCAACGCCATCGGGGACTTCCTCCTGCAGAAAAACGATCTGGGCCTGCACACGGAGCAGTTCACCTCCTCCATGGCGACGCTGATCGGCGCCGGGGTCATCACCGGGCGCTGCAAGGTCTTCGACCGGGGGCTGCACGTGGGCGTTTTCGCCGACGGCACCCGGGAGCTCTATTGCTTTCTGCACGACAACCCCGCCTGCGTCCTGCGCCCCGGCAGCGAGGTGGTGAACCCATTCGAGATCGCCCGGCAGGATCACATCGTCTCCATCAACACCTGCGTGGAGATCGATCTCACCGGACAGGTCTGCGCCGAGAGCGTCGGCCCGCGCCAGCTCAGCGGCAGCGGCGGCGGCTTCTGCTTCACGCTGGGCGCCTTCTACGCCGCCCACGGCAAAAGCATCCTCGCCCTGACCGCCCGGACGAAAAAGGGCGTACCCAAGATCCGGCCGCTGCTGACCCCCGGTGCCGCGGTCACCCATCCGCGCAACTACGTGGACTACATCGTCACCGAGTACGGCGTGGTGAACCTGAAGGGTGCCTCCGTCCGGGAGCGCGCCGCGGCGCTCATCTCCGTCGCCCACCCGGACGACCGCGACGCGCTGCGGGACGCCGCCCGGGAGCTGCATTATATATAATTATAATAGGTGCCCACTGCACAGAAAACGCCCCGCGCCGGGATACGGCGCGGGGCGTTCCAGCTTGTCAAGGAACGAGTTCTTTGACAAGCTGAAGCGCCTGATTTCTCTTGAAACCAGGCGCTTTTGATGGGGGAAGGTGGATTCGCCCGCCTGCTGGCGGGCCCGGTCGGCGGGAAAACGTGCCACCGGCACGTTTTCTGACACGCCTCCCCTTCGAATCCACCTCTTACGATGAAAAATGACAGGCCCACGGGTGTGGGTCTGTCATTTTGGTGGGGGAAGGTGGATTCGAACCACCGAAGTCACTGACAACAGATTTACAGTCTGCCCCCTTTGGCCACTCGGGAATTCCCCCTCGTCAAACAAAGCTCGCTCCATTTTGTTTCGGCGCTGAAAAAGCGCCAAAACTCCATATCCGCTCCCTCTGTTTTCCTCTTCAAAACAAAAGCCAAGCTTTTGTTTTGATATTCAGTTTTTCCGCGTCTTCCGCATCCCCCGTCTCACTCGCGGCGCAAACCAGCGAAGCGTTTGCGGCGCGAAAAGGAAGAAGGAGGGAGCGGATGTGGAGCTTTCCGCGCCGCGGGAAGCGGAACGGAGCGAGCTTCTTCTGACGTGGAGCTGGTAGACGGACTCGAACCCCCGACCTGCTGATTGCAAAGCGCTGCCAAGGCGTCAAATGCTTGAAAATCCATGCTTTTTGATGATTTTCGGTATGGTTAAACTTGATGAATCAGCAGGTTTTGTCCGGCTTATCCATGCGCTCCTTTCGGTCAGTGGGTCAGCGGGTGGGTCAGACGCGAAAGCCAGATCGGACAAAGCGGAAAAAACAATTACGGATGAGTCCGACTCCTTGCGGACACGGGGATATATTTCCACACCCGCACCCCTGCACAGAATACAGTGGAACTATATGAAAATGAAATGAAAAACCTCCATCGCGTTTTAAGCGAAGGAGGAGCTGAATCACACATCAAACCGATCATACGGCGTGACGCAATCCAGACAACGGTATTCGCCGTCCACCAGACGCACCCAGTTTTCTCCCGTCATTTCGCCGCAGCGAGCGCAGCGATAGGAGCGGAAAATCTTTGCCTCCTCCGGGAGCGGGCGGGCCACCTTAACAAGAAACAAATCCTTCGGTTCCTGCGACAGGTAATACTCCATGGATTTCTCCCTGGTGACGTTCTCCGGCCTGTCTTTCAGCACGAGCCGGACGGACTTGCCGCTTTTTCGGTCATAGAAGGAAAACGCCTGTTTCCCGCGGATATGGAACAGCAGATTGCCCTTGCCGACGCTGCAGCCCAGCAAAACCTGGATCGCATCGACCCCGCAGGAGTCGTTCTCTGTGACACAAACGACCTGCTCGTCGTCGGAATAGCTGAGGCCGAGCAATTCCGTCGCGCACCGCGCCGCCTGATATCCGATTGCAAGCCCGCCGCAGACGTGACCGTGAAAGGCTGCGCAGCGTTCCCATGCCTGATTATCCATTCTCATCAACCCTCCATGTGATCATCGCCAGACGCACCGTGCTTTCATCGTGCAGCACGCCGCTGTCGGCGTTCTTTGCCAGATAGTCTTTCAGAAAAGCGCTGGATGCTTCTTCATCTACGCCGAAAATGCGGAAATAGATCGGATACTGCGCCAGAATGGTCTCCGCATCAATGTCGTATTCAGAATGTACGGTCCGACACAGCACATTCGGTTGCCGCCCCATCAGATAGAGCACGTTGAAATAGTGGAGCGCCTCCGTTACCATGCCGCCCTTCGGCCGGATGCCGAGCTGCGCCATCATCGCGCCGCGGTGCCTGTCGGTGCTCCCGCGCGTCACGGTAATCAGGCAGCAATCGCGGCGGGAAAGCGCCTCCATGCGCCGAAGCTCCTCCGGATTGCAGATCGCGGGACACATAGAGGAAAAGACGAGGTCATAACGCGCCTCCGTCTGAAAGCTCTCCCACAGATCGCAGACGCATCGCACATTCCGAGCACCGCACTGACCGGCGCGCTCTGTCAAAACATCAAGACTGGCCGCACCGGGCTCCAGCGCGGTCACGCTTTCACAGTGTCGTGCCAGCTCCAGCGCATAACCGCCCATGCCCGCACCGATGTCAAGCACGCTGTCGGTCTCGCGCAGAAAACCGCTTCGCACAAGCGCCGCGACAAACCCGTCGGGGTCTTCTTCCAGCACATACGGCCTGCCAAGCTGCTTTTGTGCCAGATAGTCGTAATAGGGAAGCCAGCGCTTTGTCCGTTCCATGCGCTCCTCAATCGTTCCATGCTGGCCGGCTGCTATCCATTCCTGCGCACAGGATTCCAGCGTCATCGTTGCCCACCTCACGGATTGTTCATCGTCAGCTTTGCCTTTTCCAACACGATCACCAGCAGAGGGATCAGCACAATATGCAGGATGATGCCGGGGATCGCGTTGATCACCGCGCCAGCGAGGAAAAGCTCCAGCGTAAACGCCGTTCCGCGCGCAAGCAGCAGCGCATACTGCGCAGCGCCCCACACGATCCGCCCGCCGATCATGGCAAGAATCAGGGCGACATAGATGCTCCAGGTCCTGCGTGGCAGGAGCTTGTAGAGGATGCCGGTCAGCGCGCCGTAGACCGCCAGCTCGAATGTCATGGCGATCGCGGTCGGATACATTGTCGGCATCCCAAAGAGCACGGAGCGAAGCATCGGCGCGATCAGGCCGACGGCCATGCCCCAGGGCCAGCCGCAGACAAAACCGCACAGCAAAACGGGGATGTGCATCGGCGAGAGCACCGCCCCAATCTCCGGGATCTGTCCGGTGATGAACGGCAGCACCAGCGCAATGGCGAGATACAGCGCGGAAAAGGTCAATTTTCGGGTTCGATCATTCATAAAAGAATCCTTACATCATGTAAGCATACTGGCCGGCCCATGCGACGCCGTCGGATTCCTCGGTCAGCGCGCGCAGCGCCTCGCCCGCATCGACATCGGCAAGCTGCTCGGGATACATCAGCTTCGCCAGATACACCATGACAGCGATCCGGCCTGCCTGCGTGTCCAACAGACTCTGTGAGAGAACGAGAACGCGACGGTTCTGCACAGCGTTGATGCCGTTCCACTCGGCCCGCGCCGTCAGTTCTTCGCAAAGAGAAGCTGCGGCAAAGGTATCCAAAGCGCCGCTTCCCGTTACCTTGACGATCACCTCGGGATTCTTTCGGACGACCCATCCGTCGTCGACCGTCAGGTTTTCCGCCAACAGCTTCGCGGAAACGTCGTAAGCACCTGCGCCGAGGATCAGATCATGCTCCTGAGAGGTCTTGAATACCGTGCGGTGATCCTCCGGCGTCTCCCAATAAACATAGAGGCGCTTGCATTCAAAAAGATCGCCGACGCGGTCCGACAGCAGCGTCAGATAATAGGTCTGCATACTGTCCGCGACGGCCCCGCTGTCGTCCACGCCGGTCTGATCGGCTTCTTCTGTCGGAACGGTTTCCGTTGCCGTCAACTCGCCGTTTTCTCCTTCGACCGGCGTTCCCGCGCCGTCGGTGCCGGCAGGGACTTCGGTCACATCCGGGTTCTGTGTCGGCGCTTGGATGACGTCTTCCGCGCCGGGCGTCAGCTCTCCGCTTGCGTCGGGCGCATATTCGCGCCGCTCGGATGCCTCATCCTGCTGCGTGGGCGCATAAGGATCGACAGGCGGTTCCTGTGTGGGTTCGGGGGTTGGTTCGGGGGTGGGAATCGGCGTGGGCTCCGGCGTCGGTTCAAGTGTGGGCTCCGGCGTTGCTTGCGGCTCCGGTTCCTGCGTGGACTGCGGCGTCGGGACAGCCGAGGTCACAGACACAGCGGGCTGTACGGCAGGCGTTTCTTCCGGCAACTCCGGCTGCACGCTCGTCGCTGTCCGCGAGCGGCAGGAACAGAGCAGCAGCGCCAAAAGCAGAATCGGCAATAGGTTTTTCCAATACTTCATCTTTATCCCTCGCAGAGACAGTCGATGTATTTGAGGTGGAAGCGCTTTTGCGCGTCGGAACGGTCATAAAGTAGCTTCGCCGTATCCCGCAGCAGCAGACGCACCGTTTCCCGCTGCTCCTCGGTCATGCTATGGCCGCTGTAGGCCGCCTCCTGCCAGATCGAAGCCGCGGCGGCATAACGTGCGGCATATTCTTCCGGGAGCACCGTTCTGACGGCGCTTTCGCACAGACCGAAGGGGCGGTTTTCCGTCTCCATCCCGCAGCGGCGAAGCCATGTCATCAGATGCGAGAACATGGCGCGGATCGCCGCCGCATTGTCCGGATCATCAAAGGACGCCCGCATGGCCTCCGTGCGCTTCCTGGCGCGATTCATCAAAAGAAACGGCAGGAACGGGACAATCAGCAGCGCAAGAACAGCGAGAAGCAGCAGCACGATTCGAAGCCAGTCCACGCGGTGCGGGAGGGAGATCTCCTGCTCCAGCTCTGTCTCGCGCCGAAAGCTCTGCTGCGGCCGCTGCGCCGCCGGATCGACCTGTACGTCCTCTTCATGCTGCCGAGATTCCCGATGCGTGAGATTGCGCTCTGCTTCGGGCAGCGGCGTATTCTGCGGCGCGCTGGGCGGGACGGGCTCGATCAGATTGCGCAGATGCTCGGAATAGCGCTCTACTGAGGCATTGGGGCGCGGGGCGATGAGCATGACCAGCAGCGCAAGCACGGCAGCGCCGGCGAGCAGGAACGCGGTATGCCTGTGGTCCGGGGAATCCCATACAAGAGTCAACGCCATCGCAGCGAACAGCAGGATGTTCTTCCACAGGGCGGGCGTGACGCCAAAGACTGCCTCCAGCGCGGCTACAGCGACAAATAGAATCAGCGTTGTCCAACGGTATTTTGCCGCCGCTGCGCAAAGCGCGCCGAGCAGCAAACAAAGCGCGGCAAGCGCGGCGTAAATCGTGCAGCTGTCAAGCAAAAGTAGACAAACAAAAAGAAGAAGCTAAGAGAAGCCCAGTTCGGTCCTGTACTGAACTGGGCTTTTGTAGCCCAGAGCAGCATGACGGCGCCGGTAGTTGAAGTATGAAACATACTGATCAAGGAGCGCCGGCACATCCTGTGCATGGTCCAGGTCGAAGTCCAAATAGAGTTCTTCCTTCATCCAACCATTTAATGCCTCAATAATTGGATTATCTGTACATCCAGATCACGTCGCGCACGACGGCGGTGGTGATGGCGCTCTTTTCATTGGCCTCAGCGGCCTCCTTGAAGATGTAGGAGGAGTCCATGCCGTTGAAGTTGGCGTTGCTGGTGATGACGGCGTAGGTCGCGGCTTCGTCCAGCGGCGCGCCGTTGACCTCCGTAACGGCGACGCGGCCGAGGGAGGCGGCTTTGAACCAGTTCTTGCCGTAGGCCTCACCCTTGTCATAAGGCTTTGCGAGGTCAACGGTGTACTTCAGCCCGGCGGCCTGCATGAAGCTGGCGCAGGCGGCGGCGCTTCCCTCGCTGTAGGGCAGCCCCTGGGAGGCGGCCTCCAGCGCTTCGCGCAGCTGCGCGCCGGTCATGTAGACGACGGCGACCTTGTTGGGATAGGGCAGCACCTC
The DNA here is from genome assembly GCA_946407675.1 of uncultured Clostridia bacterium. GTDB lineage: Bacteria > Bacillota > Clostridia > Oscillospirales > Oscillospiraceae > SVKR01. Next base: position 36,536 of record CAMJPK010000003.1, read on the forward strand.
GGCCAGCTGCACCGCGCCGAACTTGCCCACGGCAACGTCGGAGCGGAGATTGCCGCCGTTCCAGAGGGCGACGATGTGGTCGGCGTCGACCGCGACGGCGCTGTTGCCGGCGGTCACGTCGTCCTCTTCAAAGAACTCGTTGATCTTGCCCGAGACGGCAAACCAGCGCAGGGCGTCCGTCCACAGATCGCCGAGGTTGGTCTCGCGCTTCCGGGCGGCGTCGTCCGCACCGTAGAGAACGGCCTCGGAATACGCCTCCAGCGAATCGTCCAGCTCGACCTCGTTGCCGTGCGCGTCGATGATCGTCGTCGCGAAGCCGGGCACCGCCAGCGCCAAAAGCAGCGTGAGCGCCAGCATGATACTGAGCAGTTTTTTCATATGGTTTCCTCCTTATTTCTCGGCTTGTGCCGGTATTTCCTTTGCATCAAATCCGCCTTGTGCCGGCCACCTGATACATGCGCTCGTCGGAGATCGCAACGTCCACGTCGAACCACGGGGCAAACAGCGCGGCCAGCGTGCGCTCGTCCGGCAGCTCGATGGACACCCGGCTTGCTGCGCCGGAATGATGGTGGGCCAGCATGGCGCGGCTCATGCCGTGGGCGACGGAAAGCCGCCCGCCGGGCTTCGTCAGCTCGGCCAGGCGCGCGATCAGGCGCTTCGGCTCGGAGAAGTGCGGGAAGGCGTTGTAGACCATGACCAGATCATAGCGCCGGGAGAAGGGATGAGTCTCCACATCGCCGCAGATGACCGTCGCATCCGGGAATTTCGCCCCGGCGCGCTTCGCCATTTCGGGGGAGATGTCGATCCCGGTCACGGAAGCGACGTTTCGCGCAAAGTAATCCGGGAACAGCACGCCGGTCCCGCAGGCCACGTCCAGCACATCGATTCCGGTGCGCGCCTGCGCGTTGTCCAGTATGGCGCAGATCGCATCTTCGTTTCGGATCATCTCATCGTCCCATGTCTGGGCGCAGCGGTCGAAAAAAGCAATGATATCTTTCTGCTCCACGGCTTACCTCCTGTGTCATACGCATACTGCATTTGATGTTGACTAAAATGTAGCACGAGAATTCGAACATATTATGCCCCCCGGGGGGTTATTCTTTCAAAAAAGATGCGGATTTTGTACTTTTTATCCCCCGGGGGAGCTTGTAAAGAAATCACAGTCTGTGCTATGTAAAGAAGCATACAGGCGCCGTTTCGTCCATATTCAGCGGCGCGATCACAATCGAAGGGAGACAATCCAAATGGCATGTTTTCTGGTTGGCGCCGCAGAGGCCATTGTCGTAACGGTGGCGTCCAAGGCGATCAAGGCGAGCGAGAGCAAAAAGGAGCTCGCCGTCCGCTCCAAGGGCGGTGAAAAGGCCGTCGATGCGCTGCGGGAAAAGCAGGGTATTCCCTGGAGCCGCAAGCTGATGTGGCTGGCTTATCTTCTGTGGGGCGGCGCGTTCCTCCTGGCGTATGAGCACGTCTGGCACGGCGAGGTCGTTCCCTGGTTCCCGTTCCTGACGGCGATGAACGATCCCGGCGACACGGCTGAGATGCTCCATGAGATGAGCACGGTCGGCGTGACCATGGCGGTGATCGTCACCGTGGTATGGGCGCTGCTTTGCGTTGCGGCAGATCTGATCCTGAAGCGCCGCGCGAACAGCCCGCTGGAAAACGCGTAAGGAGGGATCGGTATGACGCTGCTTGTTACGGTTTTCGCCGCAATCATCTGCACGATCCTCTGGTATAAGCGCAAGAACGACGAGATGCGCCTCGGCACGCTCTGTTTCCTGTTCTGGGGCGCCTCGCTGATGTGGCTCGGCGACGCGATCTTTGAATATGCCGAGCTGCATGAGGAATTCTTTACGCCCGCGCCCGCCGACATGCTGAACGATCTCTATCTTGGTCTGTCGGTCGTCGCGTTGGCGATGATCCTCTGGCTCATCATTCTGCTGATCAAGGACCCGAAGGGCGCTGTCCGCAGGGCGCTGCAGAAGAAATAAGCTTGATGTTTCCTTTCTGTTTTCGGGGCCGCGTCATTTCTGGCGCGGTCCCATTTTTTCATGAAAAGGCCGCAGCCCCCTGCAAAGCACAGGGGGCTGCGTTGAGGGGAATACTGGGAAACACTGATTGATTTGATTGCATTCCATCGGCGCCTGACCGGGGCGGCCGATGCGGAGCGCTGCGTTGACCGGACGCGGCAACTCCTTCAAGCAGGCGTATCATAACCCGAAAGCGCAAACCGGCGCAAGCTCCTCCGGGGGATATTATTGAACTTTTTTTGAAAAAAAGCAGGCAATAAAAGCGAAAACGCAATGAAATAACCCCCTGGGGGGCTTGTTTCACAAAGTGCCGAAAGATAAGATGGCAGAAGAAACCGCACGGAATACCGCCGCAAGGAGGAAATCGATATGCACGAGCATGAGAACCATATCCATGAAGAGGGACTGATCCACGAGCACACCCATACCCACACCTACGAGCACAGCCATCCCCACACCCACGAGCATGACCATGAACACGACCACGATCATACGCATCCCCACACGCACAGCCACGGGGAGGAACCGGCGCTGGACGGTTCCCTGACGCAGACTGTGGCGCTGCTGCGCTATATGCTGGAGCACAACCGTTCCCACGCCGAGGAAGTGAAGGCGCTGATCCCCAAGCTGACGGAGCAGGGCCTCGCGGATGCGGCGATGATGCTGGATTCCGGCGTTTCCAGCTATCACGACGGAAATGAGTGGCTGGCCGCGGCGCTGAAGAAGCTGGAGGAGCACGGCGCCTGAAACGGCGGAAAGGGCTTGACCGATGAGCGTGATTGAAAACCCCTGGAAAAACTTTGACGACTTTGACCCCGCCTCTTTTGCCGGCAAGGACAGCGAGCCGCCGCAGTGGCCGATCAAGCTGTGGAAATCGCCGGTGACGTCGCCGTATTTTCACAAGGCGCATCTGCTGCTCGCGGCGGACTGCAGCGCGTTTTCCTACGTGAAATTCCACGCCGCATACGCGGCGGGAAAGGTGCCGCTGATCTGCTGTCCGGCGACGGACTTTGACATCACCAGCCGCCTTGCGGACATTCTCCGGCACAACGACGTGCGAAGCGTCACGGTGGTGCAGATGGAAGCGCCCTGCTGCAAGGACTTGAAGGAATATGTCCGGCAGGCGGTGGTACACAGCCATCTGCCGGTGCCGGTTCAGCTTGCCACGGTGTTCACCCCCGGCGAGGATCTGGAGGAGGACGAGGAATTCACCGCGCGGGCGACGGTCCGCCTGCGGCGGGAAAAGGGCGAAGATGGTGAGTAACAGCATACCGAAAACAGAAGAAACCGCTTCCGAGGTCCTGAAGGGGCTCCAGTCCTATTGGACGGATCGCTCTCCCAGCTATTCCACATCGAACATCGAGGAGATGAACAACTGGAAGCGCAAGGCGTGGACAGAGCTAATCGCGCAATACGCCCCGGAAGGGCAGCGCCTGCGCGTCCTTGACGTGGGGACGGGGCCGGGCTTTTTCGCCATGGCGCTGTCGCTGGTCGGACACGACGTTACGGCGGTCGATGTGACGGAGCAAATGCTGGCCCACGCGAGGGAAAACGCCGCGGCCTACGGCGCGGAGGTCAAATTTGTCCTCCACCGCGGGGAAACGCTCCCGTTTGACGACGCTTCCTTTGACCTGATCGTCAACCGGAACGTCATATGGAACCTGGAGTTCCCGGAGGAAGCTCTGCGAGAGTGGAAGCGGGTCCTGCGCCCCGACGGGCGCATGGTGTATTTTGACGCCAACTGGTATCTGTATCTCTACGACGAGGTTCTGCGGGAACAGTACACCGCATACCGTAAGGAATTTGAAAAGCAGTACCCGGATTATACCGGCGACGGGAAAATCAGCGCGGAGCGCCTGCGGGATCTGGAACTGCTCGCATACGATCTGCCGCTCTCACGGGAAAACAGGCCGGCCTGGGACCGCAAAACGCTTGCCGCGCTGGATCTGCGGATCGTTCAGGTCATCGAGGACGTCGGTCCGCTTGTACAGGACGAGGCGGAGCGGGCGCGGGGAAAGCTGACGCCGCTGTTCATGGTTTGCGCGGAGAAGCCGGAGGAATGCGAGGAGAGAAGCCTCATGACAAGAGACCAGGCGTCCATCAACGCGCACTGGACGAAGGGCTCGGACAACTATGATAAAATCATCCATGACGAGCTCGCCAGCTTCCGCGTGGCGGGCTGGCAGGAGCTGATCGCGGCGCAGACGGGAAACCGGCAGGGGCTGGACGTTCTGGACTGCGGCTGCGGCCCGGCGTTCTTCACGATCATCCTGTCGAAAGCGGGTTATCGCGTCACCGGGATCGACGCCGCGGCGGGGATGCTGGTGAAGGCGCGGAAGAACATAGCAGAGTACCATACGGAGGCGACGATCCTCGAGATGGACTGCCACGCGCTGTCGTTCCCGGAAAACACATTCGACCTCGTGGTCAGCCGGAACGTGACGCACACCCTGCGCGACCATGTGCGGGCATATTCCGAATGGCTGCGCGTTTTGAAGCCGGGCGGCACGCTGCTGATCTTTGACGCTAACTGGCACCTGCCGCTGGCGTCCGATGCAATGTTCCGCGAATCGGCGGAGCGGGAAAGGAAATGCATCGAGCTTTACGGCTCGGATTTCAGCGGGAACACCATCTTTGACGACAACGCGGAGTTTGCCGAGGGAAAGCGTTCCCCGCATCCGCTGGGCGACCTGATGCGCCCGGACTGGGACTGCGGCATTCTGCGCGCCGTCGGCTTCTCGGACATTTCCTATGACCGGGATATCACGGGCCCGCTCTGGGATGACAAGGAAAAGCTGGTCTACGGCAATACACCGATGTTCATGCTGCGGGCGAACAAGCCAATTAACGCATGAACCGCGCCCCGCCGTTAGATACACACAAACCCTATGAAGTGAATAAGAAACCTGACGGCGCACACTCCAACCCCGGAGCGTGCGCCGTCGTCCTCTCATATCTTCTCTCTGCGCATACTGATCTGATCATACCGCTTTTTCAGCTCTGCCGCCTTGATCCTCCCGTTGATCGCGTCGTCCCGCAGATCCTGCACCTGCCGCATCCAGCGGTTCCATTCATCCGTCGAAAGCGTCCCCCGGTGCTTCTGCCCTTTTAAGCGATTGGTCACACGCCGGTATTCCACGCGGATGTCCTCGGTGCCGTTCAGACGAACCTCTCTGCGGTGCGCGCCGACCTGCCGGCAGGTCTTGTTCGGCTCGCCCGGCGCGGGGTTCTCGCAGTAGCGCGTATCGTATCCGCTCTCCAGCAGAAACCACCTCCCGCAGTGCGCGCAGCGCCGCGGCAGGTGACCGGCGGCAAGGCCCCGCATCAAATCCAGAGAAAGAAAAGCGCCGACGTCCTCAAAGAACACTTCCTCCGCCAGAAGGTAAGCGCCTTTCTCTTTCGGATGGGGTACAGTGCGATACGTAATCTCCACCGGAAAATGTGCTGGGAAAAAACGGCGGTCCAGTTCCTGCCGGTAGTCCTGCCGGCGCAGCTCAAACGCGCCTCCCGTGAGCTCCTCATCGTCCAGCGCGTCAGAGGCGAGGATGTGCTCAAACTGAACATGGGTAAAGTAAGTAGAAAGGCACTTTGCGTAACCAGCGGCGGAGCGGTCTTCAACCTCAGAAAAGTAATTCTCCAAAAGCAGCGCGGCTCTTTCCCGAAACGCACGGAGCGAAGGAACAAGGTTCCGCAGCTTCCTTTGCCACGCCAAAAGCTGTGTGTGTTCCTCCAACCCCTCCGTCCGCATCCGCTCGCGGACCTCCGGGTATCGCCGGAGGATCAAAACGCTCGGCGTGTGTTTCGTTTCCAGCTCAGCGTAGACCGGGAGCTTCGAGAGCAGAGAGAAAAAAGCATCCATCGCCTGATTCGTAAATCCCGCCTGCGACGGATCATAGTCGCCGGAGAGATAGGCGGCGATCTCACGCTGCAGCTCTGCGCTCCGGTGATCGACCTCTTCCAAAACCTGCTCGTCCAGATTCAGCACATCCACAGTCGCGGCGCCCAGCGGGAGCGTGCGCTTCGGAAAGAGCACATTCCCGCCGCCGAATAGCGCGCGGAACCCGTCAACAAAGTCGTATGCGTGGTACATCGTTCTTCCTCCCGGCATCACGGATAGAGATTCCGTTTGTATCTGATCTGCGCTCCGCCTCTTGCAAAGCGTGAGCGCGTCTGTTACAGTCGCATCATAACCGACAAAAGAAATAATGTCAATCCGCTATTTAGAAAGGAGAAAAAGAATTGAAACAACACGGAAGATTCTTTCAGGTGGACGAGCGTGTATTTGACTGCCGACTCAAGCCGATCGAATTCGCCGTCTACTGCTATCTCGTCTCCTGCGCCGGAAGCCGCGGAAGCTGTTATCCGGCGATGCGCACGATTGCAAAAAAGTGCTCGTGCTCTGAGAGTGCGGCGCGCAGCGCGATCAAAACACTCACCGCGCTGGGGCTCATCAGCAAGGAATACGGTTACCGGGAAAACCGCTACGGCATCCGGCAGCAGACCAGCAATCTCTATCACATCAAGTCGATCCCACTGTACTACGAGAAAGGGGAGCCGAGATATGACTGGGACAGGGAACTGCCGTTTTGAGAGCCTGTGCGCCCTTGTGCGCGGCGGTCGGAGCAGTGGCAGCACGCCGGCCCCTCCGAGGCATTTCGACGGGGAATCAGCGGTTTTTGAGGCGATTTCCACGGAGAAAACGCAAAGCAGGATAAAGAACCGGCGTCGTGCCCGCGCCGGTTCACCGGACTTCTGCCCGCAGTGCGGGCAGTCTGGACGCTTCAGCCCTGGGGTCAAAGCCGGAGAAGAAAAGAGCGCCTGCGGTCACAGCGTCGTGTGTTCCGCAGAAAAGCAGAAGAATCCGTGGGGTCTGCTCCCCAGAAAGGAAACACAATGAGTGAGAAAACAAAATTCGCCCTCTATCTGTCGTCAGAAAGAAAGGCGGAGCTGGAACGGCGGTATCCGGAGGACGGCAGCCATAGCCAGACGGAATTCGTCGACCATGCCCTGGCGTTTTATCTGGATTATCTCAGCGCGAAGAACGCCGGCGCCTTCCTCCCGAAAGCGGTCAGCGCGGTGATCGAAGGGCGGCTCGGTCAGTTTGAGGAGCACATGGCTTCCCTGCTGTACAAGCTCTGCGTGGAGTTGGACATCGTCTCCACGCTCAATGCCAGCGCCTATGAGATCGACGACGACACGCTCCGCCGACTGCGCGCGGACAGCGTTCGGAACGTGAAGCAGACCAACGGGCGCATTTCCTTCGAGCAGCACGCCCGGTCTTCGATGGAAGGTGAAGCCGGATGGCGCGGCTGATCGTCAAGAGTCCGTACATCAAATGCGGCGGCGGCGGGCGGGGCGCGCAGGGGTATCTGAAGTACATCGGGACACGGGAGCACGTCGAACTGCTCCCCGACGCCCGACCGCCGACGCAGAAGCAGACGCTGCTCATCGCAAAGTTGCGGAAAGATTTCCCTGACTTGAACGATGATCCTGTCTGTGCGGGCTACGTTTCGAATCCGACGAAAGCCAATGCCTCTGCCCTGATCTCCGCTGTGTTGGAGCAGCATTGGGATGATGCGCAGCGCTCCGAGGTCTACATGAAGTACATTGCCACCCGTCCACGCGCGGAGCGTGCCGGGAGTCATGGCCTCTTCGGAGATGAAGCGCCGGTGGATCTCAACGCCGCGATGGAGGAGCTGGAGCAGTACACAGGCAATGTCTGGACGCACATCATCTCCCTCAGCAGGGAGGATGCCGTCCGCTATGGCTATGATCATGCCGACGCATGGCGCAATCTTCTGCTGACGCATCGGAATGAGATCGCCGAGGCGATGCACATTCCGCCGAAGGACTTCCGATGGTACGCTGCCTTTCACGACGAGGGAAACCATCCCCACGTCCACATGATGGCGTGGTCCGTCAAGCCGGGACAGGCGTATCTGAACCGCGACGGTATACGGCAGATCAAGTCTGCGCTGACCAACGACGTGTTTCGCTATGAGCTGACGGAGGTGCTGGAGCAGAAATCCGTGTCCCGCGACGCGCTTGTGCAAGAAGTTCGTCATGCGCTGCTGGAGCTGACGGAGCAGATGGAACGTGGCTTCTGCAATCATCCGGAGGCAGAACAGCGGATGCAGACGCTGGCAATGGAGCTCGGTTCGGTCAAGGGAAAGAAATCTTACGGTTACCTCCCCAAGCGCTTGAAGGAACAGGTGGATGAGATCGTAGATGAGATGGAGCGGCTGCAGAAGGTCTCCGACGCCTATGACAGGTGGCTGGAGCTGCAGCGGCAGGTGGACAGCTACTACAAAGACGAGAAGCGTCCGCGGCGAAAGCTGTCCGAGGAAAAGGAGTTTCGCGCGATCAAGAACGCCGTCATCCGGGAAGCCGAGCAGATCCGGCTGGGGACGCCGACCTTCGAGGACCGCGGCATCGAGCTGGAGGATGAGGATTGGGATTCCCGTTATGCCTCTCAAGATTTCTGGGAGATCTTCGACCGGATCGACGAGGACGGGGAAAGAGCGATCCGGGAGCTGGAGCAGCTCGCGGAGGAGGGCGACGCCGACGCGCAGTTCATGATGGGCCGCCTGTACCGGGACGGGCCGATCCCGATCCCGGACTGGAAGAAGTCCTGCGTCTTCTTCGAGAAAGCAGCAAGGCAAGGTCTGCCGGAAGCGCAGTACGCGCTCGGAAAACTCCTGCTCTCCGATGATCCGGAGATCCGGAATCCGGCGCTGGGAATGCGATGGCTGGAGCTCGCAGCGGAGAACGGAAACTCTTACGCCGCCTACCGCGCCGGAAAGGAGTATCTGCGTGGGGAGAATGTGGAGAAGAATGAAACAAGAGCGGGGAAGACGTTTCAACGCGCAGCTGACCTCGAAAATCCTTACGGGCAGTACATGATGGGGAAGCTGTGCCTCGAGGCCGGAGAAACCGAGCAGGGACTCGAATGGATGAGCAGGTCTGCTTACCAGGGCAACCGCTGCGCTCAGTTTTTCCTGGACCGCCGGGATTCGCTTGCGCCGCCCTCCGTGATGCTCTCGGCCACACGCTTACTCCATCATATGGCCGGCGTCTTCCGGGACGCCATGCCGAAGGACGCAACGGGGCAAAGCCTGCACATCGACCGAAAGCGGCTGCAGGCGCTCGTGGATCAGAAGGGCAGACAGGCGGCGCTGTCCTATGCGCGCGGGCAGAAGGAGAACGGCCCGTCGATGGCTGCGCCGTGGTAAACCCTGCGGGCGCAACAGACACGGACGAATCATATGTATAAAAGGAAAAGCCTCCGGCGGGAGGCGGAAAGGGCAAAAATGAAAAACTGCAAATACAAAAGCTATGAGGAGATGCCGCTGATGCTCTCGGTGCCGGAGGTGGCTTCAGTGCTGGGCATCAGCAGGGCTGGCGCCTACGAGCTGGTGAAAGAGAAGGGCTTCCCCTCGCTGACCATCGGCTCCCGCATCCTGATCCCACGGGACAAGCTCATTGCGTGGATCGACGAAAAGAGTTCCGGGAATGCGGAATAATCCAGTAGACTTTCCTCGCGGCTTGTGGTATGTGTGAAAGCACAAAGACCTAATAATACAAAATGATATTGATAAAACAGTATTATTGAGATAATATAGGTACAAAAGAGGAGGCGGTGTCCATGAAGTATTTAGCCGTTTTACAGCAAAAGAAGATATTCACACTCAATGACGCAGAGCAGATGACGGGGAATCTGATGACGGCCAAAGCGATGCTGCAATCGTACAAAAAAGCGGGATATATCTTCAGCATACGCCGAAACCTGTATGCAGCCGTTGATCTAGCAAGCGGGGAGGTGCTGGCAAACCGCTATGAGATCGGTTCGTCTGTCAACCGCGGCGCTTTCATCTCGCATCACTCGGCGCTCGAATACCACGGTGTTGCGAATCAGGTGTTTTATACCGTCACCGTATCCTCCGCAGATCGCTTCACGGATTTTGAATATGATGGAATCCGCTATGCGCAATATATGCCAAAGATCATGAGCGGCGTGATCGTGCCGTCAATGATGCCGCTGGTCTCGGTAACGGATATAGACCGGACCGTGATCGACTGTATCTATGACATTCCCTGCGCGGGAGGATTGGAGGAACTGCTGGAGGCCCTGCGCCTGATCCCGTCGTTGCATGAAGGGGCGCTCCTGAGCTATCTGGAGGAATACGACCAGATATTCCTTTGGCAGAAAGCGGGGTTTATTCTGCAGCACTTTGCGTCGGAATTCAATCTGAGCGCACATTTCTTTGAGACTTGCAAAAGCAAGATCCATGAGCGAAAAAAATATCTGACAGACTTCGGTGAATCCGCGTACTATCCGGAATGGAAGCTTTATGCGCCGAAGAACCTGCTCGGCATTCTGAATGACGGAGGCGATGAGCTTGTTTAATCTGGATAAAGCATTCCTGAATGAAAAAGCGGCTGAAAGCGATTTCATCCGGGACAATCTTGAAAAGGTCTACCGGCTTACGGATCTTCTGGCTTTCATCTTTGAAGAACCTATCCTGTCTGACAATCTCGTTTTAAAGGGCGGAACCGCGATCAATCTGACCGTGTTCCATCTTCCGCGGCTTTCTGTAGACATTGACCTTGATCTCAACCGAAGGTGTTCAAGGGATGAAATGCTTGCGCTTCGAGAGGAAATCGACGCGATTCTGCTTAGATTTATGGCCGCGAGCGGGTATTCACAGGACTCGCGTAAGCAGAAGGAATCCCACGCTCTTAGCTCGCGAGTATTCCATTATCGGAACGCCGGCGGGAATCCGGATAACATCAAAGTCGAGATCAACTATTCCATGCGGCAGCATATACTTCCGGTCCACAAGGCAACCGTAAATGCGGATGTCCTGGAAACCCGTTTTCAAGTCAACGCTCTGGCGCCGATCGAATTGTTCGGCAGCAAAATCAAGGCGCTGACGGAACGAACTGCCGCCAGGGACCTCTATGATGTCTACAATATGCTTTGTCAAGGGGTTTTTGATGAAAGCGAAATGGACTTGCTCCGTAAATGCGTTTTCTTCTACCGTGCCGTGGGCAGCACCGGAGCGTTTCAGGAGGATATTTGCCTTGACGGCATCAGCAACATCACATATCCCACGATTCGCCAAACGCTGCTTCCTGTGCTTCGAAAGGGCGAGAAGATCGACTTGGAGCACATGAAAAAAGCGGTTCACAGGTTCGTCGCAGAGCTGCTTAGCCCGACAGATCAAGAACGGGGTTTCCTGCGTGAATTTGCCGAGGGCAGGTATGAACCGTCTCTGCTGTTCGATGATCCTGAAATCCTCGAGCGAATCGGCGATCATCCCATGGCGATTTGGAAATGCGAAAGCATCCGTCAGGCGCAAGGACAGAAAAAGACGCAGGGCTTCTCAATGACCATGCTGTGACAAAGCGTACCTGGGTACAGAAGATGAAGGGGAACTATATGAAGTGAGTTAAAAAACAAATAATCCAGTAGACTTTCCCCGCGGTTTGTGGTATGTGTTTGTGCTGCGAAAGGAGGCGGCGCCCATGTACGACTACATGATCGCACTGCTGGAGCGCTTCGGGATTGAGACGCCGGAGCTGTCGGCACGGCAGGCGCGAGCCAGAGCCGCGGAAGAGAAGCTGAAAGAAAAGCTGGACGCCGAACAGCGAAAGCTGCTCCTGTGTCTGACGGACTGCCACAACACTTACCGGCAGGAAGCCGCCCTCAGCGGCTTCCTGTCCGGGTGGCGGCTGGCGAACGGCATCCAAAATGAGCTGGACGCCATCCCGCGCTTCTCGATCATCGACGAGGACGAGGCGCGGATGAGAGAGGAGGGAACCGAATGAAAACACGCAGAGCGGTGGGTGAGGGCAGCATCCGCAAACGCGCCGACGGGCGATGGGAGGGGCGGTATGTCGCAGGGCACGACGCAAACGGAAAAGCCATCCGTAAAAACGTCCTCGGCAAAACCCAGGCAGAGGTTAGGGAAAAGCTGAAAGCCGCACTGGCGGAGGCGCAGGTGATCGACGTCGCCAGAGCAGACGAGTACACGGTCAAGCGCTGGGTGGAGACCTGGTATGAGATCTACTCCCGTCCCCACATCCGGGACAGCACCCGCCGCTTTTATGAACGCTATATCGACCGGATTATCCCGGCGCTGGGTGACATTCCGCTGCAGAAGCTCACCAGCCGGGATATCCAAAAGCTCTACAACGACACCAAGGAGCACGGCAGAATACGGAAGGAGCAGAAGGAGAAAGACCCCAGCCTCAGCGACACCTATGTGCGCGGAATGCACACGATGCTGCACGGCTGTCTGCAGCGGGCGGTGAAGGAGCGGCTGATCCCGTTCAATCCCAGTGAGGACTGCATCGTGCCAAAGGCCCGCAAACGGGAGATGAAGATTCTGCCCCAGGAGAGCATCGGAGCCTATTTCAAGGAAGCGGAGCGCCGGGGCGTGCTGGCGATGTTCTTCCTGGAGCTGAGCACCGGGCTGCGCAAGGGCGAACTTGCTGCCCTTCTGTGGGAGGACCTGGATGTGGAAGCCCGGACGCTGCGGGTGGACAAGCAGGCGACGGCGGTCCCCGGCGGAGGCGTGAAGGTCACGCGCCCGAAGACCGAGACTTCTATCCGCACGCTGCCCGTGTCGAAGGAGGCAATTGAGCTGCTCGTCGCGGAGCATGAAAAACACCCGGACAACCCTTACATGTTTCCTTCGCCGGTGACGGGCAGGATGTACTATCCGGACACGATCAACAGCATGCATGAGAAAATCGTGAAGGGGGCGGGGTTGCCCCACATCCGTCTGCACGATATGCGGCACACGGCGGCCACGTTGATGCTGCAAAACGGCGTTGACATCAAGACGGTCAGCGGAATGCTGGGGCACTACGACGCCGGCTTCACGCTCCGCACCTATACCCACACCACCACGAAGCAGCAGGAGGAGGCGGCGAACACCATGGGCACGGTGCTCTCGGCCAGCCTGTAAGCGAACGTAAATCACAGCGGGAGCATCGGCTGAAAACTGTGCTCCCGTACTGTACTTTTCCCACTCAAAAAATGAGCACAAACGCGATTTGACCCACTCGGGATTCTGAAAAAACCCGCAACCAATTGCGGCCCAACGGATCGCTGGCACACGATTTGACCCACTGGCGAAAAAGAAAAATAACGAGGAAACCCGCAAAGCGTTGCGCTCCAATCATTCCATTTTCTTCTGACTTTTTCCCGGGTGGGTCGCCGGTGGGTCAAAGGCGGTTTTCAGAGCGGTTTCGATACGCATCTTTGTGCCGGACGGAAGACTGATTTTGACCGCACAAAGGGTCGGCCTTGACCCTTTATTTGCTGCATCTTTTCATGTACGAAAACGCCGAAAAAGTATCAAAAAGCCCTGATTTCTCACGAAATCAGGGCTTAATGGTGGGGGAAGGTGGATTCGAACCACCGAAGTCACTGACAACAGATTTACAGTCTGCCCCCTTTGGCCACTCGGGAATTCCCCCATATACAATTGGAGCTGGTAGACGGACTCGAACCCCCGACCTGCTGATTACAAATCAGCTGCTCTACCAACTGAGCTATACCAGCATTTCCACAGCTCGTTTATATTAACAGACGCTACGCTCTTTGTCAAGGGTTATTTTCAAGAAAAGAAATTTGTAAACAATTTGCGAACCACTTGCAAAATCGAATTTGGCAGAGTACAATACGTTTGCTGTTTCAAATATTGTTTTAAAGGAAGCGAACATCATGGCAAAAATTGATATTATCTCCGGCTTTCTGGGCGCAGGCAAGACTACGCTCATCAAGAAGCTGCTGGAGGAAGCCTACAAAGGCGAGAAGATCGTCCTGATTGAAAACGAGTTCGGCGAGATCAGCATCGACGGCGGCTTTTTACAGGGTACCGGCGTGCAGATCAGCGAAATGTCCTCGG
>CAMJPK010000004.1 GCA_946407675.1 uncultured Clostridia bacterium
GGGCGCTACACCTTCGCCATGGAGCGCGCCGCGGAGGAGGAGCTCATCCGCCTGCCCGGGTTCGGCGACGTGGAATGCCGACGGGTCCGCTGGCCGCTGAGCGTGCTGCGTCTGCGCGGCGCCGATCCGGCGCGCCTGACCGCCGCTGCGACCGCCATTCTCGCGCATTGGCGCGCGTATTCCGATCCCGCGGCGGACATCCTCGCGCAGACGGACGCACCGCACAACACGATCACGCCCATCGCCCGCCGCCGCGGCGCGCGCTATGAGCTCGATCTGGCGCTGCGCAACAACCGCACCACGGCGGAGCACCCGCTCGGCATCTTCCACCCGCATGCGCAGTGGCATCACATCAAGAAGGAGAACATCGGCCTCATCGAGGTCATGGGCCTGGCCGTGCTGCCCGCGCGCCTGGACGCGGAGCTGGACGCCGTGGCAAACGGCATTTTGACCGGCGCGGACCTGCGCGCCGACGCGATGACGGAAAAGCACGCCGACTGGGCGGAGACGCTGCGCGCGCAGTGCGCCGGGCTGGACTTCGCGGCGACGCGCCGCGTGCTGGAGCAGGAGGTCGGGCGCGTGTTCGAGCACGTCCTCTCTGACTGCGGCGTGTTCCCCTACACCCCCGCGGGCGACGCCGCCTTCGCGCGCTATATGGACGACCTGACGGCTTACCTTCGCTGACGTTTCAACACAAATACCCCCGACCATCCGGCCGGGGGTATTATAAATTTAATGCGGTTATTCTTCCTGCGCCTCGATGAAATAAAGCCGCGAGAAGAAGTCCGGATAGAAGCGGACGCGGTCATCGTAGCCGGTCGCGGCAAAGGCCGGGGCGAGCTTGACGCCGGCGTGCATCAGAAGCGCGCCTGAGGCCTTGACGTCCTCGGTCTCGCCGGGCATGCGCACCACGCGCGCCACCACGTCGTGCACGAGGGAATCCTGCCGGATGTGGAAGGGCGCGATGGCGTTGACGAGCGTGCCGAAGCGCTTGACGTCCACCGGGCGGGGGACGTTGGTAAAGCGGTATACCGTCTGTTCCTCCAGCCCGCAGGCGAAGAAAATGTGGTTGGGGTCGTTCGGGATCATCAGCTCGCGCAGCATCAGCCCGACGGCGCGCTTTTGATCGGGTGCGACGCAGCACCACTGCCGGTCGTTGCCGCCGCGCACGCGGTAGAACTGCCCCCACTGCAGCACGTCGCGCCAGCGCTTGTAGGTGTCGATCTGGTCCTTCAGCTTTTTCCGCTTGCCCGGGGAGAGGTCGCGCAGGTCATACTCATAGCCCAGAAGCCCGAAGGCCGCGACGTTGAGCCGCGTGTCCAGCGGCGTGTCGCGCAGGGTCTGGTGGTTGGGGCAGGAGGAGATGTGCGCGCCGATGCAGCTTTGCGGATAGCCGTAGCTGTACCCCTCCTGGATGTCCGCGCGCGCCAGCGCGTCCGTATCGTCGCTGGCCCAGATCTGCGGGAAGTAGGACAAAATGCCGAGGTCGAAGCGGTTGCCGCCGGAGGCGCAGCCCTCAAAGAGGATGTCGGGGAAGCGCGCGGTCAGCGCAGCCATCACGCGGTAGAGCCCGAGGATGTAGCGGTGCGCCGTCTCGCCCTGCCGCGCCGCCGGGAGATACGGGGAAAACACGTCGGAGAAGTTGCGGTTGTAGTCCCACTTGACATAGCTGATCTCCGCGCTGGAGAAGACCTCGCTCATCTTGTCGATCAGGAAGTCCTGCACGGCGGGGTTGGCCAGGTCGAGCAGGCGCTGGCTGCGCCCCTCGCTGTGGGGCTTGTCCGGGATCGCCATGGCCCAGTCGGGGTGCGCTTCGTAGAGACGGCTGTTGACGTTCACCATCTCCGGCTCCACCCAGATGCCGAAGTCCATGCCGAGCGCCCTGATCTTCCGGCACAGCCCGTTCAGGCCGCCCGGCAGCTTCTTTTTGTTGGGCTCCCAGTCGCCGAGGGAGCGGGTGTCGTCATTGCGCTCGCCGAACCAGCCGTCGTCCATGACGAACAGCTCGATGCCGATGTCCTTCCCGGCCCGCGCCAGGGATACGAGGCTGCTTTCGGAGATGTTGAAATAGCAGGCCTCCCAACTGTTGAGCAGCACCGGCCGGGTCTTATGCTTCCATCTCCCCCGGACGATGTGCTCCCGCACGAAAAAATGCAGATTGCGGCTCAGGCCCGCGAAGCCGTCCGCGGCGTAGCTCATCACGGCCTCGGGCGTCTCGAAGGTCTCGCCCGGCGATAAGTGCCAGCGGAAGCCGAGCGGCTGAATGCCGGAGACGATGCGCGTCTTGCCGAAGGGACTGACCTCGACGGCGCTGTAATGATTGCCGCTGTATACGAGGTTGAAGCCCCAGCAGTCGCCCGCCTGCTCCGTTGCGTCGCCGGCGTGGACGATGAAGAAGGGGTTGCAGCGGTTGGACGAGCTGCCGGAGCGGGATTCCACCGTGTACTTCCCGGCGGGCAGCGCAACGGTGTGCTTGCCCATCTCGCGCGCCCACGCGCCGCGGAAGCTCGTGACGGACAGATCCGCGCGCGGCAGATCGAGCTGCGCGGACAAAAGCCGCTCAATGTCCACGGGCGCCTCGGTGCCGTTGCGCAGGACGGCCTTGCGGCAGATGCAGTCACAGTCGGCCCAGACGTAGTAATGCGTCTCCAGCGTCAGGCCGGTGTTGCGGTCGCGGTAGGTCACGCACAGGTGCTCGGCCTTACCGTCCTCGGCATAGCTGCCCGGCAGGGGCGTCTGCGCCGGCTGGGCATCGTCGATGGCGTGGGATTCGTAGAGGAAATCGCTCGTGCGGCTGCCGTCGGCGTTCACGAGCTCCAGCATCGGCTCGCGCAGATCGCCCTTGCCCAGCGAGGAGAACTCCAGACAGACGTCCTCCAGCGACAGCTCCGGGTGATGCGCGTCATAGCTCAGCGAATTGCCCGGTGGGAACGCGCGCCGTTCCGTGACGGCCGCAAGCGACGCCTCGCTGTCCAGCGGCAGCTTGCGTCCGTAGTAGAGCTGCTCCGGCTGAAGCGTCGGCAGCATGCGGAAGCAGTAGGTCGTGCGCGCGGTCTCCAGCACGAAGGCCGGGCGCTCGGTTCCAAATGCGCGTATCATGTGGCATCCTCCTCTTTCTTCTTGCGTTCTACATGACCGGGCGGTAGGAAATGTTGCCCTGGCGCAGCGTCATACGGGGACGGTCGGACACGGAGTGATATGCGCCCGGGAAGGTCTCCGACGTCGGAAGCGGCTCATCGGGGGCAAATCCGAAGAGCTCCGCCTGGGTATCGTTCCAGTCCTTCAGGTCTTCCTCGGTCCAGCGGCCTTTGTACAGCTCGCTGCTGCGGCAGGCCACATAAAGCCGGACCGTGATGTTCTCATTGGAGATCGCCTGCGCTGCATAGGCGTCCATGTCCGCCAGGTCCACCGGCAGGACAGGGCCGAGGCAGGAACGCTCCCACGGCCATTCTTCGCGCGGCGTCTCCCACGGCTGTGCGTAAAGCGTCATGCGGCAATCCGTCAGGCAGTCGTTTGTGTTCAGGCCGAGCTGCGATGCGAGCAGCGCCCCGCAGGACGCGGAGAACTCCGGCATGCGCTCGGAGGTGTAGAGCGCCCCGGTGACCGTGTTGACGGCGAAGTCATAGCGCACGCCGTCAATACGGAAAACTCCCTTGACAAAATCCGAGCTGACGGCGTTCATCCCCTCCGGCCGCAGCATCTCCACATAGCACTCCAGGATCTCCGCACTCCGGCCGGAGAGATACTTCCGTATGATCTTCCGCCCTGTCTTCAGCTCCGAGCCGCCGCCGCAGCCGGTCAGCGTGAGCAGCAGCGCGAGGACAAGCAGCGCGGAAGCGAACCGTCTTGCTCTGCCAATGCCCATAAGCGCCCGACGCTCCCTTCCAGATTGTTTCTTTCCTATATTATAACGGCGCCCCTTCCCGCTTGTCAAAGCAAATATCGCCCCTTCCATGCTTGCAAAACCAAGGGATCAATGATAAAATATATGTATTATTTATAAAAAGAAACGGAGTGGAATGCATGGAGGATCAGAAAATCGTCAAGAGAAACCTGATCATGTTCCCCATCGGCACCGTCGGCAGAGATATGATGTACAACCTCGTCACCAGCTACCTGCTGACGTTCGTGCTCTTCACCCACAAGCTCACCGCCGCGCAGCTCACCGCCATCACCGCGATCATGGTCGCCGCCCGCGTGTTCGACGCGCTGAACGATCCGATCATGGGCAACATCATTGAGCGCACCCGCACCCGCTGGGGCAAGTTCAAACCCTGGCTCGTCATCGGCATTCTGACCACCGCCGTGGTCATTTATCTCGCGTTCAACGTCCAGCTGCAGGGCTGGGCCTTCGTGTGGTTCTTCGGCATCATGTACTTCCTGTACTCCATCACCTACACCATGCATGACATCTCCTACTGGGGCATGGTGCCCGCGCTGAGCTCCGATGCCGACACCCGCAACAAGTACACCTCCCGCGCCACCCTCTTCGCCGGCATCGGCGGCGTGCTGGCCGCGTCCTTTATCCCGATGTTCACCGCCGGCGGCAACGCCATCGGCGGCAACGCGGTGACGGCTTACGGCCGCGTCGCGCTGATCATCGCGATCCTCGGCCCGGTCTTCCTCGCCTTCACGGTTTTCGGCGTCAAGGAGACGCGCAATTACAACGACGATCCCGTGCCCCCGATCAGCTTTAAGAAGATCATCACCACGATCACCGGCAACGACCAGCTTTTGTGGATCGCGCTGATCTTCCTGCTGCAGCAGATCGGCAACGGCATCGTGATGGCCGGCGTCGGCCAGACCTATATCTACGTCGAGTATGGCTATGAGGGCGGCTTCTTCACGCTGTTCCAGATGCTCGGCATGATGGTCACGGCCTTCCTGATGCTCTTCTATCCGGCCATTTCCCGCAAGACCCCGCGCAAGAAGCTGATGCATCTGCTGATGATCATTTCCGTCATCGGCTATGCGATCATGCTCGTGCCCAGTCTTGTGATGACCACCGGCGCGATGAAGGTCGCCGGCTTCGATATCAAGTTCCTGCTGCTGACGCTGGGCTACATGGCCGCCAACTTCGGGCAGTACGGCTTCTATCTCATCATGATGATCTCCATCATGAACACCGTCGAGTACAACGAGTACAAGCACGGCACCCGCGACGAGGGCATCGTCTCCTCGCTGCGCCCCTTCCTTACGAAGCTGGCCTCGGCGCTGACCGTCGCCATCGCGAACGGCACCTACATCATCTTCAACATCATCCACTACACCAACGGCATCGCAGACCTCGAGCAGGCCGCCAGCACCGGCGAGATCACCGCCGAGCAGAAGGCCGCCGAGATCGACACGCTGCTGTCCGGCGTGCAGCACGGCCAGT
Source organism: uncultured Clostridia bacterium (assembly GCA_946407675.1). GTDB lineage: Bacteria > Bacillota > Clostridia > Oscillospirales > Oscillospiraceae > SVKR01. The sequence goes on from CAMJPK010000004.1 coordinate 5,378, forward strand.
CCCTCGGCCTGCTGCTCGTGATGACCGTCCTGCCCTGCGTGCTGATGTTCCTGTCCTACATTCTCTACCAGCGCAAGTACAAGCTGGATGAGGACGAATACAGCCGCATCTGCGCGGAGCTGGAGCAGCGCAAGGCGTAATCAGACAAGCATAACCGCCCCGGCTTTCGGCCGGGGCGGTCTTGCGCTCGCAGGGCGCGATGCCCACATCGCGCCGCATCATATCTGCGCGGGAAAAAGGAGAAAACGTAAATGAACGATTTCATTGCATATTGCGGGCTGGACTGCGAGACCTGCGAGGCGCGCATCGCCACGGTGAACAACGACGATAAGCTGCGCGAAAAGGTCGCGAAGCTCTGGTCGGACTTAAACGGCGTGTCTATCACGCCGGACATGATCCACTGTGCCGGCTGCCGCGTGGACGGCGTGAAAACGCCGTACTGCGATGCACTCTGCCCGATCCGCCGGTGCGCGCTCAAAAAGCAGGTCGAAACCTGCGGGGACTGCCCGGAAATGGAGACCTGCGAGAAGGTCGGCATGATCCTCGGCAACAACGCCGATGCCCGCCGCAACCTGCTTCAAAGTTAAGCGCAGATAAAAAGAAGCAAAAAATGTCCGGTATCGTGGCAGACTCCATAACGAAACACACCCCAAGGGGAGCCCCTGCAAACAATAAACCATTGACTGAAAACGGCGTGACCGTGTGTTACGCCGTTTTCTCATTCCTGCTGTGCTCCATGCTAAGCTCGAATCTTTGCGAATCCATTTATTGATTATGATTTTGAGTGAAACGCAATAAGGTCTATTCACGGCTGTCGGGTTAACCAATCCGCTGCATCCACAATCTGGATTCCCTCATACTGCCACGCTGGCTGATAAGTCCGCGCAATCATCATTTTTGGATACGCATCCTTGATGCGCAGTAGGGGATCGACTTCCCGTTCAAAGGTTTTCCTGTCGGAAATATCATACGCGACCTGAATATAGAGCCGTTCCCCTTGCTTTGTGCATACAAAGTCGATCTCTTTCTGATACAGCACGCCAACATAAACTTCATACCCGCGACGGAGCAATTCGATCGCCACGATGTTTTCCAGGACGCGACCATAATCCATGTTTTTCGTGCCGAGACGCGCATACCGAAAGCTTTGATCCGACAGATAGTATTTGTCCTCAGATTGCAGATACTTTTTTCCCTTTATGTCGTATCTACGGATGCGATAAAAGGCGAAAGCCCGGCACAAATAAGCGATATATTTCCCGACGGTTTTATGGTCGGTCTTCATGTTGTTCGACGCCAGTGTATTCGTGATGGTTCGAACGCTTGTCACACTTCCGATGTTATCCATGAGAAAATCAATCAGTTGGTGCAGCAGGGGCTCATTGCGGATTTTGTTCTTCCTTACAATGTCCCGGACGATTAGCGCGTTGAGGACCTCGTTGTTGATATACCGGTATCTCTGGCTTTCGCTTTTGTACAGATAGGAGCCGGCCATGCCGCCGTCTGTGATATAGCTTGTGAGACTGCCATAGATGTTTTCGGAGGGGAAATAGGTCAGGTACTCACGGAATGAAAACGGAAAAACCTGAACTTCGTAGGTTCGGCCGACAAAGAGCGTCGCCAGATCGCTGCTCTGAAGGAAGGCGTTGGAGCCGGTAATATAGATGTCGTACTTTTCCCTCGCGTGCAGGCTGTTGACCGCTTTCTCAAAACCGTCGCACATTTGGATTTCATCGATCAATAAATAGTTGCTTTTCCCTGCCATATAATGTGCTTCAGCATACGCTTCCAGCGCGTGGTATTCCAGGATATCCTCAAAATCCGTCAGATTGTAATTCACATGGATGATATTTGAGTTCGCATCATTTTCACGGATCAGTTCTTCAAGTGAATCCATCAATTTCGACTTTCCGGAGCGTCGGACACCTGTAATGACCTTGATATCAGGTGTGTTTAGGAGGTCCTTCAGCTCTTCCAGGTATGCAGTTCTTCTAATCAGTTTCATGAGCATTTCTCCTTCTCTAAAGGCATTATAAAACAACCATTCCCCAAAATCAATATTTTCATACTTTTGGGGAATAGATATTCTGATGATCGGCTTTCAATGTTCTGTTATGCCTTCCCGCATAGCGTACTGCTTCATCTCGGCTGATACAAAGGCCGAAGGGAGATAACTTCCTCACGAAGTGTCTCCCTTCGGCCGAATGTTTTTGGTTCTGCCGTTCTTATTTCTTCAGCCCCATCGCGAGCTTGACGACGTTGTAGGCCCCGTCGTAAAGCCCGACGGCCTTGTTGACGCAGATGGCCTCGCACATGGCGCGCAGCGTCGTGTCCTCGTCGAGGAAGAGGTCCAGCATCTGGATCGTGTGCGGGATGTCCTCGCACTCCAGCGTGCCGTCGCCCATCTCGGCGGAGTGGATCGCGCCCCACTTTTCGTGGCCGCCGATGCGCTGGATGAAGAGCTTCGGGATCGGGTAGAAGGCCAGCTCGCTGGGCTTTGTCACCAGCACGTCCGCCGAGCGCATCAGCGCATTCGTGCAGTAGACCGCCTCGAAGATATCCTTGTGGCAGAAGACGTGCACGCCCTCCACCGGCCCCTCGATTGCGTCCTCGGCAAAGGCGCGCGTTTTCTCCCACTCGTCAAAGCGGACGGTGCTCAGCGCCTCCAGCCCGGGGACGGCCTGGCAGAGATAGTCCCAGACGTTGCGGTAGTCGCCGATGTTCACATATACCGCGGCGCGCTTTTCCTTGATCGCGGGCATCAGGTGCTGCAAAATCGCGGCGAAGGTCTCCTTCTGCGCGCCCGCGCCGCCGATCGTCAGTAAAAAGCGCATCGGCGCGCCCTCCGCCTTGCGGCGCAGACGCATCTCACAGTCGGCCTCGATGTTGGCGACCAGCTCGTGATCGATGTAGTGCCCGGTGTAGACCAGCGCATCCGCGGGCATCGGGCGCAAAACGTCCTTGCCGCGCATGCCGTTTAAGATGCGGTAGCCCTGATAGGACTGGCGCGTCTGGATCGTGTGGACCGCGCCCTCGGCCAGGTGCAGCGCCATCGGCCAGTTGTCCGGGATCGCGTTGACGACGTAGCGCATGCCGGCGTGGTTCGCGGCCTGCGCGGGCCAGACGTGCGTGCCGATGACGGGGATCTCCTTCGGCACGTTGCGGAACACCGGCGCCATCAGCTCGGCGTTCTTCTGGTCGGAGGCATTGTAGCTGAGCTTGCGGAAGCCTTCATAGTTCATCGGCTCCCAGAAGAGCTTGTTGAAGAGCTTGGATTTCTGTGACAGACGTGAGCCCATCGAGTACAGGTCGTTCTGCGCGCTGATGACCTTGGTGCAGGTCGTCTGCGGGTAGCCGTTTAAGTCCATCCAGTAGGGCTTATAGCCCAGCGCGTTGGCGGCGGAGGCCATCGCCATGGAGATACGGTAATGGCCGAAGCCCATGCGGATGTTGCCGACGATGATGCCCTTTTCCAGATCAAAGGCCTCGCCCGCGCCCTCCTCCAGCCGGATGTCCGAAACGCCGAGGATGTCCCGGAGGCAGGCGTTCGGTACGATGCGTACGGGATAGTTCACGTCGGCGTCGTCGCCGAACTTTTTGGCATACTTCGCTTTGCTGGCCGCGGCCTTGCGCAGGTCCTTTGCCGCGATCTCATTGCCGAAAATCTCCTTGGAGCGGTCGATCATTTCCATCTCTCCTTACTGTGTTTTGATGATAAAGCGGAACGCCACGGGCTCCGTCTGCTCGGTTTTCAGCCAGACGGTCGCCTCGCCGGGTTCCCCCGTCGTTTTCAGATAGACGCCGCCGAGCCCGCCGCGCAGCGTCGCGCGCTGCGGACCGATGAGCGCCAGCGGGCCGCTGACCTCCACATCGACCGCGCCGAAGAAGAAGGGGACGACGTTGCCGAACTGGTCGGTGACGGCAAGACGCAGCAGCGCCACATCGTAGGTCGCGCCGTGGCGCAGCACCGTGTGGCTGGGCGTGACCGCGAGCTTCAGCGCCGTCACCGCGCTGCGGCGGACGCTCTTCACGACCGCGCCGTTTTTCACCGCGTCGAAGCGGAATTCCGTCGCGCGCGCGCCCCAGTCGCCGATGTACTTGCCGTAGAGCGCGTAGGCGTCCTCAAACTTCATGCCGTAGCGCGTCATTAAGATTCCCGCCTTTGCCATGATGTGCGGCGGCAGGTGCGCAAAGCCGAAGCGCGCGGAATAGTTCAAAATCTCCTTTACCAGCTTTGCCTGCTGCGGCGGGAAATGCTCCTCCACGGTCAGCTGGTCGCCGATGAAGTCGTCGATCTCGATGGGCGGGCGCTCCATGTGGGGATAGGGGGAGTCCTTGTGCGTATAGCGGCGGATGAAGCGGTCGTTTTTGTACAGCCGCAGCTCGTCAGCGTTCGTCATGACGAACACGCGGCCGCGGTTGCTCGCCGCCTGCTCGCCGAGGTCCATCGCCGAGGTGACGCACAGCACGGGCGTTTCGTCCTGCCGCGCGGCATAGATCGCCGCGGCGACCTTTGGGTTGCGGAACATGTCCATAACGCCGTGGTAGCAGATGCGGTCGCCGCTGCCGAAGTCCTTGTGCGTGTTGTAGTCGAACATGCACCAGCCGAAGGAGCCGGCGATGTCCTCCTGCGCCGCCACGGCGTCCAGCACCGCGGCGTGGCGGAGCGCGTGCTCGGTGCGGTGCGCTTCGCTGTCAAAGGTCTTGGTCGGGAACATGTGGCCGCAGTACTCCGTGACGAGATACGGCTTGGCCGCGTCGGAGGTCACGGCCTTCTTCTTTTCGCAGCCGGGGCTCTGCCCGTCGTGCACAAAGTCGTTGTAGGTGTAAACGTCCTCAAGTAAATTGCTTTTCTTGATGCAGCGCACGCCGCCGGTCGCGCGCGTCGGGTCGAGGGTGTGCGCTGCGGCGTTTGTCGCGGTATAGAGCGCGTCGTCGTCCGCCGATTCGTTGATGCGCACGCCCCAGAGAATGATCGAGGGGTGGTTGCGGTACTGCCGTACCATGTCCTCCGTGTTGCGCAGCGCCTGATGCTTCCACGCATCGCCGCCGATGTGCTGCCAGCCGGGGATCTCCGTGAAGACGAGCAGCCCCAGCTCGTCGCAGCGGTCGATAAAGTGCTGCGACTGGGGATAGTGGGAGGTGCGCACGGCATTGCAGCCCAGCTCGTTTTTCAGGATTTCGGCGTCCAGCCGCTGCATGGAGCGGGGCATGGCGTAGCCGACGTAGGGGTAGCTCTGATGGCGGTTGAGGCCGACGAGCTTCAGCTTGCGCCCGTTGAGCCAGAAGCCGTCCTGCTTCCATTCGGCGCGGCGGAAGCCGATGCGCGTCTCCACGCAGTCCAGCACCTCGCCGCCGCGCAGCAGCGCGGTCTCCAGCGTGTAGAGCCGGGGGGCATCCACGTCCCAAAGCCCGACGTCCGGCGCGGGAAAGTCAAAGCGTTCGCCGTCGCCGCCGCGGACGGGCGCGAGCTGCTCCGTCACGAGCATGCCGCCGCCGTCGCGCAGACGCCAGCGCAGGGTGCAGCCCTCCGATGCGCCGGTCAGCGTCACGGTCCCGGTGACGGCGCCGGTGAAGCGCTGCTCCACCGCCAGCGCGCGGCGCACGTCCCGGCGCCGGCTGCTGCCCAGCAGCGGGAGGGACGCCGGCACGGACGGGCAGGCGAAGACATCCGCAATGGAGACGGCCTCGCAGACGTCCAGCCAGACCTCGCGATAGAGGCCGCCGTAGGTCATATAGTCGATGACAAGGCCAAAGGGCGGCAGGTCAAGCGTCTCGCGGCTGTCCACGCGGATCGCCAACAGCGCGCTCCCGCCCGGCTCCAGCGCCTGCGTGAGCTCCACGCGGAAGGCGGTGTAGCCGCAGGCATGCGCGGCGAGCTTTTCCCCGTTTACGAACACCTCGGCGGCATGACCGGCGGCGCCCACATTCAGCCAGACGCGCTTGCCGCGCCAGGCCTCCGGGACGTCGATGCGCCGGCGGTAGCCGCAGTCCATCTGATAGATGTGCTCGTCAAAATAGTCATAGGGCGTTTCGGCGCAGGTGTGCGGCAGCGACACGCGCACCGTGTCCGCAAGCGCGTCGCCGCGCGCGAACGCCGTGCAGAAGCGCTGCGTGAACTCCCAGTCAAAATTGCAGTCGATCCTTTGACGCATACGATCACCTCTGATCGCAATTATACCGGACCTGCCGGGAAAAGGCAATGCGTCAAGCGCGAAAACGGGCGCCTTTTCGAAGAAAATGGGGCGGATTGCTTGACAAAGCCCCCGCACGCGGCTATACTCTAGTGCATCATTAACGCGCTAAATTATCACACCGGGAGGGTTCCATATGGTAGGTACATTTTGGGCGCTCGTTCCTCCGATCCTCGCCATCGTTCTGGCGCTGATCACCAAGGAGGCCTATTCCTCGCTGTTCATCGGCGTGGTCGTGGGCGCGCTGTTCGTGTCCGGCGGCTCCGTGGTTGGGGCGCTGAACGCGCTTATCAGCGACGGCGACGCGCCCGGCGGCATGATCGCCGCCGTGGCCGGCAACGCCGGCATCTTCATCTTCCTCGTCCTGCTCGGCATCATCGTCGCGCTGGTCAACCAGTCCGGCGGCTCGGCGGCCTTCGGGCGCTGGGCGGAGAAGAACATCAAGTCCCGCGTCGGCGCCATGCTGGCGACCTTCTTCCTCGGCGTCCTGATCTTCATTGACGACTATTTCAACTGCCTGACCGTCGGCTCGGTCATGCGTCCGGTCACGGACAGCCACAGGATCTCCCGCGCAAAGCTGGCCTACCTGATCGACGCGACCGCCGCGCCGGTGTGCATGATCGCCCCGGTGTCCTCGTGGGCGGCGGCGGTGTCCGCCACGGCGGACAAACTGGGCACCGGCATCTCCGGCATCCAGCTTTTCATCCGCGCCATCCCCTACAACTTCTATTCGCTTTTGACCTTCGTGTTCATCATCGCCATTGTGTGCATGAAGTTCGACTACGGCCCGATGAAACTGCACGAGATGGCCGCGCTGCTCGAGGGCAAGCTCGGCGAGCAGGAGGGCGGCGAGGAGAGCAAGGGCAACCCGAAGGGCAGGGTCCTCGACCTGATCCTTCCGGTCGTCGTCCTCATCATCTGCTGCACGCTCGGCATGCTCTACGTCGGCGGCTTCTTCGGCACCGACTGGTGGGGCGGAACGGACTGCGCCGGCGACTTCATCGGCGCCTTCGGCAACACGGACGCCTTCGTCGGCCTGCCGTGGGGCTCCATCATCGCGCTGGTCGTCATCGTCATCTATTATCTCTGCCGCCGCACCATCTCCTTCAAGGACGCGATGGCCTGCGTGCCCAAGGGCTTCATCTCGATGGTCCCCGCCATGACGATCCTGACGCTGGCCGTCTCGCTGAAGAACATGACGAGCGCGCTCGGCGCGGCCGCCTTTGTGAAGGGCGTCATGGAGGGCGCGGCGTCGGGGCTGTACAGCATGCTGCCCGCCGTCATCTTCATCGTGGCCTGCGTGCTGGCCTTTGCCTCCGGCACAAGCTGGGGCACCTTCGGCATCCTGATCCCCATTGTCACCGCCGTCTTCCCCGGCGACAGCAAGCTGCTGATCATCGGTATCTCCGCCTGCCTCGCCGGCGCCGTCTGCGGCGACCACTGCTCGCCCATCTCCGATACGACCATCATGGCCTCCGCCGGCGCGCAGATCGAGCACATCAACCACGTGTCCACACAGCTGCCCTACGCGATCACCGTCGCGGCGGTCAGCTTCGTGACCTACATCTTCGCGGGCTTCATCCAGAACGCGATCGTCTCGCTTCTGATCGGCGTTGTGCTCACGGTCGCGACGCTGTTCGTCATCCGCAGCGTCACGAAGAAGAAGGACGCCGCAAAGGAATAAACCCGCGTCACGGTCCGGCATGCAGACAAAGTGTCGACAGCTTGAAAACGTGCAGCGCCCCGTCGGGGCGCTGCATATTTTTGCGTCGCATGGAAATACTAGGCGCAAAGGAGTTGGTAGTTCCATGCAGATGTCCAACGAGGAATACGCCGCGCTCGTCCGGGCGCGGATGCCCCAAAGCCCGTTCTGGCCCGACGTGGGAAAGGCCTTCGTCATCGGCGGGCTGATCTGCTGCCTCGGGCAGGGGTTCACGGAGCTGTACAAGGCGCTGGGCGCGACGGCGGAGGACGCGGGGGCGTGGTGCAGCGTCACAATGGTGTTCCTCGGCGCGCTGTCCACCGGGCTCGGCTTCTATGACGACCTCGCGCGCCACGGCGGTGCGGGGACGCTGGTGCCGATCACCGGCTTCGCCAACGCCGTGGCCAGCCCGGCGCTGGAGTTCAAGACCGAGGGCATGGTCGCCGGGCTCGCGGCGAAAATCTTCATCATCGCCGGGCCGGTCATCACCTTCGGCATCCTCGCCAGCGCCATCTACGGCGTGATATTGCTGTGCATCTAATGAAACCGCATCCCGCAGCTTACGCTGCGGGATGCGGTTTCAACTTATTTGCGCAGCTCCATCAGCGTGCAGACCGTTCCGTCCGCCGCGGCGATGGTGAAGCGCCAGCCATCCTCTGCGGCGGCGCGCCGGATCTCCGGGCGGCTGTCCGCGCGGACCGGGGCGCGGTAGACGATCCGCAGACAGCGGAAATCGTCCGCGCGATAGGCCGCCTCCGGCAGCGCTTCGAGCGCAAGGGAGATATAGCGCGTATTGTGCACGTGCCCGTTGTAGTCGATGTCGCTGCGGCGCAGCGCGACGGGCAGCACCACGTCGTACGCCTCCGGCTCGCGCAGCCGCGGCGCGTCGTCGGGGAAAACGCGCTCGGCCTCCGGCTCATAGGCGCGCGTCAGCTTGTCGCTGATGCGGACCATCTTCTGCGCCCGGACGTCCACCAGCGCAAAGCGCGCCGTTGCGCGCAGGAACTCCTGCCCCTCGCCGTCCGTGACGAGGAAATCGCGGTCGGTCGTGACCGCGGAGGCCTTTCCGCGCGACCAGGTCCGCAGGCGCAGCGGTACAAACGGCGCCGGACGGCGCGTGACGGCGACGCGCCAATCCAGCAGCATCCAGGCGACGCCGCCGGCGGCCACCGAATCGGATACGCGCATGGCGTGATGCGCTCCGATGTTCTCCAGAATCTGCAGGATCGCCTCATAGGACAGGCGTCCGGCGCGGTCGTAGTCGTCGAGCCGGGGCAGGTATTCTTCCGTGAAAAACATAGAAACCCCTTATTCGCTCATCAGGAAGGTCGCGCAGCCAACGTTGTAGGCGCGCAGGGGGGTGCCGCGCATGTCGCAGGGCTCCCACGTGACCTGATGCGCGAGCATGCGCTCCGCGCCGAGGGCCAGCTTTGCGATCTGCGCCGGCTCCACCGGAAACGCGCCGTGGGCGGGCCAGATCGCGTCGAACTCGCCGGTGCGCCGCTGGAGCTTGCGCAGACTGTTCAGGTATTGCCGCAGGTCGCGCCCCGGGCCGAACATGAAGATGCGCCCGGTCTGTATGGGGTCGCCGCTGATGAGCGCGCGGCGGCTGCGGTCGAGCACGGCGATGCTCCCCGGCGTGTGGCCGGGCAGCTCGATGATCTCCAGCGGACGGCCGCCGAGGTCAAGCGTGTCGCCCTCGCGCACGGGGACGATCTCGCCGCCGCCGCCGAAGGCGTGGTAATTGTCCGCCTCGTCGGGGTGCATGTAAAACGAGGGAAAGGCGGCGTTGCCCGCGATGTGGTCGGGGTCGCCGTGGGTATTCAGCAGCTTCACGGGCTTGTCGGTGAGCCCCTCGGCGATCTCGCGGGCATTTTGTAGCGTCATGCCGGTGTCGACGAGCAGCGCGCTGTCCGTGCCGGCGAGCAGGTAGCAGCGCACCATGCCATCCTCGATGCGCCAGGTCTGCGCGTCAATTGGAATGATCTCGGGATTCATGACTGTTCCTCCGTTTCAAAAGCTTTCTGCGCAATGCGTTCGCCATTGTCCGGGTCAAAGAGATGGATCTGCGCCGTATCGAAGCCGATGTGCAGCGCGGCAGACGGCGCGGACAGATCTGTCAGGCCCGCCGCGGCGGAGGCCGGTACAATGGCCTCCAGCTTCACGCCGCCGACCGACAGATGCAGGGCCATCGTGCTGCCCAGCAGCTCGCATACCTCCACGGCCGCGGGGATGCCGTCCCCGTCGCGCAGAAGGATGTGCTCCGGCCGGATGCCGAGCACGACGGATTTCCCGTCCAGCCCGCCGCGGGCGAAGCCGTCGGGCAGGGCGATGCGCTCCCCGGCGGCCAGCGCGGCGCACGTGCCGTCCCGGACCTCCAGCACGGCGTCCAGAAAATTCATCTGCGGCGTGCCGATAAAGCCCGCGACAAAGAGGTTCGCGGGGTGGTTGAAGACCTCGGAGGGCGTGCCGATCTGCATGATGCGGCCCTGATTCATGACCACGATGCGGTCGCCGAGCGTCATGGCCTCCGTCTGGTCGTGGGTGACGTAGATAAAGGTGGTATCCAGGCGGCGGCGGAGCTGAATGAGCTCCGTGCGCATCTGGCTGCGCAAAAGCGCGTCGAGGTTGCTCAGCGGCTCGTCCATCAGAAAAACGTCCGGGCTGCGGACGATGGCGCGGCCGATGGCCACGCGCTGGCGCTGGCCGCCGGAGAGCGCCTTCGGCTTGCGCTTCAGCAGATCCGAGATCTCCAGGATCTCCGCCGCCTCGCGCACCTTCGCGTCGATCTCCCGGCGGGGCAGCTTGCGCATGCGCAGCCCGAAGGCGATGTTGTCGTAAACCGTCATGTGAGGATAGAGCGCATAGTTCTGGAACACCATGGCGATGTTGCGGTTTTTCGGCTCCACCTGGTTCATCTTGCGCGCGCCGATGTAAAGCTCGCCCGCCGTGATCTCCTCCAGCCCCGCGATCATGCGCAGCGCCGTGGATTTTCCGCAGCCGGACGGCCCGACCAGCACGATGAATTCCTTGTCCGCGACCTCCAGATTGAATCCGTCCACGGCCACGACGGTTTTATCGTAGACCTTGCGGATATCCTTCATTGTAACGCTTGCCAAATCTCTTTACCCCCTCGGGTCCTTGGAATGACCGCCGCTGCGTCCGATCCGGCGCACACGCTGTTGATCTCGCCAGTCGAGGAGCGCCTCCTTCGCGCCGTGTCCGCCGCGCTTGAGCAAAGCGGCTGCGCGCCGCAGCAGCACGCACAGCGCGCCGACCAGCAGTACGGCCGGCCAGATGAAGCAGAAAAGCGCGCCGCCGCGCGCCAGCGCGCACCAGGTCTCCGCCATGATCGCCGCGTTTTCCCACGGGGGGAACGCCACGGCCGTCGTCCGGGTGCCGAGCGAGCCGATGCCGCGCAGAGCCCGGAGCGAGGCGGAGAAGCGGAAGCGGTCCGTGTTCTCTACAACGAGCCCCTGCTTGGCAAAGAGCCCCTCGACCACGCCCTTCGCAAAGCCGTTGACCGGGTCCGGCAGCACGACCTCGTAGCAGACCGTACCGCTGTCGCCGAGCGCCTCGCGGGAGGCGTAGTTCAGATAGATCGTCGGCGTTTTGCCGCCGGCGGCGCGGGAGAAGCGATCGTCGGGCTGCGCCACGACGCCGGCCACGAAAAACTCCAGATTCCCGATCTGTATGGTCATCCCGGCCACATCGCTGCTGCCGAAGAGCATCCAGGCAAGCTGCTCGTCGAGCACCACGCGGTCCTTCATCAGATCGGACTCTCCCAAAAACCCGCCGCTGCACAGCGTCATCGGGTGAAAGGCAAAGAAGCGGCCGCCCACAGCCAGCGCCGCGGCGTCGAAGCTGCCGCGCGGACCGCTGACCTTCAGCGTCCCCGCCGCGCTCCACGCGTCACAGATGGCGGCGCTGCCGTCCGTGATCTCCAGATCGGTCTCCGAAAGCTTTTTCAGCACGGTTTCCCGAAAGCCGTAGATCGTGTTCATCTCCAGGGTGAGGCCGGGGGAGAGGACGCAGGTGAATTGCCGGAAGCGTTCCCCGCTTTCGCCTGCCCAGCGCTCTGCCTGATGCTGGCTTTGCAGCGGCTTCGGCAGCGCCGCCGCGGTCAGCAGCAGCGCGATCCCCAGAAGGAGCGCAACGCCGCCTGAAATCAGATTGCCGCATTTCAGGAGCTTCATCCGCACTCCTCCTTTCCTTGCAATCAAACCTTGCGAAACCTGTTTCGCAATCGAAGAAATTCAGTTCATATCCGCAAGCCGGACCTGATCGCCGTTCTTGATCGGCGCGTTGCCGCTGCTCGTCGTGATCACGCTGTCCATATTGCTCAGCGCGCCCTTGACGGCGGTGTTGTAATCGTCGGAGGCGACGACCTCCACATCCACGCGCGTCGCAAAATAGCGGTTGCCGAGCGGGCTGTTCTTCGCCGTGATCATCAGGACGAAGCTGCCGTTTGTGTCGCTGCGCACCGCGCTGTTCGGCACGACCAGATCATAGGAGGCGTTCTTTTCCCCGATGGAGAACGAGATCTGATCGCCGGCGTTCACGTCGCCCGCAATGTCGAAGCTCAGCACCCGGCTCGTGCGCGGGTCCTTGGGGTCGGGCTGCATGGAGGACAAAACCGCCGTGGTGCGGCTGCCCCAGTAATAGTTGCTGATGTTGGCCGTGTCGCCGACGTGCAGAAGCCGCGCCTGATCGGTGTTGATCGTCGCGGTCATGGTGTAGCCGAGATCCTTGACCTCGATGGTCGCGAGCGGCTTTTCGGCCTCTGCCTTGTGCCCTGCGCTGACGGAGATCGAGGCGATGGTGCCGTTGACCTTGGCCCGGACCTCCGTGACCGTGCTGCCGGACAGCTCCTCGATCTTCTTTTCCTGGTCGGCGATGTTGGCCTGCAGCTCCTCGCGGGCAATGGCTTCAAGCGCCTGACTCTTTCCGTCCGCCTTCTGCTGCTGCGTCAGGGAGAACAGCAGATCCTCCAAACTGCGCTGCGCGGTCTCGGCCTCGGTCTGCGCGGCGGCGTAATCCGCCTCGCGCGCGGCCTTGTCGGATTTGAGCTTTTCCTCCTCCGCCTTTGCCTTCGTCAGCGCTTCCTCGGCTTCGGTCTGCCGCTCCTGCGCGTTCTCCAGAATGGGCTGCAGGCGCGTGACCTCTTTCTCCCAATAGCTGTGGGGCTTGTTGTTGTAGTAAACGTCGCCGTCGTATGTCGCAGAGCTGTTCGCGTCCGCCAGCGCGCTCTGTGCGTTCTCCAGCGCGGCGGCAGCCGCGTCATAGGCGTCCGCCGCCTCCGTCACCTTGTTGTAAGCGGCGAGCTTGGCCGATACAACGGGATAGGCCGGGTCGGCCGCCGCCACGTCGGCGTATTCCGCAGCCTTCAGGCTCATGTAATAGGGCATGAGCCCCAAAAAGGTCTGCACCGCGGCGTCCGCGCCGGTCACCGGCGAACCGTCGCCCGCTTTGGCGACGCTGTCCAGAACGAGTCCCGGCAGAGTCTTGACCGGCTTGAGCCGCTCTTCCACGGCGCCGATGACAAACGCCTTGTCGTCGTCGTTCATCGTGACGCCCTTCGCCGCCAGAATGTCGTTCAGCGCGTCGAGCATGAATGCGTTGAAGTTCGCGTCGTAATTCAGGTGCGCCGCCCGGAGCGCGTTGGTCGCATCCGTCAGCGCGGCCTGCGCCGCGACAACCTGATTCTGCAGCGCGCCGGTCGAGCCGCCGGAGTAGCCGCTGCCGGTAGAGGAATGTTCAAAGCCGTACTGGGCATCCTTCAGCTCCTGCGCCGCCTTCTTCACGGCGGCCTTGGCGCTTTCCAGAGCGTCTTCCGCCTGCGTGACCTTTGCCGCGGCGGCGTTCAGGGCATCCTCGCCGATGAATACGATGCCGTCCAGCTTCGCCTGCGCCTTCTCCAGCGCGGCGCGCGCCAGCGCGATATCGCGGTTTTCGCGGCTGTAGTCGGCGTCGGTGCCGGTCAGAAGCGAGCGCTGATACTCCCGCTGCAGCCGTTCCAGCTCCTTCCGCGCCTCTTCCAGCTCTTCGCTTTCGCTGGCCTCCAGCGAAAAGAGCAGGTCGCCGGTGCTGACCTCCTGCCCCACCTTGACGTTGACCGCCGCGACCTTGCGCGTCTGGTCGATGATGACGTCATAGTTCTCGCGGGCGGAGACCGTGCCGGAGATGCGCACCTTTGCGTCGATGCTGCCCGGCTCCACATAGCGCGTTACGACCTCGGGCAGCGTGCGGTTCAGAATGGTATTGGAGAAGAAGGTAAGCACCAGCATCACCGCGAGGAAAATTATCGCGGCGTTCTTGACCCAGTCTCTCTTTTTCACTTTTTGTTCCATAGCTCTTTACCCCTTCACGCTTCCCTGATGTGCGATGCCCTCCACCAGATATTCCTCACCCTTCAGGAAGATCAGCAGAGACGGGACCATATAGATAACGGCCATTGCGAAGGCCAGACCGATCTCTCCGGCGTTGATGGAGGAGAGATACACGCTCAGCGGCTGCTTTTCCGCGTCGCTGAGCAAAACGATGGGCTGCTCCACCATGTTCCAGTAGTCGATGAACACGAGGATCGCGATGGAGAACAGCGCCGAGCGGCACTGCGGCAGACAGATCCGGGTGAAGATCTGCCACTCGCCCGCGCCGTCGATCTTTGCCGACTCGATGAGCGCGTAGGGGATGCGCCGCATGAACTTGGTCAGCAGAAACACGGAGAACGGGGCGAAAATGCCCGGCAGGATGATGGCCCAGCGGGTGTTCAGCGTCCCGAGCTTCTCCGCGACGAGATAATTCGGCACCAGCGTCACCTGATAGGGCATCAGCATCAATATCACATAGAAAAAGAAGATCAGACTGCGCACCTTGCCGCGCCAGCGGGTGAAGCTGTAGGCCGCCACCGCCGCGATCGCCACCTGAAAGACGACGATCGGCGCGACGAGGATCACGCTGTTCCAGAATTTGATGAGGTAGGCCGGGGACTTGACGAGCCCGGTGATGTATTGCGAAAGCGTGACCTTGTCCGGAATGAATTTCAGATTGACGTGCTTCGACACGTAGCCGCCCGTGGTGGTCTCAAAGACCATGCCGTAGTTGGAGTTGATCTCCGATTCGCTCATGAAGGAGTTCGTGATCGTCAGCACAGTGGGCAGCAGAAAGGCCACGGCGAAGACAAGGCACAGGAGGAACATGACGCCGCGCCCGAAGTAGTGCTTTTTCTTCATCCCTCCACGTCCTTTCCGAACCAGTCCTCCACTGCGAACAGCAGCGCGATCAGCGCCACCATGCATACGGCCATGATCAGCGCGGCGGCGGAGAGCTTCTGATAGTCCAGCGCGTTGAACATGTTGTTCATGAAGTGCTGGAGCGTGTAGAGCGATTCATAGGGATAGTTGCCCGCCAGCAGGTAGACCTCGCGGAAGATCTTGAAGGAGTTGATGAGCGAGAGGATCGTGACGAACAGCACGGTCGGGGAGAGGTAGCGCAGCTTGATCGCGAAGAACTTGTACGCGCCGCTCGCGCCCTCCACGTCGGCCACCTCCAGCAGCTCCCGCGGGATGTTCGCAAGCCCCGCCATGAACAGAATCATGTTGTAGCCGAGGTTTTTCCAGAGGAACAGCAGCACGACCACCAGCGGCGCTTTGTCGCTGTTCAGCCAGTCGATCGCCGTCTTCCCCATGGCCGTCAAAAGGACGTTGACCGTCCCGTTGTAGCTGAACAGCACCTGCCAGATCAGCACGATGGACGCCACGGGCACCATCATCGGGCTCAGGAAAAAGCTGCGGAAGTAGCTCTTCATCGGGATGCGGCACTCCAGCATCAGCGCCAGCACGATCGCCAGCGCCACGCTCAGCGGCACGGCGATGGCGGAGAAGCGCAGCGTGTTGCCCGCCGCCATCTTGAAGATCGGGTTTTTCAGCAGATTCACAAAGTTCTGAAACTGCACGTTTTCCCCGGCGGCGTTCGTAAAGGCGTATTTCACCACGACGGCGAAGGGCAGGATAAAAAACAGGAAAACGCCGAGAAAGCTTGGGCATAAAAAGCACAAGCTTCTCGCAAAATCCTTGAGTTTTCCGCTTCGTTCCTTCAGTCGCATGGCGTTTTTCGCGGCACAAGGGGAGCGGAGCTCCCCTTATGCGTTTACCTCTGTTCGTTGATGTAGATGTTCATTTTGCTCTGCAGCTGCCGCACGACGTCGTCCAGCGACTTCTGTCCGGCGAAGTAGGGCGCGGTGTCCTGCGTGATGATCTGCATGAGCTCGTCGCTGCTCTCGTCCTGCACGCGCACGGTGGTGTCGATGAGCTCGAGGATCTGATCGGCCTCGGCCTGCGTCAGCGCGTAGAAATCGACCGTCAGGGAGCCCCAGCCCCAGCCGCCGCGGCTGATCTCGATCTTTTCGCCGTTCTCGTCGAGGATGTAGTTGCCCTTTTCATCCTTCTGATACTCCGGCGTCATGGCCTCCTTGAGGCGCTCGTCAAAGGCGGCGCGGTTGGAGGGGAAGCCCCAGCCGTACTGCGTCTGGTAGTCCTTCGTAAAGCTCTTGCGGACGAACTGCCACGCGGCCTCGGGATGGGCGCACTTGGCGGAGATGGCGTAGCCGCCCTCGCTGGGCCGCAGCGCGTTGCCGACGCCCTCGCTCACCGGGTAGCCGACGAAGGTCGCCTCGCCGCCGAACATGGCGTTGTACATCTGGATGGTGTTGATGTCGTCGAGATAGACCTGCATGAGCATCTGCTTGCCCGTGGCGATGCGGTTGGGCTCCTCGTCGTCCTCGGTCCAGACGTGGTCCTCGTCCCTCTCATATTCCTCGGGGAACTGGGCGGCGAACTCCAGAATGTCCCGGAAGACGGGAGAATCGAAGTAGCACTTGCCGGTGTCCCAGTCCACCAGCTCGCCCATTGCCATCTGCAGCATCTGGTTGAGAATGACGTCGCGGGTCACCCATACGTTGAAGGGCGTGCAGCCCTCGGGCATACGGGCAAGCGCCTGCTTGAACTGCGCCAGCGTCCAGCCGGGGTGCTCGCCCACGACGCTTTTTGCGCCGACGACGGAGATGATCTGGAAGCCGGCGGCCGTGCGGTAGAGGTGACCGTCCTGCTCCAGCGCATTGAGGACGCTCGGGAAGATCGCGTCGCGGCTGAGCTCGGCGTCGCTGTCCAGCATCGGGTAGAGGTCGGCCAGCAGGCCGCGGGAGGCCAGCTTCTGCACGGGGATGCCGGTGAGGTCGAGGATGTCGGGCATGTTGCCCGCCATGATCTCCGTGGTCAGCTTCGTGAGACCGGCGGAGTAATCGTCCTCGGTGTTGTATTCGCTGTAATCGTGCAGCTCGATGCGGTATTCGTCGCTCTTGCGGTTGAACTCGATGATGGCGCTGCGCGCCTGATAGTTCAGGTTCTGCGTCGCAAAGATGAGCTTCGTCTTCTGCGGGACGGAGGACGCGGGGACCTTCTTCAGGAAGACGAGGCGGATATCCGCCTGGGTGTAATCCTTGTTCCACTCATATTCGACCGTCATGATGCGCCCGTCCGGCAGGACGAAGGTGTTGTTGGCGTTGTCGTTGTCGATGTCGCTGTTGATCCAGTTGAGGATCTTCTCCGACTTCCCCGCGGCCAGAGAGTAGCCCATGAAGTTGCTGCCGTCGGTGTAGCAGAAGTCATAGTCGCCGGCGAGGTTCTGCGCCATGTTCCACATATTGTTGGGGACTTTGACCGGCTCGCCCAGCGTGAGCTTGTCCGGGTCGACGACGGCCATGCACTGGCCATCCTCGCCCCAGAACACCGCGGCGACGCTGCCGTCGCCCAGCGCGACGAGCTGATCGTACCACTGGTCGCCCTCGATCTTGCCGATGGGCTTGCCCTCAGGGCTCAGGATGTGGATGGTCGTGTCCTGCGTGCAGTAAAAGCGCCCGGCGCCGTCCGCGAGGATGGAGTTGACGTAGAAATTCATGCCCTCCTCCATGCCTTCCTTGAGCGCGTCAAGGTCGAAGCGGGACTTCTCCGTGCCGTCGGCGTTCAGCATGCGCACGACGGTGCGCTGCTCGTTGTGCATGTACTGGTTGTAGTTGCCGGACCACCAATCCTCGGAGTACATCTCCACGTCGTCGTCCGGGCCGTCGTACCAGTTGCGGTAGACCTGTTCCACGGTGATGATGTCGCCGGCCGGGGAGAGCAGCATGCGCTGCATGTAAGCCCCGCCGTTGTCCTTTTCATTGTAGCCCGGCGCGATCATCTTCGTGGCGATGACCGGCGCGGCGGTCGGCGCGGGCGCGTCGCCGCCCTCCTCCGGCTCCGGCGCCTCGGGCGCCTCGGACGCGCCGTCCCCCTCGCGGGGGATCTCGACCAGATAGTCGAGCGGGGTGTAGCCGGTGATCTTCTCCAGCTTGCCGTCCAGCGAGAGCCAGTAGAGCTGCTGTCCCCAGATCCAGTTCTGGCCCTCCCATTCGAGGACCTCGCCCTCTTCCAGCTCGCGCTCGCCGATCTTGCCGTACATGCTGGCGAGGAAGCGGTCGCCGCTGAAGACCATGTTATCGAAGCTGCTGCTCAGCTCCCCCTCCACCTTCACGTATTCCGGAACGTAGACGAACTCGTTGTCGGAAACCTCGGTCTTGCCGGGCTCGGTGCTGGGCTTGCCCGGATCGTCGGTTTGCTTCTTTTGATCGCCGCAGCCCGCAAGAGACGCAAAGAACGACAGGCACAGCGCGAATATCAGAATATAAGACAGGATGCGTTTTGCTTTCATTTCTTTCTTTTTCCCTCCGTAACACCGGTTTTGCCGCACAAAAACAAACGCCGGAAACCGCCGCTTGTTGTTTTGACGCATATTTCGCTGTTTTGTTCCCTCAAGATGCCACATAAATGCATCAAAATTTCATCAGTCGGCGAGATTGTGCCGCTTCCGCGCGAAAAAGCGCAAAAACGCGGTAGCTTTTTCCCGGTCCGTGATGTAAACTGAAAACGGAAAGCGGACAGTACCACTATATTTGGATCGACAGGAGGACAGACCATGAAAAAGATGCTAGCCCTGCTCCTCGCGCTGGCCATGTGCCTTGCGCTGTGCGCCTGCGGCGGGGAGAAGCCGGCCGAGACCCCGGCACCCAGCGCCGCCCCGGGCGGCGTGATCCCCAAGAGCGGCGGAGAAACGCCGACGGAAACGCCCACGGCCACGCCGGAGCCGACGCCGGAACCGACGCCGGAGCCGGTGGAGATCGAGATCGCGGACCTGTGCGCCGAGAGCGGGACGGTCATGGAGGCCGGAATCTATCCCGTGACCTACTCGTATACGCTCCCTGCGGTCTCCGGCCCCGAGACGCCTTACATCGCGGAGCTCAACCGGACGGCGCAGGCGCTCTATGACGACCTTGTGAAGGGGGCGTGGAGCAGCTACGAGGAATACGGCAGCCTGTCGCATTACTGCGCGGCCTACTATACCGGCGCGCGCGACGGCGTCAACTCCATCCTCATCACCGCCGACAGCGACATCGATATGGACGAATTCTGGTGCTTCAACTTCGACGACGCCGGCAACGAAGTCGACAACGCGGCCGTGCTGCGCGCCGCCGGCGTGACGGAGGCGGCGTTCCTTTCCGCCGCGCGCGACTATCTGGAGGACCTTACGGACCTCTCCGCATACTTCGGCGACGACGACGGGTGGAAGCAGCTGCAGAAGGACACACTGGATGAAAAGAACCTGAACGCCGGCATCCCCATGGCCATCCTGCCCGACGGCAACCTCGGCTTTGTCGCCACGGTCTTCACGCCGGCGGGCGGCGGCGAATACCAACAGGTGCTGGAGCTTGAGGAGGACGGAAGCGTCTCCCCGGCGGAGCTCGGGAGAATCGTGCGCGACCAGCTCGTCGGCACCTTCCTGGAGATGCCCGACAGCAACGATCCGAACGCGGCCGAGCAGGTGTTTTACGAATTCTTCCCCGTCGGCGACGCGCTGACGATGGAGGCCACGTATTTTGACACGGATGCCGGCGACGTCTATTCCTACTGGGCCGTGGACATCATCCCGGACGATCCCGCGGCGCTTCTGCGCGCGGACAACGGCGGCACGCGCGTGCGCGTCATGTCCCATTGCCCCGACGTGTTCGGCGGCAGCTATTTCGGCGAGCCGGGGTATTACACCCTGTATACCTTCGAGGGCGGCGTCGTCTTTGCGGACTTTGAGGGCGGCACCTCGCTCAACGGCTCGGACGACGACGTGTACCTCATCCGCGCCTACCGCGACGATTACGGTCTGGAGAATCCCACGCCCGACACGGACTACGACCGCTTTGACTACGACGCCGCAGAGGCGGCCGGTCTGGCCGGCGTGTGGAACGGCGCCTACCGGGATGCCGATTATGCCCTGCACGCGCTCACGCTGGAGATCACGAACTGGGGCGAGCTGAAACTGCGCGACTGCGTCGAGGACGGGATCCCGCGCATTCTGGCCGGCAGCTACTACATCGCGCAGGCCGACGACGAATCCGGCGCGCCCGAGGGCGCGGTGGTGTTCAACCTTGTGCGCGTAGGCGGCTACAAGATGCCGGTCACCGGCTACTGCGACATGCTCGTCGACGAGGACGGAGATCTGCTGATCCAGGAGGATGATGAGAGCTGGCTTGACACGCTGACGCAGTGCGGCGAGGACCAGTGTGCCGTCCTGCACCGCGCGGCGGACGTCCGCCGCACCGTCGAGCCGGCGGTGTTCGCGCTGGAGGAAAACGAGCGCGTCCATGTGGACATCGACGCCGACGGGACACCGGAGGAGCTCGGCTGCTACTTCGAGCGCGACAGCTATGACGCGATCGACACGGCCGTGTTCGTCGTAGAGGGCGAGGAGTATACCCTCGGCGACATGGGCGTTTACGATGGGGACATCTATCTGATGGTCCCGCCGACGAGCGGCGCGGTGTATTTCTGGATCGACGGACTGAGCGACAACGATTACCACGTCCTCACGGTCGTCGGCGTCAGCCAGGACAACGTGTGGTACGTCGAAGACTTCCTCGCCGGCTTTGCGGAGACGCCGACAGATCCGGAGCAGGTGCAGTTGCGTGTCCGGACGCAGATCCTGAGCACCATGAACGGCGTGCGCACCTACCGCGTCGGCGGAAGCGGGCTGCCGGAGGCGACCGAGCCGTTCTACCATATGAACAGCGACCTGACGCTCACGGTCCAGCAGGACGTGGACTGCTGGGTGGTCTCGCCCGACAGCGGCGAGACGATCGACACCGCGACCCTGTCCGCCGGTGAGAAGGTCAAGCCGCTGCGCACGGACGGCAGCAGCTTCATGGACCTGCAGCTGGAAAACGGCGACGTCCGCCGCGTCTGGATCGACATGAGCGACTGGCCGCAGACCATCGACGGCAGCAGCATCTCGGATATCTTCGACGGCGTACGCTTTGCGGGATAAAATAACCCGTGCATTTTTCCTTTTCGTATGATACAATGCTACTACCATACGGACATACGAAGCACGTTGAATAACAGGAGGGGGAAGCGCCATGAATGTTGAAATGACGATCCAGCGTATGTTTGACAAGTTCCCGCGGCAGTTCAAGAACCGCGCGGACTGCTACAACAATCTGTTCTGCAAGCCGGGCAACGCCTATGCGTGGGACCACGGCCAGCTTGTTCCCATCGTCGTTCTGGAGAAGGAGTACACGCCCGAGGAGATCGAGCGCGTCGAGAGTAAGTGCAAAGCGCGCTTTGTCAACGGGAAGGCGTTCCAGCACAAGCTGATGAGCATCCGCGACGAGATGATCACGAACGCCATGGAGAAGATCCGCGAGGACCCGTCCTACGCCTACAAGGTGAACTGGAAGGCGATCGACGAAGCGCCGGACGACAGCTATCACCGCCGCGAGCGGGCGCGCCGCTGGTACTTCTACAACGACGTGTACAATGAGGTGGACTTCTGCGCCGACCGCGTCAAGCTCTTCAATTATCCCGACGACATCCAGCC
Organism: uncultured Clostridia bacterium; assembly: GCA_946407675.1. Classification (GTDB taxonomy): domain Bacteria; phylum Bacillota; class Clostridia; order Oscillospirales; family Oscillospiraceae; genus SVKR01. Next base: position 27,233 of record CAMJPK010000004.1, read on the forward strand.
GGACTGGCTGGCCGCCATCGAGGAGTGCAAGCAGATGCTGCGCGAGGACGGATACGACGTCGACAGCGTGAAAAAGTAAAAAAGCAAAGAGAAAAGCGTCCCGGGCCCCGCCGCTGTGCGAGGCCCGGGATCATCTTTTTTCATTTGTTACGGCTTTTTCCACCGCTCCGCCGCCATGCGGAAGAGCCCGGCGAGGCCGCCGCCACCGGTGAGGCCGTCGTCATTGTGCCCGATGCGGCCGATCCGGTATGAGCGCCAGCTCTGCATGAACCTTGCCCGCGTCATGTCCGGCCGCCGGTCCTTCACCATGCGGTACTGCAGCTCCGCCTTCGGATCGAAGGCGATCAGCTTTTCCGCCGTGAAATCGTTCGGGAGGTCCGGATAGTCCGGACTCGGCTCCACGCCGCGGCGCAGCGCCTCCTGCATTTCCTTGATATCCATTGCCCGGTCTCCTTTCATGGGTTCTCGGTCCGCCAGCGGTAAACGCGCGTTTCGTAGGGGCGCGTCGTGAGGACCGCCGCATTCGGCGTGCCGACGGGATAGTTGGAAAACAGCAGCTCCGCCGCGCCCGCCGCGTCCGGCAGCCGGAAGCGGCAGGGCTTGTCCGTAAAGCTGCACAGCGCGAGCAGCGTTTCCCCCTCGTAAGTGCGCGTGTAGACATACAGATGCGGATGCGCCGGGCACAGCTCCCGGTAGTCGCCAAAGCGGACGGTGCGGCTGCCGCTGCGGAAGGCAATCAGGGCGCGGTAGAAATTGAGTAGGGAGTCCGGATCGTCCTCCTGCGCCTGCGCGTTGATCGCGGGGTAGTTGGGGTTGACGGGGAACCACGGCTCGGCCGTGGAGAAGCCGGCGTGCGCCGCCGCGCTCCACTGCACCGGGGTGCGGGCGTTGTCCCGCGTTGCCTTTTGGATCAGGGACAGCACCTTGTCGGCGCTCCGGCGCTTCACGCCGTTGTAGTAATGCTTGAGCGCCTGGCAGTCCCTGTAGTCCTCGATGCGCGGCAGGGTGATGTTGGTCATGCCGATCTCCTGCCCCTGGTACACGAAGGGCGTCCCCTTTTGCAGCAGGTAGCTCACGGCCAGCATCTTGCCGCTTTCGTCGTGATAGCGCTCGCTGCCGTAGCGGGAGATGACGCGCGGGTGGTCGTGGTTTTCGAGATACAGCGCGTTCCAGTCCAGCGCATACTGCCAGCGCGAAAAGGCGCGCTTGAGCTTGCGCAGGTCAAAGGGCAGGGGCATGTACTCGGTGAAGAAGCAGTCCGCGGCCATGTGCTCAAAGTGGAACATCATGTCCAGATCGGGGTGCGCGCCGGCAACGTAGGTGCGTGCCTTCTTCACGGTCATCATCGGCGCCTCGCCGACGACGAAGCAGTCGTAATGATCCAGCACCTCCGTCCGAAACTCCTGTAAGTATTCGTGGATATGCGGCCCGCTTTCAAACAGGCGCATGCCCTTCACCGCGATGCTCAGCCGGTCGTCCGGAAGCCCCTCCGGCTTGGAGATGAAGGTGATCACGTCCTCGCGGAAGCCGTCCACGCCGAGGTCCAGCCAGAAGCGCAAAATGCGCTTGACCTCCGCGCGCACCGCGGCGTTGTCCATGTTCAGGTCCACCTGCTTGCGGTGGAACAGGTGCAGATACCATTCCCCGGAGCGCTCGTCGAAGCTCCACGCCCCGTTCTCAAAAAAGCTGTCCCAGTTGTTGGGCGGCTTTCCGGGCCGCTTTCCTTTTTTCCAGAAGTACCAGTCGCGGTAGGGGCTGGATTTGTCGCGGCTTTTCCGGAACCATTCGTGCTCGTCGGACGTGTGGTTGACCACAAGGTCCATGATGATCCTGATGTCCAGCGCGTGCGCCCGGTCGACCACCTTTTTGAAGATCTCCAGATCGCCGTAGTCCGGGTGGATCGCGCAGTAATCCGAGATGTCATAGCCGTAGTCGGCGTTGGGCGAGGGGTAGAGCGGAGAGAACCAGATGCCGCCGATCCCCAGCGATTTCAGATAGTCCAGCTTGTCGTACACGCCGTACAGATCGCCGATGCCGTCGCCGTTCCCGTCGCAGAAGCTGCGCGGCCAGATCTGATAGAACACCCTGTCCTTGTACCATTGCGTGCCCATCTCCCGCACCCCCTATGCAAACTGTATTGCAGATATTATACCATGTCTGTGGACATGGTATATAGCCATGTTTCGCGGTTCCGCCCGCAGGGCGGGAGCGAAACGGCGATCAGAATAATGACTGCTTTGCAGTCATTATACCACGGAAAACCAGCTTTGGACGAAAAATATATACCCGCATCGCGAATTATGATCATGATTGACAACGCGGCGGCGGCATTTTACAATGAATCCGTTCATTCATTCACACGCTGTGTAGGGAAAGCGAGGGAACCATATGCTCTGTGAACCGACAAAGATCCTCTGCGTGGGGCTCAATTACAAAAGCCATGCCGAGGAGACCGGCGGGGAGGCCCCGAAGGAGCCGGTCATCTTTTCCAAATTCAACGACGCGCTGGCCGAGGACGGGCAGGAGATCGTCCTGCCGCCGTGGCACCGCTGCTACGACTATGAGGCCGAGCTCGTCGCCGTCATGGGAACGCGGCTGTACCACGCGCAAAGCGAGGAGGAGGCCCGCGCGGCCATCGGCGGCTATACCTGCGGCAACGACTTGAGCGCCCGCGACTGCCAGTTCCGCTCCAACCAGTGGCTCATCGGCAAAAGTCTGCCCGGCTTTGCCCCCGTCGGGCCGTGGATCGTGCCCGCGGAGCAGTTCGACCCGTGCACGCCCCACCGCATCACCTGTGCGGTGAACGGCGTCACCGTGCAGGACGACGATGTGACGAACATGATCTTTTCCTGCGCCGCGATCGCGCAGTACATCTCCCAGTTCATGCCGCTGGAGCCGGGCGACCTGATCTTCACTGGCACGCCCTCCGGCGTCATTCTGGGACAACCCAAGGGACACCGCGTCTGGCTCAAGCCGGGGGACGAGGTGGCCGTCTCCATCGAGGGCATCGGGACGCTGCGCAACAAGCTGGTTTGAGCGCCCCGGAACAACCGCAAAGCGAAGAAAAACGCCTGTACCGCGGCCATGCGCGGCACAGGCGTTTTTTCGCGTTCAGGGTAGAAACTTGGCAAAAGATGTGATATAAATATTAAATCCATATCCGTATCTGCTTTGATGCGCACCCGCATTGCGCCGAGGAAAGGTCAAACCGTCATGGGCATTCGGACAAGCATCCATACGAGCAAGCGCCGCTTCCGCCGCGTCGGCAGGATTCTTCTGCTGGCGCTTTGCCTGCTGCTGCTGTTTACGGCGATCCCCCTGCCTGCGGCCGCACAGGAGACGGCGCACAAGACCGTGCGCGTCGGCTGGCATGAGGAGCCGTATTTCATCACGGATTCCTATGGCCGCCGATCCGGGTATTCCTATGAGTACCAGTGCAAGCTTGCGGCCTATACGGGCTGGACCTACGAGTATGTGGAGGGCACCTGGCCGGAGCTGCTGCAAATGCTCAAGGAGGGCAAGATCGACCTGCTGAGCGACGTGTCCTACATGCCCGAGCGCGCCGGCAGCATGCTGTACGCGTCGCTCCCGATGGGCACGGAGGCGTACTATATTTTCGTCGCGCCCGACAACACTCAGATCAAGGCCGAGGATTTCACGACGCTGGACGGAAAACGCGTGGGCGTTTCGAAGGATACCTTCCAGAACGATCTGTTCCGGAAATGGACGGAGGCGCGCGGGATCCAGATCGAGCTTATCGAGACGACGAACACGGACGAGCAGTCGCTGCGCCTGCTGGGGACGCAGTTCGACGCCTTTGTCACGATGGACGTCTACGGCGATCCGGAGATCGCCGTGCCCGTCTGCAAGATCGGCGGGTCGGATTTCTATTTTGCGGTCAGCACGACAAGGCCGGAGCTTCTGATCGAGCTGAACGCCGCGATGAACCGGATCCAGGACGAGAATAAATACTATAACCAGCAGCTGCACGAGAAGTACCTCAGAAACGGCGGCGCCGATCTGTACCTCAGCGCCAGAGAGCTGGCGTGGCTGGACGCGCACGGGACGATCCGCGTGGGATATCAGGACAACTATCTGGCCTTCTGCGCCAAGGATGAGACCACGGGAGAGCTGACCGGGGCGCTGAAGGACTATCTGGCCTATGCCGCCACGTCGCTGGAAAACGTGCAGCTGGACTTCCAGGCGATCGCCTATCCCACCGCCGCCGCCGCGATGGAGGCGCTGCAAAACGGCGAGGTCGACTGCGTGTTCCCCGCCAACCTGACCGACTACGACAGCGAGACGATGGGCGTGGTCATGTCGCCGCCGCTGATGCGCACGGAGATGGACGCGGTCGTCCGCGCGTCGGAGCAGAAGGAATTCGTCGTCAAGGAAAACGTCACCGTGGCCGTCAACCAGGGAAACACGAATTACGATTTGTTCCTGGCGGACCAATACCCGACGTGGAACCGGGCGTATTACCCGGATACGTCGGCTGGGCTGGAGGCCGTGGCCAAAGGCGAAGCGGACTGCGTGATCATCAGCAACTACCGCTACAATAACATCTCCAAGCAGTGCGAAAAGCTGCATCTGACCACCGTGTATACCGGCGTGGACATAGACTACTGCTTCGCCGTGAAGCAGGGCAATACGGAGCTGTATTCCATCCTCGCCCGGGTGGTCAACGCGGTGCCGGACGCCCCCGTCCACACGGCGCTGACCTACTATTCCACAGAGGATGTGAAAACCGGCGTCCTCGATCTGATCAAGGACAACCTGCTGATCGTGATGACCGCGGTCACAGCGATCCTGCTGCTGTTCGTGATTTTGCTGCTGCGCAGCATCCGCGCGGAGAAGAAGGCCCGCGAGGAGCAGCACATGGTGGACGCCTTGAACAAGCGTGTCTTTATCGACGCGCTCACGTCCGTCCGGAACAAGAGCGCCTTCAACGACTGCGTGCAGGAGCTGCAGGACCGGCTGGATCAGGATGCGTCGATGCGCTTTGCGATCGGCGTGTTCGACTGTGACGAGCTCAAGAAGATCAACGACGAGCACGGACACGACAAGGGCGATCTGTACCTGAAAACGGCAAGCCGCCTCATCTGCGAGGTGTTCCGGAACAGCCCCGTGTTCCGCGTCGGCGGAGACGAATTTGCCGTCGTTTTGCAGGAGGACGATTTTGTCCGGCGCGAGGAGCTCATCGTCGCATTCGAGCAGCGGCAGAAGGAGATCTGCGCGGCGGCCCAGAACGCGTGGGAGGAGGTGCGCGTGGCGCTGGGCGTCGCGATCTACGATCCGCAAAACGATCAATCGGTCAACGATACGGCGCGCCGTGCGGACAAGATCATGTATGAGAACAAGCGCATCGGGAGAGAAAAGCGGCTTGCGCAGGCGTGATGCCGCAGATATAGCGAAAGCGGCGCCGCCCCTTGGGGTGGCGCCGCTTCCGTTTTCCTACGTCCGCAAAGGACGCTAAATGGCTGCGTCAGACCTTGCCGCGGCTGCGGATGGCGTCGAAGCTCGCCCTGGCGGCGGCGACGTCGTCCTCGGTCACGTTCGCGGCGCCGTAACGGGCCTTCAGATAGACGCGGCGCAGCGTCTCTTCCTCCGGCATGCTCGCCCCCGACATGCGCTCCGACTCGGTCAGGATCTCCTCCGAGGTGTCCGAGGCGGTGCGCTGCAGGCCGTTTTCGCGCAGATAGTCCAGATAGTCACGGTAGATCTTCCGGACGGTCTGCGCCCGGCCGTGCACCGCCTCCGGCTTGGCCTTGCGCCGCTTGCGGTCAGGCGTGTAGGCCTCGGTCTGCTCGTATTCGGCGCGCTCCGCCGCAAGGGCCTTGCCGCGCCGGGCGAGCTTCACGATCAGCCACACCGCGGCGAACAGAAGCACGCAGATGATGAGGAACGCGCCGACGGTGAGCGCCTGATCCGTAAAGCGCGTATCCTGATGGATTTCCGGCTCCTCCTTCGAAAACGTCTCATCGGTCGCGACGTACATCGTCCCGGTCGGAAGGATGTCAATTTTCGCTGTCGGCGCCGGCGTGTGGATGGGCGCCTCCACCGCGGCGTCAAAGCGGAACAGGCCGAACAGCCACCGCAGGAAGCGCCGCAGCGGCGAGACCAGCAGGAGCACGAGCGGCCGGCTGTGCAAAAACAGCTGATACAGCAGCAGGGACACGCCAACCGCCAAGAGCAGCGAGCAGGCCACCGCGATCACGTTGGCCGTGTGCCAGCGCAGGTCCATTTTGGCGTTCATCTGCATACCGCGCATGGCCACGACGCCCAGCAGCATGAACGCCGCCAGATAGCCCAGAGATTCCAGCGGGAGGGCCGCGCCGTTGAACAGCGTAAAGCTGATGGAGTGGACCGCGATGACAAAGGCGCTGATGAGCAGCATCCAGCGATAGGCGGAGCGGTAGTCGTAGATCGCGATGCCGAAGCGCCCGATGGTGAGATACAAGATGAAATACAGCCATGCCAGGCCGGGGAGGATCAGCAGCGTGCTCAGCTTTGTGAAGGCGAAGCAGGCGCCGGGCAGCAGGGAGAGCACAAGCCGCAGCGGGAGACTTTGCACCCCGACGGCGACGAGCCCCACGAGCAGGCAGGCCAGCGCGAAACAGGCCATGGGGAGCGCCCACGGCTGGAAGATGGGAAAAAGACTCAGTATGGAAAAGTAGAAGCAGATGTCTCCGGCGATCCGGAGCGCGGCGGTTCGTTTCATGTGCGTTTCTCCTCTCCGAACAGAACACAGAGCTTGGTGTCGGAATACGCCTGCAGCCGCCGCAGCGCCTGCTGTCCCGCCCCGCTCAGCGCGGGCGTGACGACGATGTAGCTGTCCGTGCCGCTGCGGTGGGCGATGCACCGGTCCACAAGCGCGGAAAAGGAACGGTAACCCGCCAGCCGGGAAAGCCCGATGCGGCGCAGAATGAAAAACAGATGGCTGCGGCCCAGCCCCTCCGGCAGAGACTGCATATCGCCGTTGGAATAGAACGCGTAGGGGATCTTGCGTGCCTCAAGCTGCTCACAGACCATGCGCGTCAGGGTGAGGCACTGTTCGGAAATGCGGGGGCTCGACGCCTCCATGTTGAGCAGCAGCGTGACGTTGTGCTCCACCGTGTGGTCAAAAACGCGCACCGTCAGATGGCCGGCCTTGGCCGTCTGGAACCAGGAGATCTGCTTCATGGGCTCGCGGCCGGTATAGTCCCGATAGCCGAGCAGCATGGTGGGGTCCTCGTGGATAAAGCGGCGCACGGACACATTGCCGAGGAAGCCGCCGAGCGTCTGCAGCTTTTCCAGCGGGCAGCGCCCGGCGGTGCAGACGACGCGCACGCCGATGTCCCGGGTACGCACCGCGGGCTTCAAACCGAGCAGGTCGCTCGTTTCCAGATAGCACTGGCCGAGGTCGAACACGCCGCGCCGTTTCATCGAAAGGTGGACGACGCCCGAAAACCTGCGCCGGGGCAGCAGATAGAAGTGGTGATCCACGCACATGCCGGTGAACGACCGCGAGACATGGCGCGCCGACCATTCCGCGTCCTCCCGCACGGCCACCGCGTCGTTGAGCTGCAGGCCGAAGCCGACGTAAAGCAGGGGGAAGCGGCTGGTGTTGCAGACCGTATAGCGCAGCGTGATGATCTCGTCCGGCTCGACCAGGTCCATGTCCGCGCTGAACGTCACATACAGCCGCCGCAGGTCGTCGCGCCGGCTGAGCTTTTCCATGACGGCGATCAGGATGAGAGAACAGATAAAGACGAAGAAGATCATAGCTTTTCCAGCGGCACGGCCACGTCGCTGAGCATGTTCCCGATCAGCTTTTCCGCGCTGAGGTGGCTGTCCTGTATCACCGTGAGCCGGTGGGGCAGCACGAAGGCCGCCTCCTTCTTCACGTCCTCGGGGATCACGTAATCCCGCCCGTCCAGCGCCGCCGCGATCTGGCTGGCGCGGTAGAGCGCGAGCGTGCCGCGGGCGGAGACGCCGCAGGTCAGAAGCTGGCTGGCGCGCGTGTATTCCACCAGGTCCATGATATAGCCCGCGATCTCGTCGCTGACGCTGACGGCGGGGAAGTCGGCGCGGAGAAGCGCCAGCTCCTCATCGCTCACCACCTGCGAAAGTCCGGCGAGGATCGTCTTGGAATCCGGCCGCCGCATGACGCCGATCTCCTGCTCGCGGGTCATGTAGCCCAGCGACAGGCGCATGAAAAAGCGGTCCATCTGCGCCTCCGGCAGGGGGAAGGTGCCGAAGGATTCGACGGGGTTCTGCGTCGCCATGACCATGTAGGGCTCGGCCATGGGATAGCTCGTCCCGTCCACGGTGATCTGGTGCTCCTCCATGACCTCCAGCAGCGCCGACTGGCTGCGGGGCGTGGCGCGGTTGATCTCGTCGGCCAGCACAAGGTTCGTAAAGAGCGGGCCGGGGCGGAATTCAAATTCACCGAGCTTCTGGTTGTAGAAGTGGATGCCGGTCAGGTCGGAGGGCATCAGGTCGGGCGTGAACTGTATGCGCTTGAAGCCGCTGCCGATGCTTTTGGCAAAGGCGCGCAGCAGCATGGTCTTGCCCGTGCCGGGCAGGTCCTCCAGCAGGATGTGGCCCGAGGCGATCAGGCAGATGATGATCTGCTCGACCGCGTCCTCCTTGCCGACGATCACCCTGGCGCAGTTATCCGTGATTTTTTGCTTGAATGTGGTAAAACGCGTGGTATCCATGGGAGTGCTCCTCCTTCGTTTTCGAAATGCTAGATGGCTTGCTGCGCCTGCGTCTCCGCTTCATAGATCAGCTCGGCGAGCGTCTGGAACAGGTGGTCCGAATCGACGGGCTTGCTCAAATGCGCGTTCATGCCGGCCTGCAAAGAGCGCTGCACGTCCTCGTCGAAGGCGTTGGCGGTCAGCGCGATGATCGGGATCGTCTTGGCGTCCGGACGGTCCAGCGCCCGGATGGCCGCGGCGGCCTCCAGGCCGTCCATGACCGGCATGCGCACGTCCATGAGGATCGCGCTGTAGGTCCCGGGCGCGCTGGCGGCGAACTTGTCCACGGCGATTTTTCCGTTTTCGGCGTGGTCGGCCTCCATGTCCTCCAGCGAGAGGATGTCCATCATGATGTCCGCGTTGACCTCCATGTCCTCTGCCAGCAAAATGGAGCGTCCGGCCAGCGGCGCGCGCTGCTTTTCCTTGAACAAACTCATGTTGCTGCGTCGCGCGATCCGCTCAAACTCCCCGATCACGTTGGAGGCGAACAGCGGCTTGGCGAGGAAGCTGTCCACGCCGGCGTCCAGCGCCTCATCGAGGATCTCATCCCAGTTGTAGGCGGTCAGAATGATGACCGTGGTCTCGCTGCTGTAGCGCCTGCGGATCTCCTTTGTGAGCGCGATGCCGTCCATATCGGGCATCTTCCAGTCCACGAGCACCAGGTTGTACGGCGCCTGCTTCGCGTGCTGCAGCTCCAGCATGTGGAGCGCCGCGTCGCCGCCGGCGCAGGCGTCGGCCCGTATGCCCATTTCGTCCAGCACCGTTCTGGCGTGCTCCGCGGCGATCTCCTCATCGTCGACGACGAGGACGTGCAGCGACGAGGGATCGATCGTGCTCTCATCGGGCAGACCGGAGCGGCCGCTGTCGCGCAGCGTGATCACCACGGTGAACTCCGTCCCGACGCCCTTTTCGGATTCCACGGAGATCGTGCCGTTCATCATCTCCACGATGCGCTTCGTGATCGCCATGCCGAGGCCGGTGCTGCCATACTTGTTCTTGCGGCTGGAATCCTCCTGCGAGAAGGCATCGAAGATCTTCGGGATGTAGTCCTTGTCCATGCCGATGCCGGTGTCCTTGACGCGGAAGCGCAGCGTGGACTGGTCCTCAAACTGGGCGGTGCGCTCCACGGTCAGCGTGACGGAGCCGGGCGCCTCGGTGAACTTGATGGCGTTCGACAGGATGTTGATCAGGACCTCCTTGAGCTTCAGATCGTCGCCGATGTAGTAGTCGTCCACCCGGCTCAGCATCCGGCATTCGTAATGCAGGCCCTTGTCGCTGCACTGGCTTGTGACCATGGTGTTGATCTGCTCGAGCATCGCCGCGAAGGAGAACTCCTCCCGCCGCAGCACGATCCGCCCGGATTCGATGCGGCTCATGTCGAGGATGTCGTTGATCAGGTCCAGCAGATGCTTCGCGCTCTCGCCGGTCTTTTCCAGATACTCGCGCGTCTGCGGCGTGAGCGTCGCGTCGCGCAGCGCGAGATTGTTCAGGCCGATGATGGCGTTCATCGGCGTGCGGATCTCATGGCTCATGCTCGAGAGGAACGCGGTCTTGGCCTCGTTTGCCGCCTCCGCCATGTCCAGCGCCTCCGCCAGCGTCTGGTTCTTTGCCATGGTATCGCGCATCTCCGCGTCGATCGTCGTGAAGCCGAGGCCGATCGCGTGGACGATGTGGTCGTCGCGGTCCTCCGCGCGGCGGACGCCCGCAATGCGGAGCATCTGATAGAATTCCATGCCGTCGCGCCGCGCCAGAAAACGGTAGGCGATGAGGGGCTGCGTCGCCAGCGCCGCGCGGACGTTGTCCGGCTCGATGAAGCTCAGGAAGCCCTCGCGGTAGGCGTCGGTGACGCTGTTGCGGGCATAGCGATCAAACAGCTCGCGGTAGGAGAAGTGGTCGCCTTCCCCAAAGGGCCGCTTATAGCTGTGGTCGATGCGGTAGCACACGCAGTCGTCCGTGTCCAGATTGGCATAGTATACGCTGCTGTAGTCCGAGGCCATGGCGGTGATCATCGCGTTGGCCTGCGTGGTGGAGTGCGTGATGTAATCGCGCAGGGCATCGCGCAGCCCGGAGATGCGCCTGCCCACCGCCTGAATATCGTCCGTCTGCAAATCCGGGACGGGCGCGGCGCCGCCCCCGGCGTATTCCCGGGACAGCGAGGCCAGATCCCCGGCCAGATCGTTCAGGTCCCCCCGGATCGTCTGCATCTCGCGGCTGTACCGTCCGGTGAGGAAGAAGGTGATCGCGATGCTGATGAGCAATATGACCGCGCAGCCGATCAGGATCGTCTGCTCGTTGCGGCGGATCTGGTCCTCATACCAGGTGGCGCTGAAGTCCGCGGCGACCACGCCGGCCACCTTTCCGGCGGAGTCGAACACCGGACTGAAAGCGCTGTAGAAGCGGCCCCATTCATCCTCATAGGGCGTCTCGTCCACAGACGCGACCCCGCGGCTTGCGGCCAGAAGCGCATCCGTATAGACCACGGGGGAGCCAAACTCGCCCGGCGCGACGGGGTCCGGGTCGATGCCGAAGGTGAAGGTTCCGTCTCCTATGTCGCGGACGTAGTAGATGTAGTCCAGATTGATGTTGTCCAGGAAGCGCGCCAGCGTGTCATAGACCTCCTGATACTCCGGCGTTCCCTTGTCCTGCGCCGTCAGCCGGCCCAGCACGTCGCCGTCGAGCATGGCCGCCGCCGTGTTGACGACGTCCAGCATGCTCTCATTGATCTGCGTTTTCGTCGCGGTGCGTGACTGCCGTGTCAGTACGGCGCCGAGCGCGAGATTTGTGATCAGCATAAACAAGGACACCAGCGCGATCGCCCGCGTCCGCATGCTCAGCTTTTTCCGGCCCATAAACCGTCCCTTTCTTTTCGGCGTGAGATTGCCATATCCCTAAGATACTATTTTACCCTGTCGTCCGCCGGAAATCAATATGCAGACCGCAATGGAACTGCTTCTTTCCGCACATCCGGCGATGGTTTTTTCCCTTTGCAAACGGCCGACCGGCGTGGTATGATCGCCTTATGGAATCTGCCGCGCTGTGTCCGGCGCGCAAAGCAAAACGGAGGGGTTGGCTCGCTATGCTGGAATTGCTGCTGTTTACGTATAAAGACATGTTCGGGGAGGACTTCCCGCTTGCGCAGTTTGAAGGGCGGCCGGAATATGAGGTCCTCAACATCCTCTACGACTGCGTACAGAGCAATCTTCCCTACGATCCGAACCGCAAGGTGGAATTTCGGATCCACGACGCCCCGGGCATGCCGCAGTAGCGGCCCGCGGTACCCGCGGTAAAGGAATAGAGAACGCCGCCCGATCGGGCGGCGTTTTCTATATAGGCCGGTTCAGAAGGCCATCTCGGTGCGGGAGATCAGGTCGTCCTGGCAGTTCTTGAAAACCTCGACGAAGTAGGCCGAGAAGCCCGCCACGCGCACGACGAGGTCGCGGTAATTCTCCGGGTGCTTCTGCGCGTCGCGCAGCGTGTCGCCGGAGACGATGTTGAGCTGCAGCTCCATGCCGCCGCGGTCGAAGTAGGTCTGCATGACGCCCTTGAGCTTTTCCAGACCGCCCGCGCCGCGCAGCGCCGTGGGGTGGAACTTCATGTTGCACAGCGTCCCGTTGCCGTAGAGCCCCTGGTCGAAGTTCAGCACGGAGTTGATGAAGGACAGCGGCCCGCTCTTGTCCATGCCCTGCACGTTGGAGATGCCGTCGGAGAGCGGATCGCCGAATCTGCGTCCGTCGGGCGTGGCCCAGGTGAACCAGCCGAAGATCACGTTGGCGGTGACGGGGTAGCAGCCCGCGGCGAAGCCGCCGCGCGGGCCGGTCGCCCGGTTGATGGCCTTCGCGTAGGTGCTGGCGGTGAAGTCGACGTATTTGTCGGCCTCGGGGTTGCCGTTGCCGTAGCGCGGTACGCGGCCGTTGATGAACTGGCGCAGGTCCTCGTAGCCCTCCCAGTTGTGCATAATGGCGTCGTACAGCTCGCGGGTGGTGGCGAGCTTCTCCCGGAAGCAGACGTAGTCGATGATGTTCAGGCTGTCGGCCACGTTGCCCAGACCGATGCAGGAGTTTCCCGTGGAGTTGTACTTCGCGCCGCCCCACATGACGTCCTTGCCGGACTCCATGCACCCTTCCATCGTCGCGGAGACCATGGGCAGCGGGTTGTGGAAGGCGGCCATGCTCTCCCACATGTTGATGTTCGTGCACTGCCACTTGCAGAAGAAGTCGAACTGCGTCTTGACCGCCGCCAGCACCTCGTCCATGGAGTTCATCTCGTACAGGTAGCCGGTGGCCGGGCCGGTGCGGTGCGCCTCGGCGCTGTCGCCGGCGGCGCCCTTCTCGCCGTCCCCGGTCAATAGCATGTTGCCGGACTTCGGCATGCCCATCGGATTGATGCCGTTGTTGATGGCAAGCAGCATCGCGTTGGCGATGTTCAGGTAGCTCTCGGTGCCGGTGCCGCCGGGCTGCGCCCACTCATAGCCGCCGATGCCGGGCTCCACGCAGCCGTGCAGGCTGTAGTTGCGCGCATCCTCCAGCGGGATGCCGCGGGCCATCAGCGCCTTGATGATGATTTGGTCGGACTCGAAGGTCGGCACGCCGCCGGCGCGCTTCGTCGTCTCAATGGCGGCTTCCCACAGCGCCGCGGGCGTGCCCGGGTGGACGCGCAGGGCCTGCGGCGGGTCGTGCAGCACGAGGCGGCCGGAGGACTGGAGCATCATGTAGGTGACGGGGTTCGTGGCGTCGTTGCCGTCGCGGTCCACGCCGCCGAGCGTCATGAGCTGGCCGGAGGTGTAGCCCGGGCCGGACTTGGTCGCGCCCTCGGACCAGATCTTGTTGCACTCGGCCACCTTCAGATAGAAGAGGTCGAGGAGCTCCTGCGCCCGCTCCGGCGTGATCGCGCCGCTGGCGATGTCCTGCTCGTAATACCGGCCGAGGTACTGGTCCACGCGGCCGTAGCTGATGCCGTGCATCTGCCCGTCCATGCACATGGCCAGCTGGTAGAGGTAGATGCACTGCACCGCGTCGTGGAAGCCGCGGCAGGGGTTCTTCATGATCCAGTTCAGGCAGTCGGCCATCTCCAGAAGCTCCTGCTTCCTTGCCGGGTCGGCGCACGCCGCCGCCTGCCGCGCGCACTCCGCGGCGTAGCGCTCGGACCAGTGGATGATGCCCTCGCTGACGATGGAGACGGCGCGGTAGAAGTTATACTTGTTGTTGTCGCTGCCGAAAATGCCGGCCTCCTCCATCTCGGCCATCTTCGCCTCGGCCTCGCGCTGTATGGCGCCGAAGCCCTTTTGGGTGGCCGTCCAGAAGTTGGCGGTGAAGTGGCCGACGGGGGACTGGCAGTTGTCCTTCGGGCCGAAGAACAGCACGCCGTTGCCGGTCATGTGGTCGCGGTGGTAGCGGGGCATGTACTCGTCCACGATGGCCGACATGGCGTTCTTGTCCCAGAAATCGCCGGTCTCCAGCAGGTATTTCTCATCCTCCGGGTCGATGTCATAGGGGTCCTGCTGGCGCTTGGGGATCGTGCCGGCGCGCAATTCCTTCATAAACCAGTTGAAGCTCGTCTCCGGGTAGAGCGCGCAGCAGCGGTAGGTCGTGCCCTGCCAGCCGACGATGACCTCGTCGGGATTGACCAGCACGGGCATGTTTTCAAAGAGATTGCGCAGGTTCTTCGCGCGCTTGAGGATGCCCGTCAGCTGCGGGTTTTGCATATAAAACTCCGTGACGAGCCGATAGCGGTTGATATCGATGCGCGGCCGCGTGCTGCGGTATTTCTCGCGGATGCGCTGTACCCGGTCGGTGACCGGCTTCCATTCAAACATCTTGGTTCCTCCTTCCAGGGCGTGATCGGCGCGGTCAGGCCTCGTACTTTTCGAGGACCAGATCGCGCACGTATGCTTCCTTCAGTTCGACCAGCCGCGCCGTGTGCGCCTGCCGGACGTGTGCGGTGACCGCGTCGGCGTCGGCGTACTTTTCCACAAGGAACAGCTCGTCGCCGCCGTCGGCGGGGATGTAGAAATCGTAGGCGCGGTTTCCCGCCTCGGCGCGGGCCGCGCCGTCGATCCCCTCCGCCTTGATCTGACGCAGGAATTCGTCCCGCATCCCCGGCTTGCATCGGAATGTCACATTGAATACCAGCATGCTTCCATCTCCACGGATCGTGCAATACGCATCACAGCGCGTGGTCGTAGAGGATGAGATCGCCCCAGGCGTCGAAGCGCGCCCGGTTCGGGTCACGCAGCAGCGTGCAGGTCGTGTCGATGCGCATGGCGCAGCGCGTCTCGCGCGTAAACGGCTCCCAGTGCGGCCCGACGGCGGCGTTGTTGGGATCGCCGGTGCGGGCAAAGGCCGTGAACGCGCCATGCAGCTTCGCGTGGATGTCCTGCTGCACCTCCATCGGCGTGCCGTTGTAGAAGGACATGGGGGAGGGATCGTAGGTGTCCAGTCCGGGCGCGATGTCCATGGAGTGCGTCGCGCCGACGCCCATCTGGGCGCACATGGGCGGGACAAAATCAAAGCGATAGGCGTATACGCGGTTCCACTCGCTCTGCGCCAGCGCGCAGCGCGTGGCGTCCACCCAGAACATGCGGTCGGTGCACCAGGCCACGGCGGCCGCGGGCTCCGGCATGTCGCCGTAGACCTTGCGGAAGGCGTCCAGATGGTCCAGCCCGCCGCCCAGACGCAGGCAGGTTTCGATGTTCGCCCAGCTCTTCGGGACGTTGCCCAGCATGCAGAACAGTCCGCCCTCGTCCCGGCAGGTGCCGACGAGCAGCGCAACGTCCTTCGCGTTGCCCTTTGCGAGCATCCGCCAGGGATAGTCCGGGATCAGATCGTCGATGACCGGGCCGGTGAGAAAGATGCCCTGATGCGCGTCGTTGTGCTTCGCCATGACGGCGCCGCCGCCGCGGACCAGCTCCGCCACGGGCATGGTCTTCAGCGTTTCCGCCGCCTGCGCCGGCGTGAGACCGAGCTCCTCGAAAAACAGCGCGTTGTTGAGTTCATGGACATAGTGCGGCGTCGCGTTGCCGGAAAGCCCGCTCATGGGGATGGCCTTCTGGAAATAGCCCTGCGCCGCCGGGGAGGCCAGCAGGCAGTAGACGCCGGTGCCGCCGGCGGACTCGCCGCAGATGGTGACGTTGCCGGGGTCGCCGCCGAAGGAAGCGATGTTCTCATGCACCCATTTCAGCGCGGCGATCATGTCCGACACCGCGCAGTTGGAATCAAAGCCCTCGCCGAGGTCGGAAAAATCGTAGAAGCCCAGCGCGCCGAGGCGGTAGTTGAAGCTGACGCCCACGATGCCGTCGCGGGCGAAGGCGGAGAGGTCGTGGGCCGGCGCGGCGGATTCGCCCATGTGGTTCGCGCCGCCGTAGATGTAGACGAAGACCGGCGCGCCCTCGGCCTGCTCGGGCGCCCAGACGTTCAGATAAAGGCAGTCCTCGCTGGCCGGCGCATGCATCACCAGCAAATCCGCCATGGGGCCTGCCGCGAACTGGACCGACGAGTTGCCCATGGCCTTGCAGGGGCGCGCCTGCGTCCAGGGCTCCGGCTCCTGCGCGCGGCGAAAGCGCTTATCCCCGACCGGCGGGGCCGCAAAGGGGATGCCGAACCAGCGGCGGATGCCGCCCTCCGCAAAGCCCTCGACCGGGCCGTATTTTGTCTGTGCGATCAGATTCATGTTTCTGCTCCTTTCCGATGTGTCGTATCTGTCGATGGATCTGTCCATGTGTTTTTGTACCGTTTGCCGCGCGCTCAGATGACCGGGGCCGTCGCGCGCAGGGCTTCGGCCAGCGAAAACTCCTTCGCTTCTTCTTCCCCGCGCAAAATGCGTAGGCCGCCCTCGGCCAGCGCCTGCATCTCGTTTTCGCCGGGGAAGACGTGGATCGGCGCGAGGAAGGCCGTGTAGTCGGAGATCATCTGCGTCATGCGCGCGCTGTACGCCAGCCCGCCTGTCAGCAAAATCGCGTCCGTCCGTCCCTTGTGGACGATCGACAGCTCGCCGATCGACTTGCTGATCTGATAGGCCTGCGCGCGGTAAAGCAGCTTTGCCTTCTCGTTCCCGGCGTCGATCATCGCCTCGATCTCGCGGGCGTCCGAGGTGCCGAGATAGGCCTTCAGGCCGCCGTTGCCGCGCATCTTGTCCTTCATTTCCGCGTAGGTGTATTTTCCGCTGTAACAGAGCTTCACGATCGGGAAGATCTGCGTAAAGCCGCTGCGCTCCGGGGAAAAGGGCCCATCGTCGTCGCCGATGGAATCCACGATCTGTCCGCCCGCAAAGGCCGAGGTGGAGATCCCGCCGCCCATGTGGACGACGATCAGCCGCAGCTCGTCCAGCGCCCGGCCCTGCTCCTTCGCAAAGCGCATGGCCGTCGCGCGCATGTTCAGCACGTGGCAGCTCGAGTTGCGCACGATGTCGGGGAAGCCGGTGATGCGCGCAAAGTCGGGGAGCGACGCGGCGGTCACGGCGTCGTAGATGTAGGCGCGGATGCCCGCCTCATCCGCCAGCGTTTTCCCGATCACGCCGCCGAGGTCGGAGGCGTGCGGCGAGGTGTAGTCCTCGTTGAGCAGCGCCGCGGCGAGCGCGTCGTTCACGCGGTAGCCGCCGGTGCGAAGCCCCCACAGCATCCCGCCGCGGCACATGATCGCGTCCAGCTGCGACAGCGCGACGTTGTGTTCGCGCAAAAACTGCCGCACGCTCTCCGTCCGCGCGCTCAGCTGGGCGGCCAGTGTCTCGCCCGGCGCGGCCTGATACGGCTGCGCGCCGGAGGCCAGCATCTCCTCGTTCTGATAAAGCGCCAGCTTGGTGCTGGTGGAGCCGGGGTTGATGATGAGCTGCAGATAGGCCATGGTGTTTCTCCCCCAAGACGGTATGATAGAATTATAACATGGCGCGCCCGCCGAGAAAAGAAAAACTTTGCCCGCAGCCGCTTGCCTCTTCAAATTCCGGACAGGGTATGATACAATCAAGAAAAATACGGCAAAAGTGTAGGGGAGGCAAAGCAAATGGGCCTGCTCGATTTTATGAAGCGGAAAAAGAAACAGCAGGAGACCGCGCCGGAGGCGCTGATCGACATCGGCAGCGCGGACCTGTCCGGGATCGAGCCGCCCGAGACCCGCTATACGCAGGAGTATCGGGACTTCCTCGCCTCACAGGAGATAGCCGAAGCGCCCGATACTTGATCGCCGTTTCGCTCCCGCCCTGCGGGCGGAAGCGCGAAACATGGCAATTTG
>CAMJPK010000005.1 GCA_946407675.1 uncultured Clostridia bacterium
GGCATCTGCAAGCGCATCGACTTCGGCGGCGTGGACATGACCTACAACAACTTCAAAAACCGCAGCTACGCCGCGCCGCAGTGGGACCACATCCCCAACGTCCTGCAGGCGAAGGTGGACGCCAATGAGCTGGGCATCAAGACCGGCAAGGGCTTCTACGATTACGAGGGCGTCGACATGGAGGCGCTCAAGGCCAAGCGCGACAAGCAGCTGTTTGAGATCTTCCGCGTCACCAAAAAGTTTATGGACGACCCTGTGTAAGGGCATATATTTCGCATAAGCGAAATGTTCCGGGGCGGAATGTCTGTCCCGGAACATTTGCGCGAGGGAAAAGGAGTGGATCGCAATGAATACAGGAACGATCATCGGACTTGTCATCGCCATCGTCGCCATCGTGGGCCTGTCGGTTTGGACCGGCATGCGCGGCGGCAAGAAGGGCGGCAAGATCGGCTGGGGCGTGGCTGCCGGCCTCATCATGGGCACGCTGGTGGGCGGCACGTCGACCGTCGGCACGGCGCAGCTCGCGTTCAATTACGGCATGACCGCGTGGTGGTTCACCCTCGGCGGCGGCCTCGGCTGCCTGATTCTCGGCCTCGTCTACGTGAAGCCCCTGCGCGCGCAGCAAAGCCCGACGCTCGTGGGCATGGTGCGCGACGAGTACGGCCCGAAGGTCGGCATGGCGGCGACGATCCTGAACAGCGTCGGCACCTTCATCAACATCCTCTCCCAGCTCATCGCGGCGTCCGCCGTGGTGGTCGTCGTGTTCCAGACGATGGGCACGGCCGTGGCCATCGTCCTCTCCGCTGTGTTCATGATCCTCTACGTCGTCTTCGGCGGCACGAAGGGCGCGGGCATCGTCGGCATCCTCAAGACCGTGCTGCTCTATGTCACTATGGTCATCTGCGGCGTCATCGTGCTGCGAAAGTGCGGCGGGACCGGCGGCTTTGCCGACATGGTCAATAACCTGCACCTCGCCAATGCCGACGGCAGCGAGCGCAACCTGTGGAGCCTGTTCGGACGCGGCTTCTGGACGGACTTCGGCTCGTGCATGAGCCTGATCCTCGGCGTCCTCACGACGCAGACCTACGCGCAGGCGGTCCTGAACGCCCGCTCTGACCGCGACGGCCGCATCGCTGCGTTCATCTCCACGATCCTGATCCCGATCATCGGCATTTTCGGCATCATGGTCGGCCTCTACATGCGCAAGGTGGACCCGGACATCCCCGCGAAGGTCGCTTTGACGAAGTACATTCTGGAGTATTCCGGCATCCCCGACCTGCTCGGCGGCATCATGCTCGGCGCGCTGTTCATCGCCTCCGTCGGCACCGGCGCGGGCCTCGCGCTCGGCATCGCCACGGTCGTGAACCGCGACCTTCTGAGCCGCGGCAAGACGGTCGATGCGAAGAAGTCCGACATGACCAACAAGCTGCTCATCGTCGTGATCCTCGCCGTCGCCACGGTGCTGACCTGCATCCTCCCGGCGGACACCATTCAGGATTACGCCTTCCTCAGCATGGCGCTGCGCGGCTGCACGGTGTTCGCGCCGCTGTGCTTCCTCATCTGGGCCTCGAAGAAGGTCCGCAGCGGCTGGGCGATGGCCAGCGTCGTGTGCGGCAGCGTCGTCGCGCTGATTTACGGCGTGCTGAAGCTGCAGGGCGTCATCACCTTCCCGCTCGCCGCGGTGTTCCCCGGCATCGCCGTGGGGCTGGTGCTGATGTTTATCGGCCTTGCCGTCGGGAACCGTACGACCGACAAGCTGTAGGGCGAGGAAAAACGAACCCGGTACCGCCGCCTGGTACCGGGTTCGTTTTTTGTTACTCAACGACGATGACATCCTGCAGGATGTAATGGAACGAGGGAGCGGACGCGCTTTCGTTTTCCGGGTATTCTTCGCGCAGGTCCCATGTGTCGCTTGGGTCGTACGGGTCGATCCCAAAGTAGTCTCCTTTAAAAACGTGGCATTTTCCATCCTTGATTTGCGCGATCGTACCTTGAATCAGCTCGTTGCTGCCCGCGGGCGCGATGGCTGGATTCAACTCCAGCATTTTCACCCAGCTCTCGCCGAAGCCGGCCCCGATGTCGTTCCCGTGCACATTTCCGGGGATCGCATCCTCGATCCGTTTCTCGTCGAGGACGGCCCCCACCGCGCCGCAGATATATGGCGCCCAGTCGATCCGCGTCCCGATCAGAGAGGTCGTCGGCGCGACGTCGATCATGTCCTGATTGTAGCCCACGTGATATACCGGGTGTCCGGCAGCGGAACTCTCGCACTCGACGGCGGGGCCGATCGTGTCGCCGTCCTGCGAAATGATCACGCAGCCCTCCTCGATCAGCGCCCTTGCGTACTCCTTTTCCAGCATATAGCTTGACCAACTGTTCGTGTATTTGAGCCGCATACGAGCCGTCGGGCAGGTTTGTCTTGCCCCGAGGAAGAAGGCGGTATATGCGGAGATGCACTCGGCGTACGGGAACGCGCCGACATAACCGAGCCATGCCTCGTCCGCGCCGATGTATCCCGCGTCGACAAGCTCCTGCAGCTTCAGCCCTGCGACGAGGCCGGTAATATACCGACCCTGATAGATCTCGCCCATGAAGGTGTGATAATTGGGCAGGACGGGATCCTCGTTTGCGTTTTCGCAGGTTGCCTGACAGAACTCCACATCCGGATATTCGGCGGCGATGGCTTTTGCGGTCTCCCCGTAATCGTAGCTGTTGGTAAAGATGATGTCGCAGCCCTGCGCGCACAGCGCACGCAGCACGGTCTCTGCGTCCTCATAGGCCACGTTGCTTCTAACGTTTACGCCGACCCGATCCCCGTACTGGAGCTCAAGCGCCTCAATCGCCCGAACAAAGTTTGCGCTGTAAGGCGTGCTCTCGTCGCCGATCAGGAGAAAGCCGGCCTCCGCGTGTTCTCTCCCGTGCGCGAAGTTGTTGCTCAGACGATAATAACCGAAGAAAAGCGCGATGCTGACAGCGCAGGCGAGCGCGACCCACAGCAATTTGTCCTTCTCCTTACGCATCGTGCGCAGCCGCCTCCTTTTCCTCTGGCGCTTCGTCCGCATACAGCGCCTCCGTGTCGATTCCGCCGCTGTCGATCACCGCGAGAAAGAGATCCAGCAGTTCCGGATCAAACTGCGTTCCCCGGCCTTTCCGCAGCTCCTCCAGCACCAAGGAGAACGCCAACCGCTTCCGGTAAACGCGGTTTGCCGTCATCGCGTCGAAGGCGTCGGCAATCGCGATGATCCTTCCGTACAGCGGGATGTCCCCGCCCTTGAGGCCATCCGGGTAACCGCAGCCGTCATAACGCTCATGGTGGTATTTCGCGCCCTCGACGACGTGCTCGATCAGGGTAAAGTCCTTCAGGATCTCCGCGCCCCGCGTAACGTGGGTCTTCATTACGGCGTATTCCTTATCCGCCAGCCGATCCGGTTTATTCAGGATCGAATCCGGGATGCCGATCTTTCCGATGTCGTGCAGCAGCGCCGCTTTTCGCAGGTTCTCCCGCTCCGCCGCGGAGAAGCCGAGCTTTTCCGAGATCAGCACGGAATACTCCGATACGCGCTGGGAGTGCTGACTCGTCATGGAATCCTTCGCGTCCACGGTTTTAGCGATGGCAAGGATCGTCTCGTTGCCCATCTGGACCTGCTTCAGCGCAAGCGCCAGCTTTTCCTGCTGGGCCGCCAGCGTCCGGAGCGCCCGGCGCTTGGTCAGGAACCACGCGAGCCATCCGATGAACAGCCCGCCGACGACCAGCATGTAGATCAGAAACCACGCATTGTCATAGATGGACTTCTCCTTGATGAAGCCATACGTGCTTTCCTCCCGCACATTTCCGCTTTCCTCGTCGATCAAGGCGAGATGAAACGTGTATTCGCCGGAGGCAAGATTCGTGTAAACGATGCCCGAAAGATCGTTCTGCGCAACGGTTTTATAGCCGCTGTCGATCCCCTCAAGATAATAGGAAACCTTCGGATTGTCCGGAAAATAATTCACGATCTCCGGGATGAATTCGATGCTGTTGATGTCTCTGCCGATGGTCAGGCCGGACCCCCGTTCGATCGGTACCCTTTTTCCGTCCAGCTTGATCGCCGACACCATCAGACGATAGGATCGCTTCTCCGGTCGGTAGGCGTCCAGATTCATCAGGACCACGCCGCGATCCGTCGAAAGATACAGGTTTTTGTTTTTCGCCAGCGCGTTATAGGCATTCTTCGTCAGCGCGCCCTGAAAGCCCGCTTTGGAATCCAGCAGGGTGCGGTCGGATCCCGTTCCGGACAGCAAGGCCTCTTTCCGGACGACAAAAATGCCGGAGCTCCCCAAAACGAACACTTCACCGTCGTCGTCCGGAATCACGTCGTAATTGTCGGAATACGGGAAATCGAGAATCTGCCAGATCGCGTTGTTTTCCATGTAGCACAGGCTGTTGCCCGTCACGATATACAGGATATCTGCGGCGCTGTCCCGCACGATGCGCCGCACGACGCCGGAGGGCAGGCCGTATGCCTTTGTCAAATGGCCGACCACCCTCCCGCTTCTGACCGCGACGATGCCGTTCCCGTCGGTTCCCAACAGGATCCTGCCGTCCGGATGCTCGCAGATCGAAAGGATCTGTGCCGTGCCCAGCAAATCCCCGAACGGGATCGTCTGCACCGTTTCTGCGCCGATCAGAGCAAGTCCGCATTCTCCGCTCACGGCAATGGTGCCATCCGACAGCACTGTGCACAGATACGCCGTGCTGCCGACGCCGCTCTCTTCTCCGTAGGTTTTGATCGTTCCGTCGGGCGCAAAGCGGATCAGTCCTTTCCCGCTGCTGCATATCCACAGATTGCCGACAGAATCCGTCTGTATGCAGTTGATCGGAGTGTCGGCCAGATATACAGTCGGCAAATTACCGACGGGTTTCCCGCTTGCCAGCGCGACGGCTGTGAGACCATGCGCTGTTCCGATATACAATGTGCCGTCCTTGACGCAGGTCGACTGCACCGCCTCCGCCGGAAGGCCGGCCTCTGTGTTCACATTGGGGAAGCGGGTCTCCGAGAGCTGCAGCAGGCCGCGCGTTGCCGAGGCGAACCAAAGATTTCCCTGATAGTCGACGGTCATCCGTTCGACGGACGAATCGAAGCCGCCGGTGTCCACGCGCTGGTATACGTTTCGGTTCAGGAGCCCGATCCCGCTGTCCGAGAGGACCCAAATGCATCCCGCAAGGAAGCTGATCTGATTGATCCGTTCCGCGCCCTCGCAGCGGATGTTGGCTGTCTCCATGGCTCTGCTGCCGACGAGCCGGTAGGTGCGGATCCGTCCGTCTGACGTGCCGGCATAGAGAATGCCGTTTTCATCAAATGCACAGGCGGAAAACCGCTCCGCGCCCTCCGGCGCCGCGACGGCGTACCGGACCGCCTGATCCTTCAGGATATAGAGACCGCCATTCTCCGTTACCGCGGCCACATTTCCTTCCTTGTCTGCCGCAACGTACAGTCCGCCGTACGCTTCCTCCAGCGTTCTGGTAACCTTGATTCCGCTTGTGATTCGGACGACCGCCATCTGACTCGAGGTGCAGACATAGTAATTCCCGTCCGCGCTCTGCACGATGCTTCGCACGGAATCGGACGGCAAACCACTGGCGCTGTCCAACGTGTTTGCAATCTTTTCGTTGATTGCAAGCACAAGACCGTTGTCCTTTGTACCGATCCAGAGGCGTCCCTCCTGATCCACATAAAGGCAGTTGACGTTTTTCACCGCGTCGTAGCTGTCCATAAAGTGAAAACTGCTGCCGTTGTAACGAAACAGGCCGGCGTTGGTACCGACCCACAGGATCCCGTTGTTCGTCTGCGCCACGTCGTTCGCATGACCGCAGGGCAGCGCGTTGTCCGCGTCGTACACATGCCGAAGATAGGCGGCCGCTTCGCTCGCGTTTCCGATATTGGCCGCATCGGCGGAAAGCGACAATGTCCCTGCGCACAGGAGCAGCGCGAGCGCGGCGGCGATCCCGCGCTTTATCCTCCGGCGTCCGCGGAGCGTTCTGCCAACCTTGATCAGACAATACAGCAGCAGCACCGTGACGACCTTATCCAGAAAGTCCAGATACAATTCTCCGACGGCGGAGGCCAAGACGCCCGACAAACCCTTTTCCAGCAGATAGTCCCGGACGCCGTCGCCCCAAAGGTTGCCTGTATTTCCGCCGTAGAGCAAAAGGTTTAAAACGGTTGAGATCAGCACGGAGCCGATCGTCACGCCGCCCGCGAGAGAGGCAGACTTGAAAAAAGTCTCAAAGTATTTCTTTCTGGCTGCAATGCCGGTGCTGATACCGACGAAAATGCTTGTAATCCCGTAAATGAGAGAATTTGCATTCCAAAAGGAATAAATGATATTGCAGGTACAGCCGACGACGGCGCCGCTGACCGGACCCAGCACATACGCGGCAAAAACCGTTCCGACGCAATCCAGCCACAGGGGAAGCGCCAGCGCGGCGGCAAAACGCTTTCCGAGAAAATTGACAAGCACGCACCCGAAAACGACCAGCATCGTTTTGACGGGCTCAAATTTTGATTTGTTGATAATCAGCTTTTCCATAATCGGATTTCTCCGGTTCATTTTACATATCTGCTGAGGATCATCCGCTTCAGGATCATCAACTCCTGCGTCAGATCCTCCGGGTCGCCGCTTGGGTATACGACGCCCTGTGCAAAGCGCCCGCACACGGCAAGCATGATGTGCATGGTCGTGGTAAACATCGTTTGCTCCGGCTCGTCCGTCCGGATTGTCCCGTCGCGCAGCCCTTTTTCGTACAGGAAATGAAATTTCTTCGCGAACGGGAGGATCGCGCGCATATAGTCGGCAAGCTGCTCCGGCGTTGCTCCCTCGTGCGCGATGAAACCGTTGAAATCCTGATTGAAGCGCAGGATTTCCTTGTGCTCCCGATAGAGCAGGATGTAGGCGCCGAGGTAAAACTCAAGCTCCTCCGCGGCAGTCATCATGTCGCCGCCGCGCCGGACGAATTCCGCTTCGACCTCCTCGAAATACTCGGTCCACTTCTTTGCGCCAATGGCGATCACGAATTGAAGCTTCGTATTGAAGTAACGGTACACCGTGGCGGTTCCGAGCCCGCAGGCGTCAGCAACCGCCTGCATCGGGACCGCCTCTATGCCTTTCTCGCCAAACATTCGCAAGCCCGTCTCCAGCATCCGTTCCCGGCGCTCCGCCATTTCCCGCTCGTCTTTTTCCGCGTTTCGCATGGGCATGCTCCCTTCGCTTTCGCAACTGCGCCGCACAGCGCAATGTGAGAGTATATCGATTATAATACACTATATATCGATTATGATACACTATATTTTCTAAGAATCAAGAGAAAATCCATACGATATTCATGAATATCGAGAAGTATCGTCCGTGTTTTTGATGATAATAAAGCAGACTCTATCACAATTGCTGCCATGTGACAAAGGCGCACAGCCGGAATGTTTGCCCGAAACCGAATTGTGCCATCCTCTATAAGGGGGAAATGCTGCAAACGGTAAAATTTACCGG
Source organism: uncultured Clostridia bacterium (assembly GCA_946407675.1). GTDB lineage: Bacteria > Bacillota > Clostridia > Oscillospirales > Oscillospiraceae > SVKR01. The sequence goes on from CAMJPK010000005.1 coordinate 7,525, forward strand.
CTGTTTTCGTTCCGGATTCGGTCAAACTAAGGCAGAATCCAATTCAAAGGAGCGAACAATGCTATGATCATGGACCGGATCGCCCTGATCCTCGCCATCATCGGCGGGCTGAACTGGGGCTGCATCGGACTGTTCCGCTTTGACCTGGTGGCCTATCTCTTCGGCGGGCAGACCGCCACGGTGAGCCGCGTGGTCTACACTCTCGTCGGTCTTGCGGCCCTCTGGTGCATCTCTCTTTTGTTCCGCGAGAGTCTCGTCGACGACAAAGAGTGAGAAGTAATATGAAACCGCGCTGAATCAACGGATGATTCAGCGCGGTTTTCATGTGGCCGTTCAGAGCTTGAGGAGGTAGCCCGCCAGCAAAAGCTGGCAGATCAGTATGAGCGGCAGCCCGATGCGAAAGGCGATCTTGCGCGTCTTGTGGCGGAACAGCACCATGCCGAGCAGGCCGCCGACGCTCCCGCCGATGACCGCAAGCGCCAAAAGCGTCGTCTCGGGCGTGCGGCGCGTGCCGCGCTGCGCCGCGGCCTTGTCGCGCCCCATGAGGACGAAAAGCAGCAGGTTCAGGACGATCAGATACCCGCAGAGGATGTAGGTCAGCATGCTTCACTTCTTCTTTCCGCGCTGCGTCGTGCGCGCGTTTTTCTTCGGCTTCGGCTTGGCCCAGCCGGCCTTGTACGCCGGCTTTTTCGCCGGCTGCGCCGCGGCGGGCTTCGGGGATTTCACCGGCTTTGCGTCCGGCCTCGCCGCCGTCCGCTCCGGGCGCACGAGGCAGTCCGGCCCGTAGCCGATGAGGTCCTCGCGCCCGGCTTTGCGCAGCGCGGCGAGCACGACGGCGCGGTTTTCCGGGCGGCGCCACTGCAAAAGCGCGCGTTGCGCCCGCTTCTCCTCCGGGTCGCGCGCGACGTAGATGCTCGCCATCGTGCGCGGGTCGAGCCCGGTGTAGTACATACAGGTCGAGAGCGTGCCCGGCGTCGGATAGAAGTCCTGCACCTGCTCGGGCTGCGCGTGCTTTTTATTCAGCCAGCAGGCCAGCGCGATTGCGTCCTGCAGCGTGCAGCCGGGGTGGGAGCTCATCAGATAGGGCACGGCGAACTGCGCCTTGCCGCAGCGCTCGTTGAGCCGGGTGTACTTGTCGAGAAACTGCTCGTAAACGCCGATGCGCGGCTTGCCCATGCAGTCCAGAACGCCGTCCACGCAGTGCTCCGGGGCGACGCGCAGCTGCCCGGAGATGTGGTACTGCACCAGCTCCGCGAGGAAGGGGCTGCCCCGGTCCTCCAGCAGATAGTCGTAGCGGATGCCGCTGCGCACGAAGACCTTCTTCACGCCGTCCACGGCGCGCAGGCGGCGCAGCAGATGCAGATAATCGCTGTGGTCGGCGTCGAGGTTCGGGCAGGGCTCGGGCGTCAGGCAAGCGCGGTGGGCGCACAGGCCGTTTTTCCGCTGCTGCGCGCAGGAGGGGTGGCGGAAGTTGGCCGTCGGGCCGCCGACGTCGCTGATGTAGCCCTTGAAATCCGGCAATTTCGTGAGGGCCTCGGCCTCGCGCACGACGCTCTCGATCGTGCGGGCCGTGACCATGCGGCCCTGATGGAAGGCCAGCGAGCAGAAATTGCAGCCGCCGAAGCAGCCGCGGTTGTGCGTGATGGAAAAGCGGACCTCGTCGATGGCGGGCACGCCGCCCATCGACTCGTAAACGGGGTGATAGGTCCGGGTATAGGGCAGCTCGGCCACGGCGTCCAGCGCGGCGCCGTCCAGCGGCGCGGCGGGCGGGTTCACCACCAGCGTCCGGTCGCCGTGGGATTGCAGCAGCGTCCTGCCGCGCACGGCGTCGTGCTCGGCGGCCTCGGTCATCGCCGCGCGGGCGTAGGCGCGCTTGTCGTCGCGTACGGTCTCGAAGGAGGGCAGCGCAAGCCCCTCCGGCGGCGTTTTCGTCAGATAGGCCGTGCCGCGGACCTCGGTGATCTCGCGGACGGGGCGTTTTTTGCGCAGCGCCGCGGCGATCTCCTTCGTCGCGGTCTCGCCCATGCCGTAGACCAGCAGGTCCGCGCCACTGTCGACGAGGACGCTGCGGCGCACCGCGTCGTCCCAGTAGTCATAGTGCGCGAAGCGGCGTAAGCTGGCCTCCAGCCCGCCGATGACGATGGGGCAGTCGGGGAAGGCCTCGCGCGCGCGGTTGGCGTAGACGATCACGGCGCGGTCGGGGCGCAGCCCGGCGCGCTTGCCGGGGGAATAAAAATCCTCGCTGCGGCGGCGCTTCGCCGCGGTGTAGTGCGCGACCATGGAGTCGAGGTTGCCCGCGCCGATCAGCACGCCGAGCTTCGGCCGCCCCATGGCGGCGAAGGCGTCCGCGCTGTGCCAGTCCGGCTGGGCCAGCACCGCGACGCGGTAGCCCTCCGCCTCCAGCACGCGCCCGATCACCGCCGCGCCGAAGGTGGGGTGGTCCACGTAGGCGTCGCCGGTGACGAGCAGGAAGTCATACCACCACCAGCCGCGGCTTTGCATATCCTCTTTTGAGATCGGAAGAAACGCGGATGTGTCCATGCTTATCTCCTCAATCTGCCAAAATACCAGCCGGAAACGCCCTTGTGCTTGACAAGATACCCGCGGCGCGTCTCCTCAACGACGGAGACAACGTCGCCGGGCTGAAGCGGCAGCACATAATCCGTGCTGTCGTTGATCGTGCATTCGTCGCCGTCGCCATAGAGGTACTTCGTGAGCACGTCCATCTCATAGCCGGTGCGCAGATGGCGCACACGGGAAAACTCTACCCCCCGCGCGAGCACCCGCACGCGCGCGTCGCCCCAGCGGATGTAATAGCTGCGCGCGCCCGCTTCCTGCGCGTCGCGCACCGTCGCGGTGGGGAAGGGATCGTAGGAGATCACGGAAAAGTCCTCGCTGCCGTCGCGGGGGATGACGAGGGCGTTGAGCTGCCCGTCGTCCTTCAGGACGCAGCCGCCGTCGATGCTGATGATCTTCTTTTCCGCGTCAAAGACCGGGTTGGCGTCCACGATGCTCTCGTGGTAGAGCATCACCGGCCAGTGGCCGACGATCACCCACTTGTCGAAGCGCCGCGGCGTCGTCATAAAGTGGTCGTATTTCATGCAGGCCCACGCGTCCCATGTGTCGGGCGGGCCCTCGGGCAGACCGCCGTGGACGAAGGTATAGTGCGACGTGTCGATGACCTCGGGCATCGCGCGCAGGAAGGCAAATTCGTCCGGATAGCAGCGCGCGAGCGTATCGCGCATCGCGATATAATCCATCTCCGGCGTTACAGGGATGCCCTGCTCGGCGCACATCTGCCGCGCGAGGCAGTATGGCTTATTGTTGATATACCAGAGGTTGTCCTCGATCGTCCCGACCTCATACATCAGCGGCACCCACCAGTCGCAGTTGCCGGAGACGGCATAGACCGTGTGGGTTTTCGCCAGCGCCGTGACACAGCGCAGCGTGTCGAGCGACTGCGGGCCCTTCTCCAGCAGGTCGCCCGCGAGGATCAGCACGTCGTCCGGCGCAAAGCGCGCCTTCTCCAAAAGGCCGCGCAGATAGGGCAGGTTGCCGTGTACGTCGGAGACGACGAGGATACGCCGGTCCTGCGGCAGCGTCACATGCTGGATCCGCGCCGGGAAGAACCGCCGCGGACGGATGGGGCTTCGACGCGCTTCCATGCTCACAGCTCCTTTTCCATGACGAGCAGCCGCGAGGAGACGCCCTCCGTCTCGCCCACGGCGCGAAAGCCGAATTCCTCGTAAAAGCGGATGGCGCCCTCGTTGCCCTCAAAAACGCTCAGCCGCACGGCGCGCCGCCCCATGCGGCGGAACACGCTGACCGCGTGGCCGATGAGCTGCGCGCCGATCTGCATCCGGCGGCATTCCGGCTCCACGTAGCAAAGGCAGATCCAGCCGCAATTCTCCGCCGCGCCGCGCGCGGTGTCCAGCTCGGTCACGCCGACCATCTCCCCGTCCGGGCGCAAGATCGTAACGAGCGCGTCCGGGCAGGCGCGGACGTGGCGCACCGCGGCGTCAAGGTACACCGACGGCTGAAAGCCGTCCAGCGAGCCGTGGACGTCGCGCCAGGTCTTTTCGTAGAACGACGTGTAGACGCGGGGGTGCTTTTTCGGGTCGAGCCGCTGAAAGCGGACGTTGTTGAGGTCGACGGTGCCGGGCTTTTTCCACCAGCTCTGCCGGGCAAAGGTGGACAGCTCCTCGGGCAGGTGCGAAGCGTCGTTGGCGTAGACCACGCGCAGCGCGCCGTCCTCGGCCTCCAGAAGCGTGACGGCGGTGTTGTCCCCGTGGGGGACGCGGTGGATCTCGCGGGAGGGGACGCCGAGGATGTCCGCCGTGAGGGAGCGGATCGCCATGCCGTGGCTGACGCAGACGATGGTCTGCCCGTCGTGCCGGGCGGCCAGCTCGGTCACGATGCCGCGGATGCGCTGCGTGAGGTGGGGGAAAGTCTCCGCGCCGGGCACGTACCACGCGGCGGGATCGTCATTGAACGCGTGCATCTGCACGGGATCGGCATACAGCAGGTCGCCGAAGGGCTTGTCCTCCCACGGGCCGAGGTCGATCTCGCGCAGCCGCGGCTCCGGGCGCATCTCCAGCGCGTGGTATTTCGTGATCGCCCCCGCGGTGGCGACGGTGCGGCGCAGGTCGCTGGTGTAGAGCGCGTCGATATGCTCGTCGCGGAAGCGCTCCGCCAGCGCCGCGATCTGGCGCAGCCCCTTGGCGGAGATGGCGCCGTCGTACTGCCCCTGCGCGCGGCGGTAGATATTCCCTTCGGCCTCGCCGTGGCGGATGAGATAGACTTTGGTCATGGCGTTCTCCACTGTTGACTGAAAATCAAGCAAAGCGTATAATATATACCAAACATTGTACCGCAAATCAAGCGGGCACACAAGCCATTTTGCGGAGAGACGGCATGAAAGTGATCCATCTGATCAGCGGCGGCGACACCGGCGGCGCGAGAACGCACGTCCACCTGCTGCTGAAGCATCTGAATACGGCGCACGAGGCCACCCTCGTCTGCTTCATGGACGGCCCCTTTGCGCAGGAGGCCGCCGCGCTCGGCATCCCCGTCGTGGTGATGGAGGGCGGCATGGCGTCCGTGCTGCGGCGGCTGAGGAAGATGATCCGCGAGGGCGGCTACGAGCTTGTCCACTGCCACGGCTCGCGCGGCAACCTCGTCGGCGCGCTGCTCAAGCCGTCGCTGGACCTGCCCTTTGTCAGCACGGTGCACTCCGACCCGAAGCTGGACTATCTCGGCCGCCCGGTCGCCCGGCTGACCTACGGGCTGCTCAACCAGCTGGCGCAGCGGCGCATGGACTACCGCATCGGCGTGTCCGACGCCATGCGCGAGCTGCTGATCTCCCGCGGCTTTGCGCCCAACCGCGTCTTTACGATCTACAACGGCGTGGAGTTCCCGGCGGAGGACGCGCTGCCGCCCTTTGACCGGCAGGCGTATTTCCGCAAGGTCGGGCTCGACGCGCCGGAGGGCAGCGTCGTCGTCGGCATCGCGGCGCGGCTCAACCCGGTCAAGGACTACCCGACGCTGCTGCGCGCCTTTGCGAAGGCGCACGCGCAGCAGCCGCAGCTGCGCCTGCTGATCGCGGGCGACGGGCAGGACCGCGCCTCGCTCGAGGCGCTCGCCGACGAGCTTGGCATCCGCGGCGCGGTGTGCTTCGCCGGCTGGATCGACGAGATCGAGGACTTTTACCGCGCCATCGACATCAACGCGCTGACCAGCCGCTCCGAGACCTTCCCCTACGCCATCACCGAGGGCGCGCGGGCGCGCCGCTGCGCCGTCAGCTCCCGCGTCGGCGGCGTGCCGAAGCTGATCACGGACGGCGAGACCGGGCTGCTGTTCTCCCCCGGCGACGTTGACGCGCTGGCGGCGCACCTCGCCGCCCTCGCCGCGTCCCCGGCGCTGCGGGAAAAGCTGGGAGAGGCGCTGTATCAAAAGGCAAAGGCGGAATACTCCGCGCAGGCCACCTGCCGCCGGCAGATCGAGATCTACCGGCAGATCCTTTATGTGGAAGCGCGCATGCGCGAGAAGGGCCGCTGCGGCGTGCTGATCTGCGGGGCGTACGGCATGCGCAACGCCGGCGACGAGGCGATTTTGAACGCCGTGCTCTCCGAGATGCGCAGCATCGATCCGTGGATGCCGGTGTCCGTCCTGTCCCGCCGCGCTGCGGAGACGGCGATGCGCTGCGGCGTGGACGCCATCCACTCCTTTGACATCCCGCGTATGCTGCGTACCATGCGGCGAAGCGAGCTGTTCGTCAACGGCGGCGGCAGCCTGCTGCAGGACGTCACCAGCACGCGGAGCATCTGGTATTATCTGTTCACCCTCGCGGCCGCCAAACGGCGCGGCTGCAAGGTCATGATGTACGGCTGCGGCGTCGGGCCGATCCGCCGCGGCTTAAACCGCCGGCTGGCCGGGCGCACCGTGGAGCGCTGCGTGGACGCGATCACGCTGCGCGAGGAAAACTCGCTGCAGGAGCTGCGCGGCCTCGGCGTCACAAAGCCGGAGATCACCGTGGCGTCCGACCCGGCGCTGTCCCTGCGCCCGGCGTCCGAAGCGGAGACCGACCGGCTGATGCGCGCGCTTGGCATGGACCCCGCGGGCAGCTACCTCTGCCTGTCCCTGCGCCGCTGGCCGGGCATGCAGGACAAGCTGGAGCTCTTTGCCGCGGCGGCGGACTACGCGTGGGAGACCTACGGCCTGCAGCCGGTGCTGCTGTCCGTCAACCCGCTGCAGGACGACCGCCTGACGGAAAAGCTCGCGGAGCGCATCAAGGCGCCGAGCGTTACCGTGCGCGCGCAGATGGACATTGCGGAGACGGTGGGCTTCATCGGGCGCATGCGCGCCGTGCTGGCCATGCGCCTGCACGTGCTGATCTTCGCCGCCTCGCGCGCGACGGCGCTGGCCGCCGTGTCCTATGACCCGAAGGTGGCGTCGTTTCTGGACTATCTCTCGCAGACAAATTACATCGACTATGAAGCGCTGACGGACGTGCATCAGCTGTATGCGCTCGTGGACGCGGCCGCGACGGCGGACCGCGCGCATCTTCGGCGCGCGACCGAGCGCATCATGGAGATCGAGCGCCGCAACACCGACACGGCCCGGCGGCTGCTGGGCAGGGAGGGCTGAGCCATGACAAGGACGGCGGTACTGGTATCCGGCGGCGGCGCGACGCTGCAGGCACTGCTGGATCTGTGCTATTTCGAGGAGCTTCCGGGGCTGGAGATCGCCGCGGTGATCTCGTCCGCGCCCGGCGTCTACGCGCTGGAGCGCGCGGCGAACGCCCGCGTCCCGGCCTATGTGGTGGAGCGCGCGCTCTTCCCGAACAGCGCCTCGTTCAGCAACGCGCTGCTGGGCAAGCTGCGCGATCTGGACATCGAGCTGGCGGTCTGCGCCGGCTTTGCGGAGAAGCTGAGCTACGGATTGCTGCACGCCTACCTCGGGCGCATCATCAACGTCCAGCCCGCGCTGTTCCCGGCCTTCTGCGCGGCGGACTTCGACGCGGCGCGCGCCGTCAATGAGACGCTGCGGCGCGGCGTGCGCGTCACCGGCGCGACGGCCTACTTCATGGGCGAGGAGGACAACGGCTTCGGCCCGATCATCACGCAAAAGGCGGTGGAGGTGCTGCCGGACGACACGGCGGCGACGCTCACCGAGCGCATCATGCGGCAGGGGGAGTGGCCCGCGCTCACGCAGGCCGTCGGGCTCTACTGCGCCGGGCGGCTGCGCCTCGCGGGCGACCGGGTAATCATCGCAAAGGAATAATGGGAACAAACGAAGCGGCGGCGGTCATTTGACCGCCGCCGCGTTTTCTTTGTTTTGCGCCGGAGTTCAGGGCAGCTCGAACACCGCGCCGACGTAGCTTTCGTTCAGGAAGGAATCCTTGCTGGTGACCACGACGGGGCTGCCGGTGCGCAGCAGGAAGGCCAGCGCGACCTCGACGCTCTCGCCGGGCGCAATGTCGGTCCACACGTTTTCCTGCTCCTCTTCCGCGCCGTCCATATAGACGGCGGACTCCAGGCCGTAGCCGTCCTGCAGGGCGTAATTGTCGCGCGCCATGCCGAAGCTCGCCTCGCTGCTGCCGATGTTCGTGAAGCGGAAGCGGACCAGCACCGCGTCTTCGTCGTCCCAATCCTTCACGCGCTCGATGCCGAGGAGCTCCACGGCGTCGTCCGCCGCGGGCACGCCGTCCATATAGCCGACGCCCTCGACCGCCTCGCCGTAGGTGAAGGTGTCCGCGGGCGCGCCGGGCAGATTGGCCGGATCGAGATGATAGACGACGCCCTCGCCGTCCCAGTTGTAGGCCTTGATCGCGATCTCGCCGCCGGCGGGGTCATACGAGCGAAGCATCGCGCAGCGGACCGTAAAGCCGGGCGCGACCGCCAGATAATCCGTCTCGTCCTCGGGCACGCTGACATCACTGTCGATATAGGTCCACGCCATGTATTCCGCGTCCTCGCCCTGCTCGGCGTCGATGTTGAGCGTGCCGGCGGTGACGACCTCGGCGGACTGGTTGGTGAAGTCGTACCAGACGCGCAGCGCATCCTTGCCCTCCGCGTCCTTGAGCGCCTCCGCGCCGACGAAGCGCACGGCGTAGTCGCCGATCATCCCCTCGGTCTCGACGTAAACGGTCGTGTCCTCGCCGCTGCCGAACAGATCGATCAGGCCGCCGAGGATGTCCTCGATGCTGCCGGAGCCGTTTTCCTGATAGTCGGCAAGCTGCTCGTCGGTCAGGCGGACAAAGATCATCTTGCTGCTCTCTCCCTCGAGCATGATCTGGTCGTCGGCATAGTGGAAGCCGGAGATGTTGCCCTCGTCGTCACGGATCGTGCCGCCGTCCCACTGCAGCGGCGTCTTCTCGCCGAACATCTCCATATAGCCGGTGCCGTCGGCCTCCAGCACGAGATAGTAGGCCATGCCGAGCGCCTCCAGCTCCGACATATCCTCGCGCTTGCCGTCGGCGCCAATGGACTCGACCGCCTTGTAATACCCCTCCGGACCGTCCGCCTTCACGGGCGCCTCGGACGGCGCTGCGGCGGCGGATTTTTCGCCCGCTGCATCGGCGGGCTTTTCGGGCAGCGCGGCGGAGCCGGTCTCGCCGCCACTTTTTTCGGCGGCGGGGGCCTGCGTGGCCGCGGGCGCTTCGGATTTGCTTTCCCCGCAGGCGCACAGCGCCAGCAGCAGCGCCAGCGCCAGCAGGATCGCCAGCATCTTTTTCATCGTTGTTTCCTCGCTTTCGCTCGGTAATGAATTGAATCACTCGGATTATACCGCATGCCGCGCGGGTTTTCAACCGTGTTTTTCGCCGTATTCTTCGGCGGCGGGCTCAAAGCCGGACGCGGTTGGTCTTCCAGCGGCCGGACAGGATGAAGGCCGTACAGATGATGAGGGAGGCCGCCGGGGCGAAGGGGTAGGCCCAGCCGACGCCGACGAAGCCCATGCCCAGCGTGATGCTGAACAGCCGCGCGAGGGAGTAGCGCACGACAAAGGCGCTGACCAGCGCGCAGGAGAGCGTTACCAAGGTGTGCCCCGCGCCGGTGAGCAGGCCCATCATGCAGAACATGACGCTTTCCAGCACGAAGCTGAGCGCCAGCGCCTTCAGATACGGCGCGCCGGCGGCGAGAACGGGCGCTTCGCGCGTGAAGAGGGAGAGCATCAGCTCCGGGCGGATGAGCGACAGCACATAGAAAATGAGACTGATCGGCAGGGCGTAGAGGATGCCGATGCCCATGCCGCGCAGGGCGCGCTTGGGCTGGCCCGCGCCGATGTTCTGCCCCGTGACGGTGATGATCGCACCCATCATGGCCTTGCTCGCGAGCACGGCGAAGCTGCCCAGCCGCGCCACCGCGCCCGCGGCGGCGGAGGCGTAGACGCCGAAAAGGTTTACGACGCCCGCGATCAGGAGAAAGGAGAGCTCGGTCAGCGTGAACTGCACCGATTGGGGCAGGCCGATCTTCAAAAGCACGGCGAGCTTCTCCCGGTCAAAGCGGAAGGGGCCCTTTTCGCCCGCGAGAAAGGCGTGGCGCCGCCGGGACAGCGGGAAGATGAGCGCGCAGCAGAGCATTTGCGAGAAGGCCGTCGCCGCGGCGGCGCCGGCGGCGCCCCAATGCAGCGCACCGACCAGCAGCAGGTCCAGCACAAGGTTGACGACCGAGCTGATCGCGACGAGCAGCAGCGGCGTTTTCGCGTCGCCGACGCCGCGCAGCACGCCGGTCATCAGATTGTAGAGATAGACGAAGGCGGTGCCGGCCATGCAGATGCGCAGATACCAGACCGCCTGTGCGTAGGCCTCCGGCGGGGTGTGCAGCGCCGTGAGCAGCGGGCGGGTAAAGACCCACGCCAGCACGGTCAGCGCCAGCGCGGCGGCGGCAAAGACGCGCTCCATCGTGCGCAGCAGCATCGGCAGCTCGCTTTCCCGCTGCGCGCCGACGAGCTGCGACGACAGCACGGACGCGGCGTTTGCGATGCCCATGACGATGCACAGCGCCACCATCGTCACCTGCCCGCCGATGCTGACGGCGGAGAGGCCCGCCGAGCCGGCGAAGCGACCGACGATGATCATATCCACAATGTTGTAGACCGCCTGCAGCAGATTGGAGGCGATCAGCGGGACCGAAAAGCGCAGCATGCTGCGCCATAAGCTGCCGCGGATCAGGTCGGGGCCGTGTTCGTTCATGCTTCGGTCGCTCCTGTCGGAATTACACCGTTTCGATGCGGATGGCGTTGGTGTTGCCCGGCTCGCCGCTGGTCTTGCCGCCGGTCATGACCACCGTGTCGCCCTTTTGCAGGCAAAGCGCGTCGCGCGCGGCCTGCAGCGCGAAGTAATAGAGCACCTCCATGTTCGGGAACTGCTCGGTCAGCATCGGCTCCACGCCCCAGGACAGCGCCAGCTTGTACCAGACGCGCTTGCCGGTGGCCAGGCCGAGGATCGGGACGGGCGGGCGGAAGCGCGACACCATGCGCACGGTCAGGCCGGTGACCGAGGTGACGACGATGGCCTTCGCGTCGAGGTCGACGGCCATGGTGCACGCGGCGTGGGAGATCGCGTCCACGCGGTCGCTTATTGTAAACTGCCGCGTGCGGAACTGGCCGGCGTAGTCGATGTGCTTCTCCGTCTCCTCGCAGATCTCCGCCATGACGCGCAGGGCCTCCACCGGGTGCTTGCCCGCGGCGGACTCGCCGGAGAGCATCACGGCGCTGGTGCCGTCGTAGACGGCGTTGGCCACGTCGCTGATCTCCGCGCGGGTGGGGCGCGGGTTCGTGATCATGCTTTCCAGCATCTCGGTGGCGGTGATGACGCGCTTGCCCAGCATGCGGCACTTGGTGATCAGGTGCTTCTGGATCGCGGGCAGCTCGGGGAACGGCACCTCCACGCCGAGGTCGCCGCGGGCGACCATGATGCCCTCACAGGCGGTGCAGATGTCGTCAATGTTGTCGATGCCGGACCGGTTCTCGATCTTGGCGATCACGTCGATGTCGCCGCCGCCGTGCTCATTCAGGAAGCCCTTGAGGTCAAGCAGGTCCTGCTTGCAGCCCACGAAGGAGGCCGCGATGTAGTCCACCTTGTTGCGGATGCCAAAGAGCAGGTCGTCCTTGTCCTGCTCGCTGAGGTAGACCTGATGGATGACCTTGCCGGGGAAGCTCATGCTCTTGCGGTCGGACAGCACGCCGCCCGCCAGCACGGTGCAGCGGATCTCGCTGCCCTCAACGGCGCGCACCTCGAAGATCACAAGGCCGTTGTTGACGAGGATGCGGTCACCGGGGGCGAGGTCCTCCGCCAAACCCTTGTAGCTGACGGACACAATGTGTTCGTCGCCGGGCACGTCGCGCGTGGTGAAGGTGAAATCGTCCCCGTCGCGCAGCGTAACCTTGCCGCCCGCGAAGGTGCCGATGCGGTATTCCGGGCCCTTGGTGTCCAGCATGATGGCGACCGGGAGATTCAGCTCCTCGCGCACCGCCTTGATCATGTCGATCTTCTGCTGGTGCGCTTCATGGGTGCCGTGCGAGAAGTTGAGGCGGGCGACGTTCAGCCCGCTGCGGCACATCTCGCGGAAAACGGCGGGGTCCTCGCTGGCCGGGCCGATGGTGCAAACGATCTTTGTCTTTCTCATGGTGTCGTCCCTCGTGCGTTCAGCTCATGTTGGCGAAGCGGTCGATGGTCTTGGTGAACTTGGCGATCGTCTCGTCCACGTCGCCGTTTTGCAGGCCCTCCAGCACGCAGTGGCGGATGTGCCCCTCGAGGATGAGCTGTCCCGCCTTGTGCAGGGCGGATTTTGCGGCGTTGATCTGCGCGAGCACGTCCTCGCAGGGGACGTCCTCGTCGATCATGCGGTCGATGGCGTTGACCTGACCGATGATCTTCTTCAGTCTGCGGTGCAGGCTTTCGGAATCCATACATTGAACCATTTTTCAATCCCTCCAGATACCCGATTGGGTATTCTTCATCATAGCGCAGCGACCGTGCGCTGTCAAGATTCGCCGCGGCAAAGCCCCTCCGTCGCGTTATTACCTGATTCAAAAAAGCGATACCTTGAAATTTTTGGATGGCCGCGCTAAAATATTCGATTGTAGAAAAACTGTCATGGCCTGATCCGGGGAAAACAAACGGGAGAAATCGAGGAGAAAGAGAAATGAAACGACTGAAGCGGCGAACATGGCTGACGGTGTGCCTTCTTCTGGCGCTGATCCTCTCTGCCGCGGTCCCGGCGCACGCGTCGTCGGCGGAGAAAAAGGTGGTGCGCGTCGGCTGGTATGAATCGGCGTTCCACCGCACGGACCAGTTCGGGCGCCGCTCCGGCTACGGCTACGAATACCAGCAGCGCGTCGCGATCTACACCGGCTGGACCTATGAGTATGTCGAGGGCAGCTGGTCGGAGCTGTTCGAGAAGCTGGTTGCGGGCGAGATCGACCTGCTCAGCGACGTTTCGTACACTGAGGCGCGTGCGGAGAAGATCCTGTACAGCGCCGAGCCAATGGGCGGGGAGGACTACCATGTCTTCATTGCGCCCGACAACACGGAGATCCGCCCCGACGATTTCTCCACCATGAACGGCAAGCGGCTGGGCGTCAACAAGAACAGCATTCAGGAGCAGCTCTTCCTCGAATGGGCGGATAAGCACAACGTCCACCCCAAGATCGTGGAGCTGACGGAAAAAACGCCGGTGCTGCTGGAGATGCTCGCGCACGGCGAGATCGACATGCTGGTCACGCTGGACACCTACGGCAACCGCGCCGACATCGTGCCCGTCTGCAAGGTCGGCGCGGCGGAGAGCTTCTTCGGCGTGAACAAGAACCGCCCGGACATCAAGCAGGATCTCGACGTGGCGATGAACCGCCTGCTGGAGGACAACCGCGACTTCAACCAGCAGATGACCGAGCGCTTCAACAAGGCCGGCGCCGTCAACAGCTTTCTGACGGGCGAGGAGAAGGACTGGCTGAACGCCCACGGCACCATCCGCGTGGGTTACCGCGACAACTTCCTTCCGTTCAGCGACTGTGACGACAGCGGCGCGCTGGCCGGCGCGCTGGCGGACTATCTGGACTTCGCGGCGACCGCGGAGAAGAATGCGAAGCTCAACTTTGAGACCCGCGCCTATACGACCACGGAGGCCGCCCTGCAGGCGCTTGCCGCCGGCGAGGTGGACTGTGTGTTCCCGGTCAACTTCAGCGCCTACGACGGCGAGCAGCGCGGCATCATCATCACGGACGCGCTCATCTCCTCGGAGATGTACGCCGTGATGCGCTCGACCGACCACCGCGGCCTGTCCGCGGAGCAGCCGATGGCCGTCGCCTCGGTCGAGGGGCACCACAACCATGAGACCTTCCTCAAGGACAACTTCCCGAACTGGCAGATGCGCTATTACGACAGCGCGGAGGAGGGCTTCAAGGCCGTCTCCGCGGGCGCGGCGGACTGCGCGCTGGTGAGCTCCTACCGCCTGAACAGCGTCGGCGACGCGCTGGTGAAGTATAAGCTCTCGCCGCTCGCCACCGGCGAGGCGATGGACCTGTCCTTCGCCGTCGGGCGGAACGACGACTGCCTGTTCTCCATCCTCAACAAGATCAACCGCCTGATCCCGCAGGCCGCGCTGAACGCCTCGCTGACGAAGAATTCCTTCGTCGACACGCGCGTGACCTTCCTTGACTTTTTGCAGGACAACCTCGCCACGGTGATCGCCGTGATCGCGGTCATCGCCGCGGCGATCCTCTTCCTGCTGTGGCGCAATGTGCGCGCCGAGACGAAGGCCAGCGAGGGGCGGCAGCTCATCTCCGAGACGGAGCGCGACCCGCTGACGGGCCTTTATAACCGCGGCTTCTTCATCGCCTATGTGGAGCGGCTGTATCGGGAAAACCCCGGCAAGCCGATGGACGCCATCGTCATGAACATCGAGCGCTTCCACACGCTCAACTCGCTCAACGGCCGCGCCTTCGGCGACGAGCTGCTCCGCGCGCTCGGCAGCGAGATCGGCGCCTTTATCGACGGGGCAGACGGCATCGCCGCCCGCACCGAGGGCGACTCCTTCGACATCTTCTGTGCCCACGGGCAGGACTACAACGCGCTGCTTGAGCGTTTCCAGGCGCGCCTCAACAAGATCTCCCGCAACACGGACATCCGGCTGCGCATGGGCGTCATGCCCTGGCAGCCGGGCGTCGGCACGGAGGAGATGTTCAACCGCGCGTGGAGCGCGTGCAGCATGGTGCGCGGCGATTACAAGCGCCATCTCATGGTCTACGACGAGGACACCCGCCGCCGCGACGAGCTCAGCCGGCTGCTGCAAAACGATCTCGCCCGCGCGCTCAGCCAGCATGAATTTGAGGTCTACTTCCAGCCGAAGTACCGCATCCAGAACGACCCGCCGAAGCTCAGCAGCGCCGAGGCGCTGGTCCGCTGGAACCACCCCCAGCTCGGCCTCATCACCCCGGACGGCTTCATCCCCTTCTTTGAGCGCAGCGGCCAGATCACCGTGCTGGACGCCTACGTCTGGGAGGCGGCCGCGGCGCAGATCGCCGCGTGGCGCGACGCCTACGGCGTGACGCTGCCGGTGTCCGTCAACCTCTCGCGCGTGGACGTGTTCGACCCGAACCTCATTTCCACGCTGGACGGCATCATCGCGCGCCACGGCCTGCGCCCCGCCGATTTGCTGCTGGAGGTCACGGAGTCGGCCTACACCGAGGACGCCGACCAGCTCATCCGCGTCATCGGGCTTTTGCGCGAAAAGGGCTACGAGATCGAGATGGACGACTTCGGCTCCGGCTATTCGTCGCTGAACATGCTCTCCTCGCTGCCGGTCGACGTGCTGAAGATGGACATCGCGTTTATACAGAACATCGAGCGCAACGAGCGCGACCTGCGCCTTGTGGAGCTGATCCTCGACATCGCGCGCTATCTCAAGGTGCCCGTCGTGGCCGAGGGCGTCGAAACCGAGATGCAGCTCAAGCTGCTGCGCGACGCCGGCTGCGACATCGTCCAGGGCTATTACTTCTCGCGCCCGCTGCCCCCGGCGGAGTTCGCGCAGAAGCTCCTCGCCAAGCTGCCCAAGGCGTAACGCAAAAAGGAAAAAGCTCCACCGTTCGGTGGAGCTTTTTCCTTTGGCACGCCTTAAGGGATTCGAACCCCTGACCTTCTGGTCCGTAGCCAGACACTCTATCCAGCTGAGCTAAAGGCGCTTACGACTAACGCGCTCTAGTATATTAGCACAGCCAAATATAAAATGCAAGCTCTATTTTCGGTTTTTTCAGGGATTTTTTGCGCTCCGGCTCAGAGCCCGATGGCGCCGCTGAGGTCCTCGATCACGTCGCCGGCGGCGCGGATCATTTTGCTCAGGCGCTTCTTGCCGCCGCGCTTGTCGGGGGCGACGATCATGCCCAGCGCCGCGCCGACCACCATCCCGGCGCCCATACCCTTCAGAAAGTCCATTGTTTTCATATCCATCCTCCGTTTCCGAAAGTTTCTGCGCAGTTAGTATGCGCAGTTTTTCTTCGGAAAACTTGGAAATGATTGTTTGCGCGCCGCCCTGTCGGGCGGCGCGCAAAGCGAAAGATTCGGGGTACAGCAATCAGAGCAGCACGGGCTCCATCGCGTCGTGCAGCGCGTCGGTGATCGCGTCGGAAAACGCGCGGTCGGCGTGCGCGTGGAGCTGCTCCAGCGTCTGCGCCGCCTCGCCGAGCGGGGTGTTCCCGTTGGCGTATACGTCCAGATCGAGGATGAAGCGCGTCTCCGGCTCCTGTACGGTCTGCAGTCCCGTATCGGTGCGCACGGTGCGGCGGATGCTGCCCGGACCGGCGTGCAGCTTGAGACCGAGGCGCTCACTGAGCCGGCGCTCCACGTCAATGGCGCATTTGACGAATTCCGATTCGTCGATTGCGTCGTCGTCAAGCGGGCCGAGGAACTGCGGCTGGATCAGGTCGTTCCACCGCCGTCCGGCCAGGCCGAGCTTTTCGCGCGAAAACGCGTTGAGATAGCGCAGGCCGATCCGCGAAAAATAGGCGGGCTTGTAGGTGCTGATGAAGCGGCCGAGCGGCTCGTCCAGCGTATGGGCAAAGCCCTCCCAGCCGGGATAGCGCATGGTGGACAGGGCGATGAAGTCCTTCGTCAGACTGATCTTGTACGCGCCGTCCTCGGTGATGAACGTGTGGTTGCGCACCTGCTGCGGCTTGCCGTCCGGCCCGGTGACCGGATCGAGCTGGCAGGCGTAGCGGGGAAAGCTCCCGCGGATCAGGTCCTGAAAGTCCGCCGGCTCCTTTGTGTCGATGGAGAGGATCGTCGGAAAGCGCAGCTGGCAGATGACCTCGATGAGCTGCTGCTTTTCATATACGAACGGCTTGTTGTCGGAAGAAACCATGCGCGCACACCTCCGGGTGATTGTTTGCGGTATCATCATACACCAAATCCCGGCGCATTTCCACCGAAATCTGAAAAACGGCGTCCCGGCGCAAACTGCAAAAAATTAGCCCGACCGCGCGCACGATCGCGCAGGCGGCTTTCGCGGCAGTCCCCGGCGTCCGCGGGAAAAATGATTGCTATTTTCATAACGGCGTGGTATGATCATACTTGTATTAATGATATTTTCACGGGAGGTTCGTCATGTATCGTAAAATTCCATACACAGATGCAGAAAAACAAATCGTCGGCACGCGCCCAAACATGATGGGCATTGGCAACGACACCCCGATCTACAACACGCCCGTGACCTGCCGCGCCAACTTTGACGCGATGTTCGACGAGCGGCACCCCTACTGGATGCCCAGCATCCGCGAGACGCTGTCCGCCCAGCTCCCGCTGTACAACAACACGCTCGGGCGCGGCATCCGCGCGGACGTCACGGATATCTTCGGCATCAAATGGCGCTTCGTCCCGGACGCGGGCGGCTCCATCGTGGAGCCCGGCGCCCCGATCCTGCAGGATGTCAACGACTGGAAGAAGATCATCAAGCTCCCGGACATCGACAGCTGGGACTGGGAGGCGGCGGCCAAGGACAAACCCATCGACACGCGCTTCCCCGCGCAGTTCACGTTCATCAACGGCTTCTGGTTTGAGCGCCTGATCTCCTTCATGGACTTCATGCCCGCCGCCATGGCCCTCATCGACGACGAGCAGACCGACGCGGTGAAGGAGCTGTTCGCCGCGATGACCGACCTCGGCTGCCGCGTCGTCGACAAGCTGTGCCAGTACATGCCGGCGCTGGACCTCATCGAGATCCACGACGACTGGGGCGCGCAGAAGGCGCCGTTCTTCTCCATGGATGTGGCCTACGAGCTGTTCGTTCCGTTCATGAAGCAGATCACCGACCACATCCATTCCAAGGGCCGCCGCACGCTGCTCCATTCCTGCGGCCACACCGCCGACCGCATCCAGTGCTACATCGACGGCGGCTTCGACCTGTGGCAGCCGCAGGCCATGAACGACATCGGCTACCTCTACGACACCTACGGCGACAAGATCATTCTGGCCGTGTTCCCGGAGGAGCTGGACATCCCCGAGCGCAGCGAGGCCGAGCAGCGCGCGCTCGCCCGCAAGTTCGTGGATCGCTTCTGCCAGCCCGGCAAGCCCTCCATCACGGGCATGGTGTCCTTCCGCCGCACCACCCCGGCCTTCAACGACGAGGTCTACGAATACAGCCGCAAGAAGTATCTCGCGGAATAAGTGCACATACGACGGTGCCGCGCCCCTGCCGGGGCGCGGCGCTTGACTTTCCCGCCGTTCTTCGCTATGCTTTTTGTATCTGAGGATGGGAGGGCTCCCACATGAACGAAACCAGAAAACGCCGCGGGCACGGCGGGCTGATCGCCCTGCTCGTGATCGTGCTGCTGCTGGCGCTCCTCTGCGCCGCGCCGTTTGTCTATAACACGCAGATCCGTTACGAATACGACGATTATGACGCCTTGGCCGCGGCCGATGCGGAGATCGTCGATCTCTCCGCCGATCCGGACGGGGCGCATCTGCTTTTCCGCTTGGATAAGGCGGACGTTTATTCTCTGATGCTGCAAAACGGCGCGCTGGATTCCCTGCAAAGCGAGCTCGGCGGAAAAGTCTCGATCGAACAGCTTGGCTATTCGCTCGACGTGCGCGGAGACGGCTATGACGCCGACGCCGAGGTGCGCGCGGCGGTCAAGCTCCTGGGCTTTCTGCCCGCGCAGCTGCGCGCGCCGGCGGAGGTTTCCGTCGTCGATGCGCAGACGCTCCGCGTCGTGCTCCGCGAGGTCTGGTATGGCCCCCTGATCCGCATCGGCGCGGAAAAGCTGGCCAAATGGACGGGCATGGACGAGCTGACCGACGGCTTTACGATCTCGCTGGAGGACTGGTCGGAGCCCCTTCGCGTCGACAAGGTCCGGCTGGAGGGAGAGGGGCTGCGCTTCTCCTCGGCCCTGCTGACCCGGGTCCTGGACGAGGTCGCGGCGATGGATGCGCCGCGCGATCTCCGGCTGCTGCGGCTGTATTACGGAGACGAGGAGCTGCCGTCCGCCTTCTTTGATCGGGGGCGCGAGGCGTTCATCCGCAACGCCGGTTCCTCGCTGGACGCGCTGCGCAAGGCCCTGCGGGACGTCGTCGCCTTCTCCACGGACGAATACCGCTGCGATCTGATGAACGGCCTTTCCACGCTGCCCTTTGACCTCACCTCGGAGCTCGCCGCGCTTTCCGTCTCGAATCTTTGGGAGACAGAGCACGCGCGCATACTGGAGGCGCAGGCCCTTTACCATGAGATGCAGACGGAGCTGCGCCATGACTATTGGTACAAGAACGTCACGCTGAGCAAGCAATACCTGCTCGGCGCGGACGGCGAACCGCTGGAGAACCGGCTCCCCGCGGAATGGGAGGCGCGCATCGTGCTGCTGTACAACGAAAACTATGACGCAATCGTCAAGACCAACGAGGGCAACCCGCGCCTGCAGGAGCCGATCCCCGGCCTGCCGCGGATGTCCGAGCTGCCGCGCACGGGATGGGACGCCCTGCCGCCGGAGGGCGACGGGCCCTTCGACCTCGCGGTTGCGCTGCGGCTGCCGTCCGGTACCCCCGCGGTCATCTTTCTCAGCCCGGAGGACGACTATGGCCTCGCCGTGATCTCCGAGCAGCTTTTCAGCGAGCTCCGGGAAACAGAGCGGCTGCCGATTTACAGCAGCGCCTTGATCGCCTCGGCGCCGCGGGAAACGTGGCTGCGGATCTATCAGGGCGAGGATCAGCTCAACGCATACTACATCAACGTCTTATGATGTCTTTCACAGCAAGGCCGCCGGAGCGAAAAAGCTCCGGCGGCCTTGCTATCACAGGGCGCGATGCCCACGTCGCGCCGCAAACAATCACAGCGACGCCAAATATTCCTTCGGCCCCAGCTCATAGAGGTCGTTGCCCTGCGCGTCGATGACGACGGTCAGCGGCAGGTCCTCCACGGTCAGCGCCCGCACGGCCTCGCAGCCGAGGTCGGGCCAGCAGATGACCTTCGCGCTGCGCACCGCCGCGGCCATGACCGCGCCGGCGCCGCCGACGGCGCCGAGGTACACCGCGCCGTAGCGGACGATGGCCTCCTTCACGGCGTCGGAGCGGGCGCCCTTGCCGATCATGAGAAGCTGGCCGCGCTCGATGAGCATGGGCGAAAAGCGGTCCATGCGCCCGGCGGTCGTCGGGCCGGCGGCGCCGATCGGCTCGCCGGGGCGTTCCGGCGTCGGGCCGACATAGTAGACCGCGCTGCCGCACAGCGGAAACGGTGCCTCCTCGCCGCGCCGCAGCAGCTCGCACAGGCGGGCATGTGCGGCGTCGCGCGCGGTGTAGACCGTGCCGGAGAGCAGCACAGCGTCGCCCGCGCGCAGCGGCGCGAGCATTTCCCGGGTGACGGGGGTGGTGATACGGTACTCCATACGCCCCACCTCACAGTGCGGCGCTGGCGCGCCGCGTGGCGTGGCAGCTGATGTTCACGGCGACGGGCAGCCCCGCGACGTGCGTGGGCGCCGTCTCGATCGCGAGCCCCAGCGCCGTGGTCCTTCCGCCGAAGCCCTGCGGCCCGATGCCGAGGGCGTTGATCTCCTCCAGCAGCGTCCGCTCCATCTCCGCGTAGTACGGATCGGGGTTCGCCGCGTCCAGCGGGCGCAGCAGCGCGCGCTTTGCCAGCGCCGCGACGCCGTCAAAGGTGCCGCCGACGCCGATGCCCACGACGATGGGCGGGCAGGGGTTCGGCCCCGCGGCGCGCACCGTGTCCAGCACGAAGCGGCGCACGCCCTCCGCGCCGTCCGCGGGGGTGAGCATCTGCAGGCGGCTCATGTTCTCGCTTCCGAAGCCCTTCGGCAGCACGGTCAGGCGGCACACGTCCCCCGGCACGAGGCGCACGGAGAGCACGCCCGGCGTGTTGTCCCCGGTGTTGACGCGGCGCAGCGGATCGGCCACGACGCTGCAGCGCAGGTAGCCGCGCGCGTAGCCGGCGCGGATGCCGGCTTGCACGGCGGCGTTCAGATCGCCGTCGATGTGCACGTCCTGTCCCAGCTCGAGAAAGACACAGGCCATGCCGGTGTCCTGGCAGATCGGCAGCTGCTTCTCCGCGGCCAGCGCGAGGTTGTCCAGCAAAATATCCAGTCCGCGCTGCGCCGTCGGCCACGGCTCGGCGGCACGCGCGCGCTCCAGCGCGGCGCGCACGTCGGGCGGCAGCTCGCGGTTGGCGCGGATGCACAGCTCGGCCACCGCGTCGGTGACGGCGCTTGCCTTTACGGTGCGCATGGACGCGTTACAGGCGAGCCACGCCGCTTGCGCGCGCGGCCTCGGCCACGGCGGCGGCCACGGTCTTCGCCACGCGGGGATCGAAGGCCTTGGGGATGATGTAGTCCGCGCCCAGCTCATCCGGCGCGACCAGCGAGGCCAGCGCGTGCGCGGCGGCGATCTTCATCTCCTCGTTGATGTCGCGCGCGCGCACGTCGAAGGCGCCGCGGAACACGCCCGGGAAGGCGAGGACGTTGTTGATCTGGTTGGGGAAGTCGCTGCGCCCGGTGGCGACGACGCGCGCGCCCGCGGCCTTCGCCTCGTCGGGCATGATCTCGGGCGTCGGGTTGGCGCAGGCGAACACGATGGCGTCCCGCGCCATGCTCTTGACCATCTCGCCGGTCAGCACGCCGGGGGCGGACACGCCGATGAAGGCGTCCGCGCCGCGGATGACCTCGCCCAGCGCGCCCTTGCGCTTGGTCGGGTTCGTGAGCTTCGCCATCTCGTCCTTGACCGGGTTCATGCCCTCTTCGCGGCCGTCCCAGATCGCGCCGCGGCGGTCGCAGAGCGTCACGTCGACGAAGCCGGCGGACAGCAGCAGGCGGCAGATGGAGATCGCCGCCGCGCCCGCGCCGGAGATGACGACGCGCACATCCTCTTTTTTCTTGCCGACGACCTTCAGCGCGTTGGTCATGCCGGCCAGTGTGATGATCGCGGTGCCGTGCTGGTCGTCGTGGAAGATGGGGATGTCGCAGCATTCCTTGAGCTTGCGCTCGATCTCGAAGCAGCGCGGCGCGGAGATATCCTCAAGGTTCACGCCGCCGAAGGAGCCGGAGATGAGCCAGATCGTGCGGACGATCTCATCGACGTCCTTGCTCTTGATGCAAAGCGGAAAGGCGTCCACGCCGCCGAAGCTCTTGAACAGCACGCACTTGCCCTCCATGACCGGCATGCCGGCCTCCGGGCCGATGTCGCCGAGGCCGAGCACCGCCGTGCCGTCGGTGACGACAAGGCAGAGGTTCCAGCGGCGCGTCAGCTCATAGGAGAGCTCGACGTTCTTCTGGATCTCCAGACAGGGCTGCGCCACGCCGGGGGTATAGGCCAGCGACAGGTCCTTCGCGCTTGCGACGGGGACCGTACTGATGACCTCGATCTTGCCCTTTTTCTCATAGTGCAGGGCCAAACTCTCTTCTGCGATGGACATATCCTTATTACCTCCTGAAAAACATGTTTTCTGCCGAAAATGATAACAGCAAACGCCCGCCTTGTCAATGAACAAGGCGGGCGTTTGCACAGCGGATGCGCGTCAGCGGAACTCGCGGTAGAGGGAGCGGATGGCCTCCTCAAAGTCCGCGCCGTTCACGCCGAGGATGACGTTGAGCTCGCTGGAGCCCTGGTCGATCATGCGGATGTTGATGCCGGCGTCCGCCACCGCGCGGAAGATGCGCGCCGCGACGCCGCGCGCGGCGACCATGCCGTGGCCGACGACGGCGATCATCGCGAGGTCGTCCTCGACGATGAGGCTTTCCGGCTGCATCCGCTCGCGGATGAGCTGCAGCACCTCGTCGCGGTGGGCGTTGAAGCCGACCGCATCGGCGATGACGGTGACCGTGTCGATGCCGGTGGGGCAGTGCTCGATGGAGACGCCGCACTCGGCAAAGATGTCGAGGATGCGGGCGATGAAGCCGACCTCGCCGTTGAGCATGGCCTTTTCCACCTGGATGCCGCAGAAGCCGCGCTTGCCCGCGACGCCCGTGACCGTGCGGGTGCGGGTGCCCTGGGGGAGCTGCTTTACGATCCACGTGCCCTCGTCGCCGGGGCGGTTGGTGTTGCGGATGTTGATGGGGATGCCGACCTTGCGCACCGGGAACACCGCGTCCTCATGGAGAACGGAGGCGCCCATATAGGAAAGCTCGCGCAGCTCGCGGTAGGTGATATACTCGATCGGCCGCGGGTCCGCGACGATGTGCGGATCGGTGAAGAGCATGCCGGAGACGTCCGTCCAGTTCTCGTAGACCGCCGCGCCCACGCCGCGCGCCACCAGCGAGCCGGTGACGTCCGAGCCGCCGCGCGAGAAGGTGAACACCGTGCCGTCCTCCGTCGCGCCGTAGAAGCCGGGGATGACGCCGCAGGCTGCGCCGCCGAGCGTCTTCGACAGCAGCGCATTCGTCGCGCCCTCGGCAAAGGTGCCGCGCGGGGTGAAGCGGATGAGCTGCTCCGCATCGAAGAAGGGGAAGCCGAGATAGGCCGCAAGGATGCGGGAGTTGAGATACTCGCCGCGGCTGGCCATATAGTCCCGGCGGGGCTTGCCGGAGGCAAGGTGCTCGGCAATGACGGCGATCTCATGCTCCAGCGGGAAGTCGAGGCCGAGGTCGCGGATGATGTCGGAGAAGCGGCCCTCGATCTGCGCCAGCACGCCGCGCCAGTCGCCGCCGGCCGCCGCCGCGTCGCAGCAGCGGTACAGCAGGTCGGTCACCTTGGTGTCGCCGTCGCCGCGCTTGCCGGGGGCGGAGGCCACGACAAAGCGGCGGCGCGGGTCTGCCTTAACGATATCCGCAACCTTACGGAAGTGGTCGGCGTCTGCAAGCGAGCTGCCGCCGAACTTGACAACGATTGTTTCCATTTGTTCTTCTGTTTCCTTTGTCCGTATTTCATAATTGCCTTCCCCTTGAGGGGAAGGTGCCCCGAAGGGGCAGATGAGGTGGATACGCGATGCGCATGCGCCGCTCCGTTGCGAAACTTGTTTCGCAATTGAAGGATCAGTTATCCAGCGCCGTGAGGTCCTCCAGCGTCTCGCGCCGCACCGCGACGTAGCTGCCGCCGTCGCGCAGCATGACGATGGGCGGGCGGGGGATGCGGTTGTAGTTGGAGGCCATCGAATAGTTGTAGGCGCCGGTCGTGCACACCGCGGCGAGGTCGCCCCGGCGCACGCGCTCGGGCATGCAGATGTCCGGCTGGATCACGTCGCCGCTTTCGCAGCAGCGCCCGACAAGGTCACAGCGCAGCGTCGCCGGCTCGTGCATCCGCGTCGCGGCATAGCAGGTGTACTTCGAGCCGTACAGCGCAAAGCGCGGGTTGTCCGACATGCCGCCGTCCACGGAGACGTAATTCTTGTAGCCGGGGATGCGCTTGACGGACCCCACGGTGTAAAGCGTCATGCCGGCGTCGGCGACGATGCTGCGCCCCGGCTCCATCAGGATCGCGGGCTCGGCGATGCCGAGACGTGCGCAGGTCTTGTGGATGACCGCGGCCACCTCGCCGATGCGCGCGCCGATGTCAACGGTGCCGTCGCTCGCGACGTAGGGGACGCCGTAGCCGCCGCCGAGGTCGAGCTCGCGCGCGGCGCAGCCGTACTTTTGCGCGACCATGGCGATGTACTCCAGCATCACGACGCTCGCGCGCTCGAACACGTCCTCGTCAAAGACCTGCGAGCCGACGTGACAGTGGAAGCCCGCGAGATCGACGCCGGGCAGCGTCAGCGCCAGCGCGGTGATCGCCTCGGCCTGTCCGGTCTCGATCGCACTGCCGAACTTGGAGTCCACCTGCCCGGTGTCCACCGCGGCGTAGGTGTGCGGGTCGATGCCGGGCGTCAGGCGCAGCAGCAGCTTCTGCCGGATGCCGCGCTTCGTGGCCTCGGCGTCGATGGCGCGCAGCTCCTCCTCGCCGTCCACGACGAAATAGCCGACGCCGCAGTCCATCGCGTAGCGGATGTCCGCGTCCGTCTTGTTGTTGGAATGGAAATAGGCAAGCGCCATGTCGTATCCGGCGGACTTTGCCGTGTGCACCTCGCCGGCGGAGACGACGTCCACGCCCAGGCCCTCCTCGCGCGCGATGCGGTAGATCTGGCGGAAGGCGTTGGCCTTGCTGGCAAAGAGCACCCGGGAGCCGGGGGCAAAATGCCGCCGGAAGGCATCCGTGTAGACGCGCATGTTGCGCCGCAGCCGGTCCTCGTCCATGAGGTAGAGCGGCGTGCCGTACTGCGCGGCGAGCACGGCGGTGTCCTGCCCGCCGAAGCACAGATGCCCTTCGGCGTTCACCGAGATGTTTTCGCAGATGAAATCGCCCATGCAGACCTCCTCACAGCATCTGTGCCCGGAGCTCCGCGGCGCTCAGGGGCGAGAGCAGGGCGGGCGGTAAGTCGAAGATCGTCTTGCAGCCGGTGTCGCCCTTCGCGTTCAGACGGACGACGGCGCGGGCCAGCGCGGTCAGCACGCCGGCGGTGAACTCCGGGTTGGAGTCGAGCTGCAGGCGGTATTCAATCGTGTGCTTGTGCTCGCCCTTAGCGCCGGTCTTGCCCGTGCGGATCACCATGCCGCCGTGCGGCAGCGCGCTGTGGTCGCGGCGCATCTCCTCCGCCGTGATGAAATTCACGGTGGTGTCGTAGTCCGCAAAGTAGTTGGGCATGGTTTTGATCGCCGTCTCGATGGCGGACAAGTCCGCGCCCTCCGCGGCCACGACATAGCATTCGCGCAGGTGCTTCTGCCGCGCCGTCAGCTCCGGCTGGTCGCCCGCGCGCACCGCGTCGAGCGCGGCGGGGATGGGGACGGTGTACTGCCGCGCGTCCACGACGCCGGGGATGCGGCGGATGGCGTCGGAATGGCCCTGGCTGACGCCGCGGCCCCAGAAGGTGTAGTCCTTGCCGTCGGGCAGGATCGCCGCGCCGTAGAGGCGCGCCAGCGAGAACATGCCGGGGTCCCAGCCGCCGGAGATCAGCGCGGTGTGCCCGCTCGCCTTCGCGGCGGCGTCCACGGCGTCAAAGTGCTCGGGGATGCGGGCGTGGGTGTCGAAGCTGTCCACCACGTTGCACTTTCGCGCGATCGCCGGGGTCTGCACCGGCAGATCGGTGGCGCTGCCGCCGCAGAGGATCACAACGTCGATCTCCGCGGCGCGGGCGGCGAGCGTGTCGGCGGCATAGACCGGCGCGCCGGTCAGCGTTTTGACCGTTTCGGGCGCGCGGCGGGTGAACACCCCCACAAGCTCCTGATCGGCGTTTGCGCGGATCGCCAGCTCAACGCCGCGGCCGATGTTGCCGTAACCGTAAATCGCAATGCGCATAGGGAATCCTTCCTTTCTCAGTCGTCGGCCAGCATATCCTGCATGGAGTAAAGCCCCGCCGGCTTCCTGATCAGGAACTCCGCGGCGGCCAGCGCCCCCTCCGCGAACAGCGTGCGGGAGTGCGTCTCATGCTTCAGCGTGATGGTCTGGCTGTTCGTGCCGATCAGCACCTCGTGCTCTCCGGCGAGATTGCCCATCCGGATGGCGTGGATGCCGATCTCCTCCTTCGTGCGCTTTCCGAACCCGCTGCGCCCGGTGACGATCGTGGCGGCGGGGCGGACGGACTGGATCGCGCGGGCGATCGCAAGGGCGGTGCCGCTGGGGGCGTCCACCTTGCGGTCGTGGTGCTTCTCGATGATCTCGATCTCCGCCTCCGGCATCGCCGCGGCGGCCTTTTTCGCCAGCTCGATCAGCAGCGCGACGCCGAGGGAGAAGTTTGCCGCGAAGAAGACCGGGATCTCCTTCGCCGCGTCCGCAATCGCGGTGCGCTCCTCGTCGGTCTGCCCGGTGGTGGCGATCACCAGCGGGAGACGGTTTTGCTTCGCAAAGGCGAGCATATCGGCCGTGCAGCTGTGGTGGGAAAAGTCCACGATGCAGTCCACGTCCGTCTGCGCGTGCGCAAAGTCCGGCGCGCAGGGAACGGCGGCATTTTGGGAATTCATATAGTCCACGCCGGCGGCGAGCTGCGCGCCGCGGTAGCCCTCCGCGCACAGACGCGCGACCTCGGCGCCCATGTGGCCGCCCAGTCCGCTCAGTAAGATTCTCATATCTCTATCCCTCGTTTCTCAAATCAGGCCGTGCGCACGCATCAGCGCGTAGAGCTTCTCGGCGTGCTCCGGCTCCATCGGCGTCAGCGGCAGGCGCAGATAATTCTCGCACCAGCCCATGGCGGCCATCGCGGCCTTGACCGGGATCGGGTTGACCTCGCAGAACAGCGCGTTGATGAGCGGGAGGTAGTCCAGCTGCATCTTCAGAGAGCCAGCGATGTCGCCGTCGAACCAGCGGTGGCACATCTCGCTTGTCTGCCGCGGCATGAGGTTCGACAGGACGGAGATGACGCCCGCGCCGCCCGCGGAGAGGATCGGCGTCACCTGATCGTCGTTGCCGGAGTAGATGTCCAGCTTATCGCCGACCAGCGCCGCGGTCTCCATGATCTTCGAAATGTTGCCGTTGGCCTCCTTGATGGCCGCGATCATCGGGTGATCGGCCAGCGCCGCGTAGGTGGCCGGCTCGATGCCGACGCCGGTGCGGCTGGGCACGTTGTAGAGGATCAGCGGCTTCGTCGAGGCGTCCGCGATGGCGGTGTACATCTGGATGAGGCCCTTCTGCGTGGCCTTGTTGTAGTAGGGGGTGACGACCAGCATCGCGTCCGCGCCGATGTCGCAGGCGAATTTCGTCAGCGAGATGGCGTAGTCGGTGTCGTTGGAGCCGGTGCCCGCGATGATGGGCGTGCGGCCCGCCGCGCGCTCCACGGCGTACTTGAGCACCGCGCGGTGCTCCTCGTCGGTCAGCGTCGAGCCCTCGCCGGTGGTGCCGGCGATCACGAGCGCGTCGATGCCCTGCGCGATCTGCCAGTCGATGAGCTTGCCGAAGCGGTCATAGTCCACGCCGGAAGCGGTCAGCGGGGTGATCAGGGCGGTTGCGGCGCCGCGGAAAATGGGGTTTGCAGTCATTTTGGATTCGTCTCCTTCTCAAAGTTTTCCGAATACTGCAAGTCGTTGATACGAAAACAGCCGATGCAATGCCATTTGCATCGGCTGCCGATCCTTCCAAAATCCCCGGAATACGCCCCAAAAGGGGCGCGGGAAAATTGCAATCAATCCATAGCTCTCCGCAAATGCGACAGTCAAACGGATCTTATCCGAGCGACCAGGCGAGGATCGCAGCTTCCTCACCTTCGGCAGCGGCCCCTTTCACCCCGGCAACGGCTTTGCATGCCTTTGACACCGGTGCTACTCCTGACAACTGCGCCTCTATCCTTTCATTGCAATATTCAGTTAGGTGTATTATAGCAAAACTTTTTCAAACTTCAATAGCCAATTTTTCCAATCTTCCGCGCGGCGGCGCGAAAAAAGGGCGTCATTGTATACAGAAATCCGGTGATTCAACGATCTCGGCGCCGCGCGCGCGGGCCCACGCGCCCCATGCGTCAAAGCCGAAGCGCAGCCCGTCGGGTCGGTGCGCGTCGCCGCTCAGGAGAAAGCGCGCGCCGCGGGCGATCAGGTAATCGAGGATGGGCGGCGCGGGATAGGGCACGCTGCGCCAGCCGCGGGCGATGCCGCCGGTGTTGATCTCGAAGAGCGCGCCCGTCTCCAAAAGCGCGTCCGCCGCATCATGCCATGCGTTCACGTAGCGCGCGTCGCCTTCGTCAAAGAGCGCTCCGCCCTCGTTGAACTTCGCGACGATGTCGAAGTGGCCGATCACGCCGCAGCCCGTCGCCGCCTGCGCGGACGCAAGCTGTCGGTAGTACGCCGCGGCGAAGGCATAGATGTCGCCGCCGAAAACGCGCGCCGCGGCGTCGCGCTGGAGCGCGGCGCTCTCGTCCACGGGGAGGTATTCCCCGCCGGCGCGCAGATAGTGAACGGAGCCGATGACGTAGTCGTAGCCCGCCGTCGGCGCGTCGGAGCACATGTCCTGCTCGACCCCGCAGAAAACGGCAATCCGCCCCGCGTATGCCTTTTTCAGCCGCGCGATCTCCGCGCGGTAGGCGGCGGTCCCCGCCTCGGACATGCACCAGCTCTCGTCGAAGGCGGTGCGGCCGTGGCCGGAAAAGCCGACGGCGTCCATGCCCCGTGCCAGCGCGGCGCGCACCATCTCCTCGGGGCTTGCCTGCCCGTCGCAGAAGGTCGTGTGGACGTGGAAATCGCCGGTCATGTCATCTTCTCCTGCTTGACCTTGTGGTCGATGACGTGGCGGGAGGCCAGCTCCGCGCGCACGTCGTCCAGCGTGATGCCCGCCTCGGTCATCAGCACCATGACGTGGTAGGCGAGGTCCGCGATCTCGTACACCGTCTCGCGCTTGTCCTCGGCCTTGCCCGCGATGATGACCTCCGTGGCCTCCTCGCCGACCTTCTTGAGGATCTTGTCGAGACCTTTCTCAAAGAGATAGGTGGTATAGCTCCCCTCCGGCTTGTCGCGCTTGCGCCCGGCGAGCAGGTCCATGAGCCCGTCGGCGGAAAAGCTCTGCCGCGTTTCACTCTGCCAGACCGGGAACTCGAAGCAGCTCACGCCGCCGAGATGGCAGGCCGGGCCGTCCGGCTCCACCTCCACCACGAGCGCGTCGCGGTCGCAGTCGGCGGTGACGGATACGAGGTGCTGCACGTTGCCGCTGGTCTCGCCCTTGCGCCACAGCTCCTGCCGCGAGCGGCTCCAGAAAACCGTCCGCTCCTCTTTCAGCGTGAGGGCTAAGCTCTCGCGGTTCATGTAGGCCAGCGTCAGCACCCGCTTGCTGCGGCTGTCGACGACGATCGCGGGGATCAGGCCCTTTTCGTCATATTTCAGTTCGTCGATGTTCACCATGATTCATACCTCCCGCACAGGGATATCGTTTTCTTTCAACGCCGCCTTGAGGTCGCGGATTCGCACCTCGCCGAAGTGGAAGATCGAGGCGGCGAGCCCCGCGTCCACCTTCGGGAGCGTCTTGAAGAGCGTCACGAAGTCCTCGATTTTCCCCGCGCCGCCCGAGGCGATCACGGGCACGCTGACCGCGTCGCAGACGGCGGCGAGCATTTCGAGGTCAAAGCCGCCCTTGACGCCGTCGGTGTCGATGCTGTTGAGGACGATCTCGCCCGCGCCGAGGGAGACGCCGTGCTTGATCCAGCTGATGGCCTCCATGCCGGTGTCCTCCCGGCCGCCCTTGGCGAAGACGCGGAACTGCCCGTCCACGCGCTTGACGTCCGCGGAGAGGACGACGCACTGGTCGCCGTAGCGCTTCGCGGCCTCGAAGATGAGCTGCGGAGAGCGGATCGCGCCGGAGTTGACGCTGACCTTGTCCGCGCCGCACTTGAGCACGCGGTCAAAGTCGTCCACGGTGTTGATGCCGCCGCCGACGGTCAGCGGGATGAAGACCTGCCGCGCCGTCTCGCAGAGGATGTCGGTGAAGAGCCGCCGCCCCTCAGCCGAGGCGGTGATGTCGTAGAACACCAGCTCGTCCGCGCCGCATTCGCTGTAATACTTCGCCAGCTCCACGGGGGAGTTCACGTCCGCCAAGCCCGTGAAGTTGACGCCCTTGACCACCCGCCCGTCGCGGACGTCCAGGCAGGGGATGATTCGTTTCGTGATCATAGTGCCGCCTCGATCGCTTTCTTCAGATCCAGCGCGCCGGTGTAGTATGCCTTGCCGATGATCGCGCCGTAAAGCCCCATCTCCCGCAAACGCAGTACATCCTCCATCGAGGACACGCCGCCGCTGGCGGTGATGTTGAGCGCAAATTTTTCCGAGAGGTCCCGGTAGAGCGCCAGATTCGCGCCGCGCATCGCGCCGTCGCGGGAGATGTCCGTGCAGATGAGCGTGCGCACGCCGAGCGCCTGCAGCTCCGCGCAGAACGCGTCCGCGGTCAGGGCCGTCGTCTCCGTCCAGCCCTTGACGGCGACGAAACCGTCCTTGAGATCGACGCCGACCGCGATCTGTTCGCCGTATTCCGACACCGCCTCGCGCAAAAACG
>CAMJPK010000006.1 GCA_946407675.1 uncultured Clostridia bacterium
GCGCTCGGAATGACAAAAACGGAAAAACGGAAAACGCGGGGCGCTGAGAAAAAACCATACAAAACTATTTTATTCTGCAGACTCGGGAGCAATACCGGTTGACTCGCCGGTTTCGGAAACCTCATAAACAAGCGCGTCGGCTTCGGGCTCCGCCGTGTCCTCCTGCGCTTCCTCCTTGTGCTCTCTTGCCGGAGCGGGAGCGGGCTCG
Organism: uncultured Clostridia bacterium; assembly: GCA_946407675.1. GTDB lineage: Bacteria > Bacillota > Clostridia > Oscillospirales > Oscillospiraceae > SVKR01. The sequence goes on from CAMJPK010000006.1 coordinate 209, forward strand.
GAAAGGGCGCGGATGCTCAGAGAAACCTTGTGCTTCTCCTCGTCGATCGCGGTGATCTTGGCATCGACGACGTCGCCGACGTTCAGGACCTCACCGGGCTGGCCGATGCGGCGGTTCGCGATCTGGGAGATGTGGATCAGGCCGTCCACACCGGGCACGACCTCGGCAAATGCGCCGAAGGTCATCAGCTTGACGATGGTAACGGAGGCGATATCGCCGACCTTGTACTGATCCATGAACTTGGTCCAGGGATTCTCCGAGGGATCCTTATAGCCGAGAGAGATCTTGCGCTTTTCCTTGTCGAAGTTGATGACATAGACTTCGATCTGATCGCCGACCGCGACAACGTCCGCGGGCTTGGTGATGCGCTTCCAGCTCAGCTCGGAAACATGCACCATGCCGTCCACGCCGCCGATATCGACGAAAGCGCCGTAGCTGGTCAGGGACTTGACCGTGCCGGCGTAACGCTTGCCGACCTCGATCTCTTCCCAGATCTTGGCGATGGCATCACGGCGCGCCTTGGCAGTGACATCACGGATGGAGCCGACGACTCTTCTGCGGGCCTTGTTGACTTCCTTGATGCGGAGCTGGACCTTCTGCTTCAGAAGCTGGCTCATCTCGGCGTCTCTCGGCAGGCCGGACTGAGAAGCGGGAACGAACACGCGAATGCCCTTCACGGAGACGACGACGCCGCCCTTGTTTTCTTCGGTCACGACGCCCTCGACAACCGTTTCTTCCTCGCAGGCGCGCTCGATGTCTTCCCAGTTTTTAACGGCATCCAGACGGCGCTTGGAGAGCATCACGGTACCCTCGACATCGTTCACGCGGACAACGCATGCTTCGACTTCGTCACCGACATGGATCAGGTCCTCGATCTTGGTCCCGTTTTCGTCGGCAAAATCTTCCACCGGTATGTAGCCGGAATGCTTGGTGCCGAGATCAACGGTCACTTCAGTCGGCGTGATTGCAGCGACAATGCCCTTGACCGTCTCCCCGTTATATATCGTTTTGATGGAATCCTCGAGGAGCTCCTCAAAGCTCTTCTCGGTTTCCGAAGCAGCAGCTTCATTGACCTCAACGGTCTCTTTGATTTCGTCGCACATCTTTTGTTTTACCTCCTTTATGATCCGCTGCGGCACAGAGGCGCCGGCGGTGATACCGATGGTATCAAATGCCACAAGCGGAGATATGTCCAGTTCTGCCGCATTTTCCGCAAACAGGACTGTGTCACAAACCTCCGCGCAAATCTCCACCAGGTGGCGGCTGTTGGCACTGTGCTTTCCGCCAACGACCACCACAGCATCACATTTTTGTCCTAAATCTAATGCCTCTGACTGTCTAATCTGCGTAGCATCGCATATTGTATCAAATAAATCGCAGTTTGTACATATTTTTTTTTGAATTTCTTTCGATTTTTTTAAATGCTCCTGCATTTCCGTGCTTTGGAACACCAGATATACGCCATTCGGATTGTCCGCGCAGCAGTCCTTCAGGACGCGCTCCAAATCCTCGATGCGCTCCACGGCAACGCTTTGCGGGCACCAGCCGCAGATTCCGAGGACTTCCGGGTGCTCTGCCGCGCCGAAGACGACGAGCGTCTTGCCGTTTTCCGCAGCCTGGCGCGCGATATTGTGGATGCGGGTCACGCGTCCGCAGGTGCCGTCGATGATGCGGCAAGCGCGCTTTTCCAGCGCGTCATAAACCGCTTTCCCGGCGCCGTGGGAGCGGATCAGCACCGTGCTCCCCTCCGGGATCTCCGAAACGGACTGCGCAGTGATCATGCCCAACGCTGCAAGCCGCGCGACCTCGTCCCGGTTATGGATCAGCTCCCCGAGACACCACAGCGTTCCGTTTTCTTCCAGTGCCTTTTCTGCCAGCGCCACCGAGCGCGCCACGCCGGCGCAGAATCCCGCGTGCTTTGCAACGATGATCTGTTTCATTCGCCCAGCTTCTCCCGCACGAGCTTCGCCGCCGCTTCCACGCTTTCCTCAAAGCTCAGATGGCTGCTGTCTATGAACACCGCATCCTCGGCCGGCTTCAGCGGCGCCGCCGCGCGCGTGGAATCCTGCAGATCCCGGTACTCGATATCCCGCAGAACCTCCGCGAAGGTTGCGACGCTGCCCCGCTGCTGCAGCTCGATGTAGCGGCGGCGTGCGCGTTCCTCCGCGCTGGCGGTCAGGAAGATCTTCAGGTCGGCCTTCGGCAGCACGACGGTGCCGATATCCCGCCCGTCCATCACAACGCTGTAGCGCTCCGCCATGCCGCGCTGCATGTCCATCAGGAACGCACGGACCGCCGGGATCGCGGAGACGTCCGAAGCGTAGATGGAGCTTTTCGGCGTGCGGATCTCGTCTGACACGTCCTCGCCGTTGAGCAGCATCCGCTGTGTGCCCTCCGCATCGTAGGCGATGTCGATCAGCAGCCCCGGCAGCAAGGCAATGATCGCCTCCGCGTCCTTCGAGGAGACGTCTGCGCGCTGTGCGGCCAGTCCGACCGTGCGATAGATGGCGCCGGTATCGACATACACCAGGTGGAATCGTTTTGCCAGCGCCTTGGCAACCGTGCTTTTCCCGGCGCCGGAAGGCCCGTCGATGGCAACGGAAATCTTCTTTTCGCTCATATGTACCTCCATGCTGTGGATCACAGGTTTTCCCCGGCGAGCTTGCCGGTAGACCATGCGATCTGCAGATTGAAACCGCCGGTATATGCGTCTACGTCGATGACCTCTCCGGCGAAAAACAGGCCGCGGACGCGCTTGGATTCCATGGTGCGCGGGTTGATCTCCCCGACTGCAACGCCGCCGGAGGTGACGATTGCCTCGGCAACCGGGCGGGTGCCGGATATGGCGACGGTGAAGTGCTTGAACAGCTCCACCAGTTTCATGCGCTGCTCCCGCGTGATCGTGTGCACCTTTGTCTCCGGCGGGATTCCGGATCTTCTGACCAGCACCGGGATCATCGTCCGCCCTGCCAGATCACACAAGGCGTTAGAAAAATCGCGGTTGCGGTATTTTTCAAAATCCCGCAGGATTCTGGCGTCGAGCTTCTTCTCATCCAGCCCCGGCTTGAGGTCGATCTCGATCGTGAACGGCCTTGCCGCCTCATCGTGCATGTGCGCGCTGGCCGAAAGCACCAGCGGACCTGTCACGCCGAAATGGGTAAACATCATCTCGCCCAGCTCGGTGTACAGCTTCCGGCCTTCCCTGTCACAGAGCGTAAGTGTTACGTTTTTCAGGGAAAAGCCCTGCATTTTGGCGCAGTCGGGATCATCGGATGTCAGCGGCACAAGCGACGGGCGCAGCGGCGTGACCGCAAGGCCGAGCGCGCGCGCCATGCGGTGGCCGTCCCCCGTGGAGCCGGTGCGCGGATAGGACACGCCGCCCGTTGCGACCAGAGCCGACGCACACTCGATCACGCCGTCGCTGCATTTTACGCCGCAAACCGCACCGTCAGCGGTCAGGATCTCCGTCGCTTCCTCTTTTCGGATGCGTACGCCCGATGCGCGCATGGCGCGTTCCAGCGCCCGCGCGACGTCGTGCGCGTTGTCCGATACCGGAAACACGCGGTTCCCCCGCTCCGTTTTGAGCGGCACGCCGAGCGATTCGAAAAACGCGATCGTATCCGCCGGTGAAAAGCGGCTCAGCGCGGCATACAGGAACTTCGGATTGACCGGAACGTTTTGCAGAAACGTCTTGACATCACAGTCGTTGCAGACGTTGCAGCGTCCTTTTCCGGTGATCCGCAGCTTCTTTCCGCAGAAGTCCTCGTGCTCCAGCACGATGATGTTTTTCCCGCGCCGTCCGGCAGCGATCGCGGCCATCATGCCGGCCGCCCCGCCGCCGATGATCACGGCGTCAGCTTTCCTTGTGTCCATATCCTGCGCAGTCCTTGAGTGCGTTCAATTCCTCGTCCGTGAGGTCCCGCCACGCGCCGGGGCGCAGATCGCCCAAGCGCAGCGGCCCCTCCGCGATCCTCGTCAGCCGCCGCACCTTGAGGCCCGCAGCGGCGCACATTTTGCGAATCTGCCGGTTTCGCCCCTCGTGAATCGTGATCTCCAGCACACCGTCGCCCAAAACCTTTACCTCTGCCGGGCGGATGCGGTAACCGTCGATCTCCATCGCGCCGCGCAATATCGGCAGCGCGGCCTCGACATCGCCGCCGACCTCCGTCCGATAGGTTTTCCGGACCTCGCCGCGCGGATGCATGACCGCGTCGGCAAGCGCGCCGTCGTTTGTAAGCAGCAGCAGACCGTCGGAATTCAGATCCAGCCGTCCGATCGGATACACGCGCGTTCCAACGCCGCCCACCAGCTCCGCAACGGTCGGTCTCCCCTTTTCGTCGCTGAGCGTCGTCACATAGCCGCGCGGTTTGTTCAGCATGATGCAGCGCGCCTCTCCGCGCCGCGCCAGCACTTGCCCATCCAGCGTGATCACGTCACAATCCGGATCGGCGCTCTGTCCCAGCGCAGCGACGGCGCCGTTTACGCATACGCGACCTTCCTCGATCATTCGCTCGGCTTGTCTGCGCGAAGCGAGCCCCGCCGCGGAAATGAGCTTTTGCAGCCGCTCCTTCATGCCATCCTCCCGATGTGTCAGACAAAGTATTCTCTGCTTTCAAAGCCGCCGGCGCAGCGCTGCGTCCAGTTCTTCCAAAAGCGTCTCCACGGCAGCACGCTCTCGTCTTCGTCGCGGGCGACGGACGCGGCGGCACAGATCTCCGTCGCGCAGATCTGCTTGCCGTTTTCATAGACCGTTACCTGCCCGAGCGCGTCTCCTTCTCCGACCGGCGCAAAGACGAAGCGCAGCAGCTCCACGCGCGTTTCTACGCGTGCGCCGGCATGAACCAGCACGCCGGGCGTTTCGCAGCGCAGGGGAACCTGCGTCGCCGTGCCGGAGATCACAGGGATCGTCTTCCACAGCGCCCCCGGAAACGAGATCAGGTTGTATGCCGCATACGCGTCGTCATAATACCGGCAATGGTCTTCCCAGTCGTCGGGGTCGTTCAGCGTCACGCAGATCAGCCGCAGCCCTTCCCGCTCCACGCAGGAAACCAGCGTTCTGCCTGCCGCGCGGGTATAGCCCGTTTTTCCGCCGATGCAGCCCTCGCAGCTGTCCAGCAGCTTGTTGTGATTCTTGTATTCCACGCCGTGCGTCTCGTAGCTTCGTGCGGCGAACACCTCGCAAAATACCGGGTGCTCCATGGCCGCGGCTGTCAGCAGCGCGAGATCGCGGGCACTGGAATAGTGCTCCGGATCGTTCAGCCCGTGCGGGTTCGCAAAAAGCGTGTTGGAAAGCCCGAGGGCGCGCGCCTTTTCATTCATCAGCGCGGCAAACCCTTCGATGCTTCCCGCGGTATGCTCCGCGAGCGCGCAGGCAGCGTCGTTGCCGGACGCGAGCATCAGGCCGTAAAGCAGCTCCTCCACCGTATAGAGCGCGCCCGGCACAAGCGAAGCCGAGGAGCCCTCGATCTGCGTCTGCTCCGCCGTGACCATGACGGTCTCATGCAGGGCGCAATGCTCCAGGACCACCAGCGCCGTCATGATCTTTGTCGTGCTGGCGATCAGCAGCGGTTCATCCGGATGAAGTGCCTGCAATACCGTTCCGGTCTGCGGCGCGTACAGGATCATGGAGGCGGGGCCGCCCTCCTGCGCGTGCGCGCTGACGCGCGGAAGCGCCAGCAGGAGCAGCAGCATCAACGGCAAAATTCTTCGTCTCAAAATAAGCACCACCCTTCTCTTTTCCGGGCAGTGCTTATTATGGTTGTGGGTTCGGATAATTATTCTTTCTCCTCCGGCGTGCGCTTCTTCAGGAAGCTCTCCACGGTGTCCATCAGCTCCGGTGCCTTCTCGATCACGCGATCAATCGTGTTGCTGGCAGGCGGCGTAATGGAGACCATGCGGACATTTCCTTCCTTGACGACGAGGAAGCCGATGGGCTCGATCTTCACGCCTGCGCCGTTTCCGCCGCCGAAGCCGGGCTTTTCCTTCACGCGGAAATCGCTGCCGCCGCTGGCAAAGGCATAGCTGACGCGGCTGACAGGGATGATCGTAATGCCATCCGGCGTGTTGATCGGCGAACCGACGACCGTATTTGCGTCTACCATTTCATGGATCTTCTGCATGGTAATGTCCATGAGGTTTCCGATACTAGAGTTCTCCATCCGATATGCTCCTTTCAGAGGCGGCCGCAGCAGCGGCGCGTTCATTGCGTTTTTTATTCATCAGCCAGCGCAATCCCTTCGCGCCGGCGCATAGACCGATCCATAGGATTTCCCAAATCTGTATGCTGAGGATCAGGCAAACCTCGATCAGCGGTTTTTCCCGCGTCAGATCAAACTGCGCCTGAATATCCTCGTCGCGTATCGTGAGCGAAGCATGCGCTTTCCCCGCCATGATGCCCAAAACCGCGTTGATCCTTCCGTACTGCTGCACCGCGTCATATGGGTCTTTCGCGGCGGCGGTCCAATGCAGCAGGAATCGGTCCACGGTCAAATGCATACGGAAGGCGTGCAGCGTATCCAATGCGATCTCCGCGAGCGTCAGGATATCGTCCGGCGTGATCTTCCGCTTTTTCTTTTCCTCGCGCGGCTTTTCTTCCTGCTTTTCTGTATTGGGGGGCTTCTGCGGCTTTTTCTTTTTCTCAGCCGGCAGCAGCTTCTTCCGAAACGGGCCGATCTTCAGCTTGAGATGGCGCTTATCTTGCGTGCAGGCCGCGTCGATCCCGACGGGACAGGCAAGGATCAGCAGAAGAAGTACGATCACTATGATCCATACAAGCAAGCGCAGCGCCCCCTTTCCATATCAGGGATTCTTAGTCCCCGTCGCTTTCGGAAAAGCTGATCTGTCCCTCCAGCTCGCCGGACTGCAGCTTCTCGATCTTGTTCTGCAGCGCGATGATCCCCTCATCCGTGCCGATGTCCGGCAGGGTCGGCAGCTCGTCAAGCGACGATATGCTCATTGTGCGCAGGAATGCGTCCCCCGTGCGGTAGAGCGTCGGTCGTCCGGGCACCTCCAGCTTCCCGCAGGGCTCGATCAGGCCGCGTTCGGTCAGCACGCCGACCGTGTAGGAGCTGTCCACGCCGCGCACCTGGTCGATATAGGCGCGCGTGACCGGTTGGAAGTAAGCGACAATGGCCAGCACCTCCAATGCCGCCGCCGAGAGCTTCGGCGGTCTTCTCTGCTCCAGTGCGCGCGTGATAACGTCTGCAAAGGCAGGCGCAGAGCAAAGCTGGAGATTGCGGTCAAGCCGGACCAGGCGGATCCCGCTCTCCTGCGCGCCGTAGCGCTGCGCCAGCACCTCCGCCGCTTCAAAAACGCGGTCCTCCTCCACACCGAGCACCTGCGCGACGCGCGCGGCAGGCACCGGATCGCCGGAAGCGAACAGGATCGCCTCCAACGCGGCTGCAATTTCTTTCAGTTCCATTCTCAATCTCCCCAGATCTGCTCGAGGATCTCGTCAATATCGCCGCCTGCGAAGCTCACCATGATCTGGTCGCCCTCGCGCTGCAGGCCGGTCCGCCCAATGCTGCACAGCTCCAGAATGGAGATGAACGTTGCGACCACCTCGCTGCGGCTGCGGCTCATGCGGTAAAACTCGTTGAGGGACAGCCGGCCGGCCGTACGCAGGCGCAGCAGAATTTCCCGGCTTTTGTCCCGGACGTTGTAAACAATCCGTTTTGGATAGATGCGCCGCCGTCTTTCCGGCCCGGCCGCTTCCTCCTCCGGCGCGGAATTTGCCCGCAGCACCACGGCGAGCATGCTCTTCAGCAGCTCCCAGCCCTCGTGCCGATAGCGGTACTCTCGCGCGCCCGGCAGGACCTCCTGCGGCTTTGTCAGATAGCGGCTGCCAAGCTCCGAGGCCTTCTGCAGCTGTGGGCAGATCTCGCGTACAGACGCGTAGACGTCCCGGGATTTCAGCTGCTCCAGGGATGCGATCAGCAGCTCCAGCTCGTCGGGCTCCTCCTGCGTGCTCAGCAGCATCTTCGTCTTGATATAGAGGAGATAGCTTGCCATTTGGACAAACTCGCTGGCGATCTCCAGATCCATCGCCTTCATCTCGTCCAGATAAGCCAAATACTGCTCCAGGATCTCGGACACCTGGATATCGCGGATCTCGATTTTGTTTTTGCTCAGGAGCATCAGAATCAGCGTGAGCGGGCCCTCAAAGTCCTCCATCTCCTGCCTGCTTCTGATGACGCCCTCCAGATGATAGGTCGGTTCCTGTTCCATCGTTCAAACAGCCCTCATGATCTCGCTGAGAAGGATATCTTTCCCGATCCCCTTCTCCGCGGAAAACGGGATCAGCAGCGTGGACGGCTGCAGCGCAAGCGTTTCGCGGATCAGCGCCATATTGCCGTCGATCTCGCGCTTGGCAAGCTTGTCCACCTTGTTCGCGACGACGACCGTCGGGCAGTCGCTTTCACGAAACCAAGCCGCCATCGTCACATCGTCCGCTGTCGGTTTGTGGCGGGCGTCAACGATCATAACGCCGAGCGTGATCCGCTCTCTTTGGGAGAAAAACGCCTCCATCAGCGCAGCCCAGCGCTCCCGTTCCTTTTGGGATACCTTTGCATAGCCGTAGCCCGGCAGGTCTGTGAAATAGACGCTCCCGTCCACAAGAAAATAGTTGATGTGGACGGTCTTTCCCGGCTGCGCGCCGACGCGGGCAAAGTTTTTGCGGTTCAGCAGGCAGTTGATGACAGAGCTTTTCCCGACGTTGCTCTTGCCGGAAAAGACGATGTTCGGCCTGCCGTCGCTGAGAAACGCATTGGGACTCGCAGCGGACTTAATGAATTCCACATTGTGAATGTTCATGCTGATTCCTTACTGTCGGATGCGCTGTACGCCGTGCTCGTGCATCGGTGCAAACGGCGATGCAGCCTCTTCCGTCCGTGCGGTTCGGACCAGCACCGTGTCGAGGATCTTGTCGACATGATCCGTCGTCACAAAATTCAGCGCGCTGCGCACCGTCTGGTCGATCTCCGCGAGATCCTTTTCGTTTTCCGAAGGGATGATCACCGTGTGGATCCCCGTCCGCAGGGCCGCCATCGTTTTTTCCTTCAGTCCGCCGATGGGCAGGATCCGCCCGCGGATGCTGATTTCGCCGGTCATGGCGATATCGCGGCGGACTGGCAGGTTCGTCAGCGCGGAGATGAGCGCGATGCAGATCGTGATGCCTGCGCTCGGCCCGTCCTTCGGAACGGCGCCCTCCGGGAAATGGATGTGGATATCCTTCGTCTTATAAAACTCCGGGTCGATGCCGAGCACCGCGCAGCGTGTGCGGATATAGCTGACGGCAGCGCGGGCGGATTCCTTCATCACGTCGCCGAGGTTTCCGGTCAACTCCAGCTTTCCGGTGCCGTCCATGACGGCGGCCTCGACATCGAGCACCTCGCCGCCGACGCTGGTCCATGCCAAACCGCGCACAAGGCCGACCTCGTCCTTCGGGTAGAGGCGGCTTTCCTTATACTTCGGCACGCCGAGATACTTCTCGAGCTGTCCGGCGTGGACGTTTGCGCTCTTTCGCTCGCCCGAGGCGATGATCTTCGCGGTCTTTCGGCAGACGGCTGCGATCTCGCGCTCCAGAATGCGGACGCCGGACTCGCGCGTATAATCGGAAATGATCTCCCGCAGCGCGTCGTCGCTGATGCGCAGCTGCACAGCGTTCAGGCCGTGCTTCTTTCTCTGCTTGGGCAGCAGATGGGCGCGGGCGATCTGCAGCTTTTCCTCGTCCGTATAGCTGCCGAGCTCAATGACCTCCATACGGTCCAGAAGCGCGCGCGGAATCGTGTCCGTCGTATTGGCGGTCGTGATAAACAGAATGTCGCTGAGGTCGAGCGGGATCTCAAGGAAATTGTCGCGGAAGGCGTAGTTCTGCTCCGCGTCGAACACCTCAAGCAGCGCCGAGGAGGGGTCGCCGCGGTAGTCGGAGCCGAGCTTGTCGATCTCATCGAGGACCATGACGGGGTTCATATGCTTCGCCTGCTGCAAGCCCGTGACGATGCGGCCGGGCATGGCGCCCACATAGGTCTTGCGGTGGCCGCGGATCTCCGCCTCGTCATGCACGCCGCCCAGCGAAATGCGGGCGAGCGAGCGGTTCATCGCGCGCGCGACAGATATTGCAATGCTCGTCTTGCCGACGCCCGGCGGCCCGACAAGACAGAGCACGCTGCTCTTTGTCTGCGGCGAGATCTGGCGGACGGCAAGGAATTCAAGGATTCGTTCCTTGACCTTATCCAGTCCGAAATGATCCTCGTCCAGGCACTTTTTCGCCTTTGCGACGTCAATGGTGTCCTTGGTGCGCTGATTCCACGGCAGCTCCAGGCAGGTGTCGAGATAGGCGCGGATGACCGCGCTTTCGCTGCTGCCGAAGGGCTGCTTTGTCAGCCGTGTCACTTCCTTGAGAAGCTTCTCCTCCACTTCGGGCGTGAGCTTCAGCTCGCGGATCCGGCTGCGATAGTCCGCAACATCGTCGACGTCGACATCCTCGCCCTCGCCGAGCTCGCTGCGGATGATCTTCATCTGCTCCCGCAGATAATAGTCGCGCTGCGCGCGATCCATCTCCTCTTTCGTCGCGTCGTCAAGGTCTTTTTCCAGCGTCAGGATCGTGATTTCGCGGCGCAGCATGCGGTTGAGCATCGTCATGCGCTGTCGCGCGCGCAGCTCCTCGAGGAGCATCTGCTTCTCTTCGTGCTTCAGGCCGGTGTTTTGTGCCACGTAATCCGCGGTCTGCCCAAGGTCCTTGCAGTCCGCCGCGGTCAGGAACATCTCCGGCGTCACCGCGCCGGATTGCGCGGCATACTCCTCAAACAGCGTCAGGCAGCGTCGGAGCAGGGCCTCCAGATTCGCCGTCGTGACCGGGCAGGGCTTTGTGTCGATCCGTTCCACATCCACCGTATAGCTCGGCATGGTCTCGTGGATCTCTACCGCACGGGCGCGATACTGCCCCTCCACCATGACCTTGATCATTCCGCCGCCGGGGATGCGCAGGATCTGGCGGATCGTGCAGACCGTACCGACGCTGTAAAGCTCCGCTTCGGTCGGAACGGCGGTGGAGATGTCCTTCTGCGTCACCAGAAAGACCTGCTGGTCCGATCCGAGCGCGGCGTTCAGCGCCGCGACGGACATCGGACGTTCCACATCAAAATTCAATATCGTTCCCGGGAATGCCGTCAGCCCGCGCAGCGGGAGAAGCGGCATCGTCAGGATCAGATTGCGTTCTTCCATATGATTCCTCGGTTGTTCTGCCCAGGGGCAGAAAGTCGTTTAGCGTAACGCTCAGGCGCGCAGCATTTCCGGCTGGGTGCCGTTTCGGATGCAGTCGGCGGTGACGACGACCTTGCGGATCGTCGGATCGGACGGCACCTCGTACATAACGGAGGTCATCGTGCGCTCCATCACGCTGCGCAGTCCGCGCGCGCCGATCTCCATTTCGATCGCCTTGTCCGCGATGGCCTCAAGCGCCTCCGGCTCATAGATAAGCTCCACGTTGTCAAGCGCCATGAGCGCTTTATACTGCTTCGTCAGCGCGTTCTTCGGCTCGGTCAGAATGCGGACGAGATCCTCTCTTCCGAGGGAATTGAGCGGGGTGATGACCGGCAGACGCCCGATCAGCTCGGGAATGATGCCGAAGCGCAGAAGATCATGCTGCTGCACATGCTGCAAAATGCTGCCGACGTCGCGCTCCTTGTTGCTCTTGATCTCCGCCTCAAAGCCCATGCTCTTTTTGTCCAGGCGCTGCTCAATGATCTTGTCAAGCCCGTCGAATGCGCCGCCGCAGATAAACATGATGTTCGTCGTGTCGACGTGGATAAACTCCTGGTGCGGGTGTTTTCTCCCGCCCTGCGGCGGAACCGCCGCGACCGTGCCCTCGAGGATCTTCAAAAGCGCCTGCTGCACGCCCTCGCCGGATACGTCGCGCGTGATGGATGTATTCTCGCTCTTGCGCGAGATTTTATCCAGCTCATCAATGTAAATGATGCCGTGCTGCGCGCGCTCCACGTCAAAATCCGCCGCCTGCAGCAGCCGCAGCAGGATGTTTTCCACATCCTCGCCGACGTAACCGGCTTCGGTCAGCGTCGTCGCATCCGCAATGGCAAACGGAACATTCAGCAGCCGCGCCATCGTCTGCGCAAAGAGCGTCTTGCCGCTGCCGGTGGGTCCGACGAGAAGGATATTGCTTTTCTGCAGCTCCACATCGTCGTCGCCGCTGCCGCAGAAGATGCGCTTATAGTGGTTGTAGACCGCGACGGACAGGGCGATCTTGGCGCGCTCCTGGCCGATGATGTAGTCATCGAGCACCTTGCGGATCTCGGCGGGCTTGGGCAGGTTGTCCGCTTTCGGCTCTTCCGCCTTCCGCATTGATCCGGTGTGCTCGTATTCCTCCGGATCGTAGTTCTCGTCAATGATGCCCATGCACAGACGGACACACTCGTCGCAGATATAAGATCCGTTGCCTGCGATCAGGCGATTGACCTCTGCCTGCGGCTTGCCGCAAAAGGAGCAACGGATGGTTCTTGTTCCGTCAGATCTCGTCATAGATTGCAATTCATTCCTTTGCCAAAATATATATCAATAGGGGGTAATGACTACCCCCTATTGTCCGTTACCTTTTGAAGATAACCTTGTCGATGAGGCCGTAATCCCGGGCCTCCTCCGCGCTCATGAAATTGTCACGCTCACAGTCTGCGCGGACAATCGCGACATCCTTGCCGCAGTTGGCCGCCATGATGCTGGTCAGCTTATCCTTGATCTTGAGGATCTGCTGTGCGTGGATCTCAATGTCGGTGGCCTGACCCTGAAAGCCGCCCAGCGGCTGATGGATCATGATCTCCGCATTGGGCAGCGCGATGCGCTTTCCCTTTGCGCCGCTGGAGAGCAGGAACGCGCCCATGCTGGCGGCCATGCCGATGCAGATGGTGGAAACATCGCATTTGATGTACTGCATCGTGTCGTAGATGGCCATGCCGCTCGTAACGGAGCCGCCGGGGCTGTTGATATAGAACTGAATGTCCTTGTCGGGATCCTGCGCCTCCAGATAGAGGAACTGCGCCACGATCAGCGATGCGGTGACGTCATTGACTTCCTCGCTGAGCATCACGATGCGGTCATTGAGGAGACGGGAAAAGATGTCATAGGAGCGCTCTCCGCGGGAGGTCTGCTCCACGACATACGGAACTAAGCTCATGTGATACGTTCTCTCCTTTCGTAGGATTGCCTGAAACGCTCTTCCGGTTTCAGAGAGCATGCCCGATTCCTGCCAGATTATTCCTCGGTCTTCTTGGCAGCGGTCTTTTTTGCCGCGGGCTTCTTCTCTGCCGGCTTCTCCTCCGCGGGCTTCTTTTCCTCGGATTTCTTTGCGGTGGTCTTCTTCGCGGGCTTTTCCGCATCGGCGGTCTCATTGGTCTCGGTCTTTTCCTCGGTCTCCGCCTTTTCAACCGCAACGCCGCTGGCGGCAATGAGATCGACGGCCTTCTTCATCTTGAGGTCGCGCTCGATCATCTCGGCGGCAACGCTCTTCTTGACCGTCTCGACGTCCACATTGTATGTCTTGGCGGCGTTCTGGTATTCTTCCTCGATCTCCTCGGGCGTGACCGCGATGTTCTCGACCTCTGCGACCTTTTCAAGCAGCAGCTCGCTCTTGACCTCATTCTCGGCATTGGGACGGATGTAGGCGCGGAAGGTGGCCTCGTCAGCGCCCATCATCTTGAAGTACTGGTCCAGCGTAAGGCCCTGCATTGCGCAGTTGCGCGCGTAGTCGTTGAGGACGGTGTTGACGCGCTCGTCGATCATGGCGGCGGGCACGTTGACGGTCATGTTCTCAACGGCCTTGCTGAGCACGCGGTTGCGGAAGGCGTTCTCCGCGGCGGCCTTCTTGTCGGCGGTAAGGTTCTTCTTGATGTCCGCCTTGTATTCCTTGAGCGTGTCGAACTCGGAGACGTCCTTGGCAAACTCGTCATCCAGCGCGGGCAGCTGGGACTCCTTGACCTCGTTGACCTTGATCTTGAAAACGACGGCAGCGCCGGCCAGGCCCTCGTGGTAGTTCTCCGGGAAGGTGATGTCGATGTCCTTCTCGTCGCCGGCCTTCATCCCGACGATCTGCTCCTCAAAGCCGGGCACAAAGCTGCCCGAGCCGAGCACGAGGTCGTGCCCCTCGGCCTTTCCGCCGTCAAAGCGGACGCCGTCCTTGTAGCCGTCGTAGTCGAGGTTGACGGTATCGCCCATCTTCGCCTTGCGCTCCACCGTCACGATGCGGGCGTTGCGCTTGCGGACGCTCTCCAGCTCCTTGTTCACATCGGCGGCGGAGATCTTGTCGCTGTCCTTTTCCGCCTCGATGCCCTTGTACTGGCCGAGCGTCACTTCGGGATACAGAGCAGTCTCAAAATCAATCGTGAGCGTTTTGTCGTCGTTCACGTTATAAGCGGTGATCGCGGGGTCGCCGACCGTGCGGTCCTTAGCCTCGTCCATTCCGGCCTTGAACGCGTCCAGCGCGATGCCTTCCACAGCGTCGTCATAGAAGACCTTTTCGCCGTACATGCCCTCAATGACCATCCGGGGCGCTTTGCCCTTGCGGAAGCCGGGGACGTAAATGTTCTTCTTTGCCTTCAGATACGCCTGATTGACGGCCTTTTCAAACGATTCGGCGTCGACCAGCACCTGAAAGCTGAGCTTTCCATCTTCTCTTTTTATGTTCTTGATGTCCATGGGGTTTTCCTCCTATATTGATCAGACTGCTCTGATTTTTCTGCGCGCAATGGCAAAGCTTACATGCTCTGCCCAATAATGCCATAGTAGTATATCAGATGGCTGCGGGAATTGCAAACAATTTCACGGAATTGTCAGAATATTTTTTGGGGAATGAACTGCACATGATCTGCGGAAACAAGCTTGAAGCGGATGCCCCTGTATTCGCCCTCGAAGGCCTGCGCACAGCCCGGTCCGTGTAAATGTCCGTACCAGCACCGCTGCACGCCGTAAGCCTCCATCAGGTCGATCGCTTCCGTCCACTCGTTAGACAGCAGCTTTGGCGGATAATGCAGAAATACCAGCTTCTCCCGATCGCCCGCGGCTTTCAGGCTTGCCTCCAGCCGCATGAGCTCGCGCCGAAGCATTTTTCGGTCGTGTTCTTTGCGCTCCGACGGTTCTGTTGTCCAGCCGCGCGTGCCGCACAGGGCCGTTTCCCCGTACAGAAGGCAGTTGTTGTTCAAAAACTCCACGCTGTCGATACCGTTGTCTGTCAAAAACCGCAAGGCCTGTGAAGCCGTCGTCCACCAATAATCGTGGTTGCCCTTGAGAATGATCTTTCGCCCCGGCAGCGCGTGAATGAAGCGGAAATCCTCGCGCGCCTCCTGCAGCGACATCGCCCAGGAAAGATCGCCGCACAGCACGGTCGTATCCTCCGGCCGGACGGTCGAGAAGCCTGCGCGCAGCTTCTCCGTATAGTTTTCCCAGCGGCCGCCGAATACATCCATCGGCTTGTCACAGCCGAAGGACAGGTGCAGGTCGCCGATCACGTAAAGCGCCATAATGAAACCTGCCTTTGTCAGAATAAGCCCCCGCCCGGCGACGAGACCGCATCGGACGGGGGCCCTTCGTTCCGGTTTATTGCAGGAAGGCGTCGACCGTTGCGCGCATATCCGCCTTTTCCGTCACGCCGTCAAAGCGGACGGGGCGGGCGTCGAGGCCGCTGAGGGGCGCGGGCGTCGGAATACCGCAGTAAGCGGAGAGCGCGGCAAGCGGGTCCTCCCCCGCCTGCGTGCCAAGCGCCGCGCAGACGTCGGCTGCAAACTTGAAGGGGCTCGCCGTAGAGACGACGACCGCCGGCGTCGCATCTCCGGTCTGCGCGCGGTACTGGTCGATGGCATCCGCGGCGACGGCGGTATGCGTGTCGATCAGATAGCCGCTGTGCTTCCACACAGTTTGGATCCTCGCGCGCGTGGCATCGTCGTCACAGCAGGCCGCGTAAAACTGCTTCGCGATCTTCTCATGGTTTTCCGCGCCGACGTCATAGCGCCCCTCCGCGGAAAGCTGCGCCATAAAGCCCTTGGTCTTTTGGTCGCCGCAGAGCATATAGAGCAGGCGCTCCAGATTGCTCGACACGAGGATGTCCATGCTCGGCGAGATGGTCAGATGGAACGGGCGGTTCTTGTTGTAAACGCCGGTGCGGATAAACTCGGTCAGCACGTCGTTGGCGTTGGACGCGCAGACAAAGCGCTTGACCGGCAGGCCCATCTGCTTCGCAAACCAACCGGCGAGGATGTTGCCGAAGTTTCCGGTGGGCACGCAGAAGACGATCTCGTCGCCCGCCGCGAGCTTTCCGGCGTTGACAAAGTCGCAATAAGCGGAGAAATAATAGACGATCTGCGGGAGCAGACGGCCCCAGTTGATCGAGTTTGCCGAGGAGAGGAAGAAACCGCGGCGGCTCAGCTCCTGCGCGAACTGCGCGTCCCCGAAGATCTTCTTTACGCCGGTCTGTGCGTCGTCAAAGTTGCCCTTCACCGCGCACACGCCGACGTTCTCGCCGCGCTGCGTCACCATCTGCAGGCGCTGGATCGCTGACACGCCGCCGGAGGGGTAGAATACGAAAATCCGCGTGCCCGGAACGTCTGCAAAGCCCTCAAGCGCCGCCTTGCCGGTGTCGCCGGAGGTGGCGACGAGGATGCAGACCTGCCGCTCCTCGCCCGTCTTTTTCAGCGAGGCGGTCAGGAGATACGGGAGCATCTGCAGCGCCATGTCCTTGAACGCGCAGGTCGGGCCGTGCCACAGCTCCAAAAACGCGGTGTGCTCGTCCACAAAGCGCAGCGGCGCAATGCCGCTATGGCCAAAGTTCTCCGCATAGGCGTGCGTCACGAAATCCTGCAGCTCCGCTGTGGAAAACTCCTCCAGATATCGCTGCATGATGTTGACCGCGCGGGCGCGGTAGTCCATCGCGCAAAGCGCCTTCAGCTCCTGCGCGGACACGGTCGGGATCGTCTCCGGGACGAACAGGCCGCCGTCCGGCGCCAGGCCCATGGCCATCGCCTGCGCGGCAGAATAGGTGTTCTTCTCATTTCTGGTGCTGTAGTACTTCATAATGCCACCTCAAATGCGTTTTCTATATGGTTGATGGAGCGGACGACGCCGTCCGAACAATAGACCTCTATTACGTCAAACCGCGGCTGCTTTTCCGTCGGGTTTTGCATCAGCCAAAGCTGCGCGGTCGCAATCAGCCGCCGCTGCTTCGCCTCGGTCACGAATTCCCGCGCCTGCGCAAAGCCTGCGCTCTTCCGGCTTTTGACCTCGACGAAGACGATGAAATCCCGATCCTCCGCGATCAGGTCGATCTCGCCGAAGCGGTAGCCGTAGTTCATGGCGACAATGCGGTATTTCTTCTTTTTCAGATATGCGGCCGCCGCGCTCTCGCCCTGCCGGCCGATCAGCTTTTTTGCGTCCATCAGTGCATCTTCTTCAGAAACGACGGCCTGTGGATCGCACAGGGGCCGAATTCCCGGATCGCGGCATAATGCGCCTTCGTTCCGTAGCCCTTGTGCTTTTCAAAGCCGTACTGCGGATAACGCTGCGCCATTTCCAGCATGTAGCGGTCACGCGTCACCTTGGCGAGGATCGACGCCGCGGCGATGGAAGCGCACTTCGCGTCTCCGTCCACGATGCAGCGGCTGGCCGTCTCGATGCCGGTGTTCCGGTTCCCGTCTATGAGCGCGAGCGCCGGGGCGGGGTCAAGCTGGGCGATCGCGCGGTTCATTGCAAGAAAGGTCGCGCCGAGGATGTTCTTGTCTTCGATCTCCTCCACCGACGCAAAGGCGATCCCGTAAGATATTGCCTTGTCCGTGATCTCACCGTAGAGCGCTTCCCGCTTCGCCTCACTGAGCTTCTTCGAGTCGTTCAGTCCCGCGATCTCCAGCCCCGCCGGCAATATGACCGCGGCCGCGCAAACCGGTCCGGCGAGCGGGCCGCGGCCCGCCTCATCCACGCCGCACAGCGGCGATACGCCGCTTGCAATAATTTCTCTTTCGATTTCCCACAGATCCATCTTCATGTCTCCGGCGGCACTTCCAAAGAAATGCGGCCAAGCACCCCGTCGTGAAATTCCTTCAACAGCGTCGCCGCCATGCGGTCGATATCGACCTCGCCGCCGGAGATGCGAAAGCCGCGCTTTGCGCCCGCGTCCTCCAGCAGCTCATACCCGTTCTTATCCGGGTCGGGAGTAAACTTGTAGCGTTCCTCAATTGTGCCGGGATAGATCTCGCGCAAGCGGATCATAAAATTCGCCGCCAGCGCCGTGCGGTCAATGACGTCCGCCTTGATCGCATTCGTCAGGGCCAGCGCTTCTCCCACCGCCTGCGAGTCGAATTTCGGCCAAAGGATGCCGGGCGTGTCCAAGAGCTCCAGCCCGCCGCCGATGCTGATCCACTGTTTGCCGCGCGTCACGCCGGGCTTGTCTCCGGCAACGGCTGCGCGGCGCCCTGCCAGTTGGTTGATCAGCGTGCTTTTGCCCACATTAGGGATCCCGAGGATCATAATGCGCAGCGGTCGGCTGCCCTGCCCCTTTTCCTCCAGCGCCGCGATCCGATCCTTCAGCACCTCGCGGACCGCAGCGGGAAACTGCTTCACGCCCTTTCCGCTGCGGGCGTCCGTCTCAAGAACGGCAAGTCCCTGCGCGCGGAAATACGCTCTCCAGCGCGCCGTCACCGCAGGGTCGGCAAGGTCGGCGCGGTTGAGCACCAGCAGATGCGGCTTGTCGCCGGCCAGGCGATCCACGTCGGGATTCCTGCTTGCGGCGGGTATGCGCGCGTCCAGCAGCTCGCAGACGGCGTCCACCTGGCGCATGGTCTCTCCGATCATGCGCTGGGCTTTCGTCATGTGCCCCGGGTACCACTGGATCGCGATCTTTTCGTATGCTTCGTTCATGGCGCCGTCCGTCCTTCAGCTGACGCGGCCGAATTTGTTCAGAGGCGCGATGCGCAGCAGGGCTCTGCCGATGATATAGCGGTTGTCCACGCAGCCCACGCTTGCGCTGCGGCTGTCCGTTGAGCGGTTGCGGTTGTCGCCCATGACAAAGACATGCCCCTTCGGCACCGTGACCGGCTCGGTAAAGTTCTCCGGCTCCAACGTCGGCGCATTGGTGTACGGCTCATCCAGCGCAACGCCGTCCACATAGACGACGCCCGCCTGAAAATCAATGTCCACCGTCTGCCCCTCCGTGGCGATCACACGCTTCACGATCGGGTCCGACATAAAGGACGCCTTGCGCAGCACAACGATATCCCCGTATTTCGGCTCATAGAACAGCCGGCTGACGATCAGCAGATTGCCTTCCTCCAGCGTCGGCACCATGCTGCTGCCGACGACCGTGATCGTCCGCGCGATAAATGTGAAGATCAGAATCGCCGCGACCAGCGCGGAGACGATGCACTGCAGCCAGTCCAGCGCCTCGCCGGTGCCTTTCTCCTTCTCGCGCTTTTTCGCCCGGACTTCGGGATTCTCATTCATAAGCTTTCTCCTGTGATTTATGAAAACGGTGTATATCCAATACTTGACTATTTATTATACAACATACATCGAATCCAGCGCAAGAAAAAAATCGGCATGACTGTCATCACGCCGATTTTTCTCTGATTGAGATGGGAGGCCGGATTACAGGCGCTCCTTGACCTTTGCCGCCTTGCCGACGCGATCGCGCAGGTAGTACAGCTTGGCTCTGCGGACCTTGCCCTTGCGGACAGTGTCAACAGAAACGATGGTGGGAGAGTGCACCGGGAAAACCTTCTCGCAGCCGACATTGTAGGAGATGCGGCGGACCGTGATGGTCTCGTTGATGCCGCCATGCTTCTTGGCAATGATGGTGCCTTCAAAGGCCTGGGTACGCTCGCGGTTGCCTTCCTTGACGCGGACGGTCACACGGACGGTGTCGCCGACGTTCATCTCAGGCAGAGCAGCCTTCATGTACTGCTCGGTCAGGGTCTTGATCAGATCTGCCATATCGGATATTCCTTCCTTTTATAGACGTTCATACCGGAGGGCGCCCACTTACGCCGCGGAAGCGGACCGTCTGTACTATGCCAACAGGCCAAAGTATATTATCACGCAGCTTATGGAATTGCAAGCATTATTTTTCTTTTTACCGGAATTCTTTCATTTCGGCGTCATAGACCGCCTGCCGTGTGAACTCCGCATAGTCCGGTTTGAGCTCCGGCGCAAGCTGCGCCAGCGCGGAAACAAGCAGATCCGGGTTCAGCGTCGGCTCCTGCGCGGAGATCACGGCGCTGAGCAGAATGCGCCGCGCTTCCGCCGCAAAGCCGATGGAGCGGATCGCCGGGGCAATGTCGCTCTCCCCCTCTCCGCGCTTCGTCTTTTTCCGGATGAGGATCGTCTCCTGTGCAAAAAAGCGCTGCAGTCCGTCCCGCACGGCAAGCACGTCGGCCGTATCGTATTCCAGCACGCCGGAGATGCGCAGCCATTTCAGCTCCCGGACCTTTCGCCCCTCCGGATAGGTCTCCAGCACGCGGATGCCCTCCGGCATCGCCGCTGTCAGCGCGTCCGGCAGCGCCGCAAGGTCCGTCTCCTGCGCCAGTTGAAAATCCATCAGCTCGCAGACGCTGGACGTTCCGACGCCCAGCGGCAGCAGGATCGAGAGGATCGGGTGCGGATTGAATCCCTCACTGTACTTCAAGCCGTATCCGGCGCGCTGGAAGGCGCGCTGCATCGTTCGCATCAGGTCCAGGTGGGAGATATAGACCGCCCTGCCCTCTTTCGTAAAGCGCAGCCGCAGCTTTTCAGACATCGCAGGCACCTCCGTTCAGCGCGCGTGCGCCGCAGTTTTCGCAGCCGTGCCGGCAGTCCGGAGAGAGCGCGCCTTCATAGGCCCGCGCCCGCTCCCGCAGCAGGAATTCCTTCTTCACGCCCATGTTGATATGATCCCACGGCATACGCTCCTGCGCGCCGCGCTCGCGCGTCGTATAAAAACCGCCGTCGATCCCGCAGTCCTCCAGCGCCTTCGTCCATCTGTCATAGCGGAAAAAGTCGCTCCACGCCTCCAGCCGTCCGCCGCTGCGCCACACCTGCTCGATCACGGCGCCGATGCGCCGGTCGCCGCGCGAAAGGATGCATTCGATCTCGCTCGTCTCCGCGTCATGCCAGTTGTATACCACGTTCCGCGCGGTCAGATTATCCCGCAGCAGGCGGACCCGGCGCAGATACTCCTCGCGGCTGACCTGCTTTTCCCACTGGAAGGGCGTGTGCGGCTTGGGGATAAAGCAGGAGGTCGAGATCGTGATGCGGACGCCTCGATTCTTGTTTGCCGCGTTTTCACGCCAGCAGTGCAGCACGTCGTTGGCGATCTGCGCGATGCCCAAAACGTCCTCGTCGGTCTCGGTCGGAAGGCCGAGCATAAAATATAGCTTCACATTGTTCCAGCCGCCCGCGAAGGCGACGCGGCAGGATTCCAACAGGTCTTCTTCCCGCACGTTTTTGTTGATCGCGTCGCGCAGGCGCTGTGTTCCCGCCTCCGGCGCGAAGGTCAGGCCGCTCTTGCGCACCTTCTGGACACGCTGCATGATATCCATGGAGAAGTTGTCCGCGCGCAGGCTCGGCAGCGCCAGACCGATGCTTCGCGGCACGCAATAGTCGAGCAGCCCGTCGCACAGTTCGCCGAGCTGTCGGTAATCGCTGCTGCTGAGCGAGGAGAGCGTGATCTCCTGATAGCCGGACTTCTCCAGCGCCTCGATCCCCTGCGCCACGAGCTTTTCGGCGCTTCTGGAGCGCACGGGACGGTAGATCTGCCCCGCCTGACAGAACCGGCAGCCGCGCACGCAGCCGCGGAAGAGCTCGAGATTCACGCGGTCGTGTACGATCTCGGTGCTTGGGACGATTTGATCCGTCGGAAAGGGGCTGTTTTCAAAGTCCCGCACCAGCCGCTTTGTGACCGTTTCCGGTGCGCCGTCCTTCGGCGTGACGGAAGCGATCGTGCCGTCGGCATGATAGGCGACATCGTACAGACTCGGCACATACACGCCGGGGATGTCCGCCGCCGCGCGCAGAAAGCGCCGCTTGTCCCAGCCCTCGCGCTTCGCGCGGTTCAGGAGCAGCAGCACCTCGTTATCCATCGCCTCGCCCTCGCCCAGCACCATCAGGTCAAGGAAATCCGCCATCGGCTCCGGATTGCAGCAGCTCGAGCCGCCGGCAAACACCAGAGGCAGAAGCGCGGTACGCTCCGCCGCGTGCAGCGGGATACCGCCGAGGTCCAGCATATCCAAAACGGTCGTGTACGCCACCTCATAGCCGAGGGAGAAGCCGATCGCATCAAACGCCGTCAGAGGGTCTCCGCTTTCCAGTGCATACAGCGGGATGCCGTTTTCCCGCATTTCGCGCTCCATGTCATCCCACGGCGCAAAGACGCGCTCGCACCAAACGCCGTCCAGCGCATTGATCGTGCTGTACAGAATGCGCATGCCGACGTTGCTCATCCCGATCTCATAGACGTCGGGAAAGCAGAACGCCATGCGCAGGTCAACGGCGGCTTTGTCCTTGATGATCTCGCGGTACTCGCCGCCCGTATAGCGCGCGGGCTTTTGCACCCGCGGCAGGATTCGTTTCAATCTCTTGTCCATGTGTCTCTCCAGCCGAAAAGTGATGCTATTCTATCGCAGCACGGCTGAAAAAACAAGTATTTCATTTGCTCGCGTCGCCCCGAAGATTGTGTACCGCCAGCCATATCCCCATCGCCGCCATGGAAACGGACCGAAAGCGCAGCGCAATCGCGATACCCCCGGCCAAAAAGAGCAGCGCCGCGATCCGTGAGATCGTCCGTGCCTGCGCCGCGGGCAGTAGGGAGAACAGGATGCGCCCGCCGTCCAGCGGCATTATGGGCAGGCAGTTGAATACGGACAGCGCGAAGCTGATCGCGCCGCTCATGCGCCAGAAGGCGCCGCCCACGGTGCAGGCAGTCACGGCATAGACGGCGCCTGCCAGCGGTCCGGCGAGACAGCACAGCGCACTGCGCAGTCCCTCCAAGCTCGGCGCGTAATCCAGCTGCGCCCCCGTGACCGAAATGCTGACGCGCGTCAGGCGGCAGGCGCACAGCCGCAGCGCCGCGATGTGCCCCAGCTCATGCACAAGCGCCGCGGGCAACAGCGCGGACATGACGCCGTCACCGTCGACAAAATACAACAGCGCAGCGAGCAAGATCGCCCCCGCGCTGATGTTCCATTGGACATGCCGCATCATTCGTTGATGTAGTATTCCGGATTGACGTACACCCCGTCGTGCGACAGCTCGAAATGCAGATGCGGCCCGGTCGCCAGCCCCGTCGCGCCGACCAGCGCAACCGCGTCCCCTTTTGATACCGTTTCGCCCGCCTTGACGAGGAGCTTGCTGCAGTGGCAGTAGTGGCTGACCCAGCCGTCGCCGTGGTCGATCTTCATATGCCACCCAAAGCTTTCATCATATCCGGCGAAGGACACCGTGCCGTCTGCGAAGGCGCCGACGCACTCCCCCGCATTGGCCGCAACATCCGTTCCGAAATGGAACCGGACGGTATGCAGAATCGGATGGAGCCGATAGCCGAAGCCGGAGGACTGTCTGCCCGCCACAGGCAGCGCATGATCGAAGGGCAACTTTTCATAGGCATAGTCCACATTCTCCGGAAGCGAATAGTCCGAAAAGGCAGCTTGGCTTTCCAAAAACGCCGCAACGGCGGGCATCTGCGTTTCTTCGGGCGCCTGCGTCTCCTCGATGGTCCGGCTTTCCTCCACGCGGTAGCTGACATAGCGCTCCATCGTGCGCAAATCCGACGAAACCGTCTGCGCGGCCTGAACCGCCTCATCTGTCTTTTCCCGCCGGAGATCCAGCCGGTCCCCGAGCTCACGGAACACCTGAATGGCATCCCGTTTGCTCTCAAGCGCAGAGCGCAGCGGCGCAAACGCCTGTGGAAACAGCACCTTTGCCAGCGAGAGCAGAAAGAACAAAACCGCGGCTGCAAGCGCGGCGATCTGCTTTGACATTCTTCGCGCCATCCTTTCCATTCGAGATTGCTTGGATTCCCTGTATGGCATCCGCCGTTGCGGTATCGCCATGCGCTGCAATCATTATACCGGCAGCGGAAGCAGAATTTGCGCGAATCGCGTCGCTTCCGAGCCACGCGAAATCTCTTGTCGTTGTCTTTTTTGCGAAAGATGATTTTATGCTTGACAAGTCGGGGGATATCCTTTATTATGATGTGGCGCGTTTTCGACGATGTTGAAACGCTTTCGATCTCCGGGTGTAGCGCAGCTGGTAGCGTGCTTGGTTCGGGACCAAGAGGCCGTGGGTTCAAATCCCGCCACTCGGACCAAAAGAGAACTGTCCCTTCTGGGACAGTTCTCTTTTGGTTTGTATGACTTGAACCCACGGCCTCTGGGCGCGAAGCGCCCGTTCAATTATTTGAACGTTTACGGCCGTGAAACAGCCATGGCACGACTTTGTGAAAAATTTGTGAATCTGCAAACTTTCCCTTGCACTGAATAACAATATAGTGTATAATGCGCTGGTATTTCCGAGAACAAACCGTCAGGATTTGAGATACGAACCAGAAAGGAACGAAAAACATGAGCAAAAAGTACGTCTATCTTTTCTCCGAGGGCAACGCGAGTATGCGTGAGCTGCTCGGCGGCAAAGGCGCCAACCTGGCCGAGATGACCAACATCGGTCTGCCGGTTCCGCAGGGCTTCACGATCACGACCGAGGCCTGCACACAGTATTATGAGGATGGCCGCCAGATCAACGAGCGCATCATGGCGGAGATTATGGAATATGTCGGCAAGATGGAGCAGCTCAACGGCAAGAAGTTCGGCGATCGGACCAACCCCCTGCTGGTCTCCGTCCGCTCCGGCGCCCGTGCGTCCATGCCCGGCATGATGGATACGATCCTGAACCTCGGCCTGAACGACGAAGTCGTCGCCGCGATGATCGCCGGCAACCCGGACCCCGCGTTTGAGCGTTTCGTCTATGACTCCTACCGCCGTTTCATCCAGATGTTCTCCGACGTCGTCATGGAGGTCGGCAAGAAATACTTCGAGCAGCTCATCGACCAGATGAAGGAAGCGCGCGGCGTCAAGCTCGACGTTGAGCTGACCGCCGCCGACCTGAAGGAGCTGGCCGCGCAGTTCAAGGCGGAGTACAAATCCAAGATCGGCGCGGACTTCCCGAGCGATCCGAAGGTGCAGCTGACCGAGGCCATCAAGGCCGTGTTCCGCTCCTGGGACAACCCGCGCGCCAACGTCTACCGCCGCGACAACGACATCCCCTATTCCTGGGGCACCGCCGTCAACGTCATGCCGATGGTCTTCGGCAACCTCAACGACAACTCCGGCACCGGCGTCGCCTTCACGCGCGACCCCGCCACCGGCGAGAAGAAGCTGATGGGCGAGTTTTTGACCAACGCCCAGGGCGAGGACGTCGTCGCCGGCGTCCGCACGCCGATGCCCATCGCGCAGATGGCCGAGAAGTTCCCGCAGGCATACGATGAATTCGTTCAGGTCTGCGACCGGCTCGAAAAGCATTATCGCGACATGCAGGACATGGAGTTCACCGTGGAAAACGGCAAGCTCTATATGCTCCAGTGCCGCAGCGGCAAGCGCACCGCGCAGGCCGCCCTCCAGAGCGCTTGCGACCTCGTGGACGAGGGCATGCGCACGGAGGAAGAGGCCGTCGCGATGATCGACCCGCGCAACCTTGACACCCTGCTGCACCCGCAGTTTGACGTCGCCGCGCTCAAGGCCGCGACGCCCATCGGCAAGGGCCTCGGCGCCTCCCCCGGCGCCGCCGCCGGCAAGGTCGTCTTTTCTGCCGACGACGCCGAAGCATGGGCAGGCCGCGGCGAGAAGGTCGTTCTCGTCCGTCTGGAGACCAGCCCCGAGGACATCACCGGCATGAAGGCCGCGCAGGGCATCCTCACGGTGCGCGGCGGCATGACCAGCCACGCGGCCGTCGTCGCCCGCGGCATGGGCAAGTGCTGCGTCTCCGGCTGCGGCGAGATCGCCATGGATGAGGCCAACAAACGCTTCACCCTCAGCGGCAAGACCTACTGCGAGGGCGACACCATCAGCATCGACGGTTCCACCGGCAACATCTATGACGGCATCATCCCCACCGTGGATGCGCAGATCGCCGGCACCTTCGGCCGCATCATGGCCTGGGCGGACAAGTACCGCCGCCTCGGCGTCCGCACCAACGCGGACACGCCGGCCGACGCGAAGAAAGCCCGCGAGCTGGGCGCGGAGGGCATCGGCCTTTGCCGCACCGAGCATATGTTCTTCGAGGCAGACCGCATCGCCGCGTTCCGCGAGATGATCTGCTCCGACACCGTCGCCGAGCGCGAGGCGGCGCTGGCGAAGATCATGCCCTATCAGCAGGGCGACTTTGAGGCGCTCTATGAAGCGATGGAAGGCCGTCCGGTCACCATCCGTTTCCTGGATCCCCCGCTGCATGAGTTCGTCCCCACCGCAGAGGAAGACATCGCGCTGCTGGCCAAAAACCAGGGCAAGAGCGTGGAGCAGATCAAAAACATCATCTCCTCCCTGCATGAGTTCAACCCGATGATGGGCCACCGCGGCTGCCGTCTGGCCGTCACCTTCCCGGAGATCGCCGCGATGCAGACGCGTGCCGTCATTCGCGCCGCCGTCAACGTGCAGAAGCGTCACCCGGATTGGAACATCGTTCCCGAAATCATGATCCCGCTGGTCGGCGAGGTCAAGGAGCTCAAGTTCGTCAAGTCCACCGTCGTCAAGACCGCGGATGAGGAGATCGCCGCCGCCGGCATTGCGATGAAGTACAAGGTCGGCACGATGATCGAGATCCCGCGCGCCGCCCTGACCGCGGATGAGATCGCCAAGGAGGCCGAATTCTTCTCCTTCGGCACCAACGACCTCACGCAGATGACCTTCGGCTTCAGCCGTGACGACGCCGGCAAGTTCCTCGGCGCCTACTACGACAACAAGATCTACGAAAACGATCCCTTTGCCAAGGTCGACCAGATCGGCGTCGGCAAGCTGGTCAAGATGGCGGCCACCCTCGGCCGTCAGACCCGCCCGGACATCCACCTCGGCGTCTGCGGCGAGCACGGCGGCGATCCCAGCAGCGTGGAATTCTTCCACAAGGCCGGTCTGGATTACGTCTCCTGCTCTCCCTTCCGCGTGCCCATCGCCCGCCTCGCCGCTGCGCAGGCCGCGATCAAGGAGAAGGCCGAGCGCACGAAGAAGGACGAGATCCAGGCCGAGGTCGAGGCGAAGGTCGCTGCCGCGAAGGTCGCCCTGAAGGACGCCGCGGATCGTCTGTCCACCGTCGCCGCCGACAAGGGCGCGGAGCTCAAGGACATCGCACAGGCCGGCATCAAGAGCCTGAAGGCCGGCTGGGACGAGGCCAAGAAAACCTTCGGCGAAGAACGCAAGTAATCGCCCCATACAGAACGAAAGCACCGCATCCCGAACAAAACGGGATGCGGTGCTTCTTGTTTCCGGCCTTGCTATCAGTTGCTGCGCGCAGCGCGCAAATCAGGCGTTTTTCAGGTATTCCATCAGCCGCCGGGCGTGTCCGGCGCTGTGAATGAGCCGCCCGTCCGAGCGCGCGCGGAGAAAGCGCACCGCCGGCGTCCGGTCGACGCTCATTCGATACAGCGGCTTTTCCGCGAGCTGCGCGTCCGTGAGGTAGATGACCTCTCTGTGAACGCCCATAGCCTCCATGGCAATTTCCAGCTGCAGCGCAAAGGTCTCCCGTTTCTCGCGGAAGCGGTACAGATACGTCGCCGCGTCCTCCCCCGCGTAGAGCTCCACGGCGCAGACGCCGGGCGCGAAGGCGGCGTTCCAGTACTGGTCGGGCCGCTCGGTGCGGAACAGGCCCTTTTCCGTAAACGGCGCGTTCACGGGCAGCTTTTGCGCCGCCGCGGCGCGCTCCTTTTTCACCTGGTCCGCCCGCTGCATCGCTCGCTCGGCAAACGGCTTTGTATCGTAGCCCATTTTCGCCACGGTATACGTTTCGCCCGCGCGCATGGTGAAGTCCAGCCGGTATCCGTCGAGGCGGATGTCGCTTGTAAAGCACAGCGGTATGCGCACAGCCCTGCGTGTCTGCGGAAGGACGCAGACCGCGTCCGGATACAGCGCGATCCTCCCCCGGCCGCTCTCACCGGGGATCGCATATTCTCCCTCGCAGAGCATGAGCTGCTCTTCGTCGACAAACAGCGATTCCAGCGCGCGCTTTCCGTAGCAGTCCAGCAGCTCCTCCCAAAAGCCGTCAAAGGAAAAGCCGAGCATGGAGATCTCGATCTGCTCCCCCGCGACGGTGTCGATCAGGACGCGATGATTGATCGGGCACATGGCGTCTACGTCCGCGTAATCAAGGAATCTCTGCCCGATGCGAAGCCCTTCCCGCTCCACGGAAAGCTCGGCGTCCTTTCCGAGCGCATGTGCGTTGTATTTCATTACAGCTTGCTGCCGCAGTTGCCGCAGAACTTCATGCCCGGCTCGTTTTCAAAGCCGCAGGAGGGGCATTTCCCGCTCTTTTGCATGGGCGAACCGCACTCGCCGCAGAACTTCAGGCCGAGCGCGACCTCCGCGCCGCAGTTCGGGCAGCGCTGTGTACCCAGCGGCGCGCCGCAGTAGTTGCAGAACTTCCCGTTTCCGGCGGGCTTGCCGCACTTCGGGCATACCGTGGTCCGCGTTTCGATCTTGCCCTGCCACACCGTAGCGGTCTCGGCGGCCTCGTCAATGTTGCGGCGCATCGCCTGATTGCGCGCCTGCGCCACATAGCTTGCCTCGCGCGGGGCACAGTCGGTGCACAGGCCCTCATCCTCGTTCCAGCAGTCCGCGCAGACCCACTTGTTGCAGGACGGGCACTTTCTGAACTGCGGGCGTACCTCCGCCTGCGCCTCGTCGAAGGCCTTCTCCTGTTCTTTGCGCCATTCCGGAGACTGCTCGCTGAAGCGGTTGCTCACGATGTCGCTGCCGCGCTCAAGCGCCCAGCCGAGATCGCTCGCTCTGCCGCCGAGCAAGCTGCCGAGCGTCGAGGCGATGCGGCCGGTCCGTTCGGAGCGCTGCCGCTGACCGTAGGTGCTGGACTGGATAAAGCTGCTTTTGAATCCGTTCCCGCAGCAGTCGCAGTAAAATTCAAACTGGAAGCCCGCCTCGGTCGACAGATCATTGAAATTGCGCGTAAATGAATGCAGCATGGTATGACCTCCTCCTTTTTGTTCGGAACACTCGGTATATGTTATTCTTTCTGATTTTACAGTGTATCACATCCGCGGCGCATAGTCCAGTTTATTCGCTGAAAAAGCGATAGACCGTTTTCTCGCAGTACTGCTCGCCCGGACGCAGCAGCGTGCTCGGAAAGTCCGGGAAGTTCGGACTGCAGGGGTAGTGCTGGGATTCCAGGCAGAAGCCGCCGTAGCGCGGATAGCGGACGCCGCCCTTTCCGCACGGCGCCGCGTCGCGGTCCACGAAGTTGCCGGTGTAAAGCTGCATGGCCGGCTGGGTCGTGTAGGCCTCCATCCGGATGCCGCTCCCATCGCCCGTCGCCGCCGCCATCTTCCGCAGCGTGCCCGCCTGTCCGTTCAGAATGAAGTTATGGTCGTAACCGTGGGCGAGCTGCAGCTGCTCCCAGTCCGACGCGATCTCCTCGCCGATGCGCTTTCCCGCGCGGAAATCCATCGGCGTGCCGATCACACGCGAAATCCGTCCGGTGGGCAGCGTCTGCGCGTCCCCCTCCATAAAGCGGTCTGCCCAGATCGTCAGCCGGTGTCCGAGCACGTCCCCGGCGCCGTTGAGATTGAAATACGTATGGTTCGTGAAGTTTACGACCGTGTCCGCATCGGTCTGCGCGCGGTACTCCATCTCCAGCGCATTGTCGTCCGTGAGGCGGTAGCGCACCTCATACGTCAGCGTTCCGGGATAGCCCTCCTCGCCGTCCGGACTGACGCGGGAGAATACCAGCGTGTCCCCTTCCGTCTGCGCGTCATACACCTGCCGGCAGTACACGCCGTGCAGATGGTTCTCTCCGTCGTTCTTTTCCAGCGTATATTCCCTGTCGTTCAGCCAGAAGCGCGCGCCCTTGATCCGGTTGGCATAGCGCCCGATGAACGCGCCGAAGAAGCAGGTACCGCGCTCGTAGCCGCTGATGTCATCGTAGCCGAGTGCAACGTCGATCCGTTTGCCTGCCGCATCCGGCACGAGGATCTGCTGCACCGTGCAGCCATAGTTCAAAATCGCGACCTGTATTCCCGCGCTGTTGCGCAGCGTATAGCGCGTGACCGCTTCGCCCTTAGCCGTGACGCCGAAGGGCTCCGCCATAATGGAAACACTCATCTGATTCTCTCCTTCTTACCAACGGTTTTCCACATACTCGCAGAACGCGTACATGTCCTTGATTTCAAGCTGCGTTCCGTCGTCCAGCGTCACGCTGCCGCTCCACAGTCCATGCACCTGATGGGAGTGCATGCGCATGACGCCGATGTTCAGATCGGAGTGGTGGTCGTAAAACGGCTGCATCGTCAGCCGGAAGCGATCGTCCTGCGATACGAACACCCATGGTTCCATGTATTTGTCCGGCTTCGGGAAGGTTTTTACGTCGATCGGTCCGAATTTATGCGCCTTTCCGTCATAGAAGATGCAGGTCTCCGTCGCCGCCGATTCATCTCCGATGCCCCAGGTGATCTCAAAGCCGAACAGATGCCGCTTCCCCTGCGCGTCGGTCAGATACGTCGAGCCGTTGCCCCAGTACCACACCAACGAATACGGCGTGCATACGCGGCCCCAGTCCAGCACGCAAAACGCGGTATCCTTGGAAAAGCGCACCGTTTCCCCGCCGAAGCGAAACGTCCCCTCACACGGCAGGCAGTTCTGCTTCGTCGTCATGAAATAGCGGTCCGGATACCCCTTGAACGGCAGGACGGTCGTGATGTTCTCCAGACCCGGCGCGATGTCCATCGTGAAATCGCACGCCACATCGCCCAGCGCAAAGCGCACCGTGCGCTTCTCGGTCTCCGTCACGGCCTCAAAGACGGACTTCCCCACCGCCATGTGTACGCGGTTCGGCACATCGCCCTTCGGCGGCAGCACATATTTGTCCTTTCCGCCGAGGAACGGCGCCATCGTCGAGCACAGCGTTTTGCCCTGATGCAGGTCCACAAGCACCGCCGAGGCATAGCCCCCCAGCGAGATGTTGGCAAAGCTGATCTGCGCCATATAGCTTCCGTCGGAGATCTGGTAGAAGTCCCATTCCTTGCGGCGCAGCGCATGGCGCACTTTCGTGCGGTCGTAATCAAAGACGTTTTTCCGCGCCCAGCCGGCGGCGCGCAGCGTCCCGTCCGCGGCCAGCAGCGGCGTCGGTTCGGTATACTCCTTCTGTTCGCTCACAAAGCCGCCATCCAGCCAGCTTTTGTAGGTTCGATCCATTTCCAGCCCTTCCTTCGGACAGATTCGGAATCCTACTGGCATAGTAGCACGTTCCCGCCCCGGAATCAACGGCTTTTCCCCTCGTATGCTGGACAAATCGGACAATGCGCGGTAGAATCATTGTATTAGAATATGAAAACAGGAGCGAACGCTATGGCAGAAACCAAGCTGGCAGTCTGCGGCCTTTGCAGCCAGGGCTGCCTGATCGACGCGACCGTGGAAAATGACCGCATCGTTTCCGTGATGAAGGCGCAAAACCACCCGCACGTCAAGGGGGCGCTGTGTGTCAAGGGCGCAGCGCTGAAGCAGTACGTACACCACCCCGACCGGTTGACGCAGCCGCTCAAGCGCGTCGGCCCGAAGGGCAGCCGAAGCAGCTATGTCCCCGTGCGCTGGGATGAGGCGATCAGCGCAATCGCGCAGCGCCTTTTGCGCGCGCGCGAGGAGAGCGGCGCAAAGTCCTGCGTTTTCTTTGCGGGCCACCCGAAATGGTTCCGCCGGGCGCTCGGCGACCTTGCGGCGGCTTACGGCAGTCCGAACTACGGCTCGGAATCCAGCTGCTGCAACCGCGCGCACGGCATGGCGTGGGATCTTGTCTACGGCTGCAACCTGCGGCCTGATATTGCCCACTGCCGCAACCTTCTCATCTGGTCGAACAACCCGGCCTATTCCCGCGACGGCTCGCTGGCGCAGCTCCGATCCGTCCAAAAGCGCGGCGGAAAGGTCATCGTCGTCGACCCGCGCGTGACGCCCACCGCCGCCGCTGCGGATCTGCACCTGCAAATCTACCCGGGCACGGACGGCGCGCTGGCGCTGGCCGTCGCAAACGTGCTCATTCAGGAAAACCTCTACGACCGGGAATTTATCGAGAACTACTGCGTCGGCTTTGATGCGTTTCGCGCCTATGCCGCGCAGTTTCCGCCGGAGCGGACCGCGGCGATTTGCGGCGTTTCCGAGGAAATCATCGTCCGCTTTGCGCGCGAAATCGCCGGCGGCGGTCTCTCGATCCTGATCTCCAGCTGCTCCATTGTCCACTGCGTCAACGGCGTACAGAACGAGCGGGCGGTCATCATGCTCTCCGCCCTGACCGGCAGCTTTGACCGCCCCGGCGGCAACTGCAGCGCCCCGACGGAAAAGGCGGCGCTGAATGACAACCATCAAA
Source organism: uncultured Clostridia bacterium (assembly GCA_946407675.1). Lineage (GTDB taxonomy): Bacteria > Bacillota > Clostridia > Oscillospirales > Oscillospiraceae > SVKR01. The sequence continues at coordinate 32,783 of CAMJPK010000006.1, forward strand.
AGCTGGCGCAGCGCCCGGACATCGACGCGGACATCTCCGGCGGCGCCTATCCGGTCTGGCAGGCGCTGGTGAACGAGGCGCAGTGCATCCGCCTTGCGGACGTGATTCTCACGCAGCAGCCCTATCCGGTCCGGAACCTCATCTCCTTCGGCCTCAATCCGCAGATGTGGCCGCAGCCGCAGCGGATGCTGGAGGCGCTGGAAAAGGTAGAGTTTTTCGTCGTGACCGATCTGTTCTGGAACGAGGCGTGCGAGCGGGCGGATTACGTTCTGCCCGCCTGCACGGCCATCGAGCGCGATCAGGTCGTGCTGACCCCGGACAACCACCTTTTCTATCTTCCCTCGCCGCTCACGCCGGGCGACAAGCTGCCGGATGTGGAGATCATGCTCCGGCTCGCGCACGCGATGGATCTGCACAGCGAAATTCTGGACCTTACAGACTTTGACGCCTATCTCGATTACATTCTCGCAACGGCCGGCGTTTCGCTCGCCGAGTTGAAGGCGGCGCCGGAAGGTCTTCCCGCGCGCGTAACGAAGGCCGGAAAGCCCTACAGCTACGAGCGCGGCCTGAAAACGCCGAGCGGCAAGGTGGAGTTCGTCTCCGGCCTTCTCTCCCGCTATGACCGGGAGGGCTACGCCGCGCTGCCGGAATTCCGTGACTGGCGCGCGCTTGCAGGGGATCGGGCGCGCTATCCCTTCCTGCTCGTCAGCGGCGGGCGCAGGCCGCAGCTGTTCCATTCCTGCACCTATCGCGTCCCGTGGCTTTCCGGACTGGAGGCGCACCCGATGGTGTTCCTGCACCCGGACGACGCCGCGCGTCTCGGCCTTGCCGCCGGAGACGCGGCCGACGTCTCCACACCGCTCGGCACGATGCGCTTCACGGTGTTCGCCGACATCGGCGTCAAGCCCGGCGTCGTGCACATCTATCACGACGATCCGGGCGGCAACATCAACCGGCTGATCGGCAGCGACTGGCTCGATCCGATCTCCGGCTTCCCCGGCTTCCGCAGTACGATCTGCGCTGTGGAAAAAGCAAACGCCCCGCAGGAGGTGGACAGCAAATGAGCCGCATCGTTTCCGACAATGACAAATGCGTCGGCTGTCTCGCCTGCGTCGTGACCTGTATGGACCATCACTTCACCGGCGACGACCCGAATGCCGTTTCCTACCGTAAATACAAACCCTTCGACCTGCCGCGCGGCCTCACGCAGTATCTCACCGAGAGCTGCCGCCACTGCGCCGACGCGCCGTGCATCGACGCCTGTCCGGTCGGCGCGATCACGCGCGATGCAAAGGGCTGGACGCATGTGGACCGCGACAGGTGCGTCGGCTGCCGCGCCTGCCTGCACGCATGTCCCTATGACAGCCCGGTGTTTGACGCCGCGGGAAAAAGCCGGCGCTGCGACGGCTGCATGGCCTGTGTGCAGGTCTGTCCCAACGGCGCGCTGCATTTGGAATAAGGTGATTCATAGCAAAGCGCCTGACCGGATCGGTCAGGCGCTTTGATTTTGTTTCCGCTCCGGTCATTCCCCGACGAGCGCTTTGATGGAATCGGAGTATTCGATCTCGCCAAGCGTTTGCCCGGATTGCAGCAACGCAGGATGAATGATGCTGATGGTCGGATAGCCGTAAGAACCGTTCTGATTCTTCATCGGGCCGGAAATGTTGTCGATCAACAGAGCATTGCTGAGGTTGCGGACGCCGTCAAACTGAAAGGGTACGCAAACCGTCTGGCTGGCGCCGTTTGCGTCCGTATACCGGACGGAAAACATGACGAGCAGGATCACCATATCCGGCTTGTCGGTATTGGTCGGAAGAATCAGATACTCGCCGAGGCACTCCGGCGTTTCCGTGACGGTCTTTCCCTCATTTTCTTTCATAAGCGTTGTGATGGAGTCCGCCGCATAGCTTCTGATGCTCACCAAACCGCCGATGTCGATGTCGGACAGATGCCGGATCGTTCCGTCGCCCTCGCTGTAATAGGACATCTCACCGCCATAGGAGAGCGTCTGATGATTATCCGCGGCATCCTGCTTGAGATCGGACACAAACTCCCACGGATCATCGATCCCATCGACGAACGTGCCCGCAATATAACTGAGACTGTTGGTTCCGTATCTCCGATGCAGATGCTCCGAAATGTCGTCTGTATTCAGGATACGCTCATAAGCTTCCGCGTAGAAGAACGCGCGCGGCGCGGTATACGCATTCACCGAATCGATCTCGGAGCGGAACACCAGATATAGCGTGTTGTCCGCCGCCTTATCGGGGGACTGCTCCTGACTGAACACGTATCCGATGCAATTCGGCTCCGTATAAGATACCTTTCCGTTCAGCTTTGTAAGCTCTTCCTGCATGTTCTCCTTGGTCGTCTGCTTGAGCTGCTCGAGCGCAACCTTGGAGATTTCGTCGAAGCTCGTCACATACGTGGAAAGCCCCTCGACCGTGTATTCCACTTCCGTCTTCGTCGGGTAAAAACCGTAAAGATCGACACAGGTATCCGGATCATAATACAGCCGGACCGTCACGGTATCCCCGTTTTTCACGTTGGCATACGGTTCTACATTGAAGTCGATATAGGTCAGATTCGGCGCATCCCCGTGATAATCGCACTCTACAAAATTGCTGCCGTTGACGCCATCAATCAGCAGTTCAAGTCCAATAAACGGATCATACTGCGGGATCGACGGCAGGCCGCTTACGGTCACATGCGCGTCCTCAAACCGCAGAAGACCGCTTTCGGCTTTCTCATCATACAGGATCACAACGTCGAAGGTGTCTCCGTTTTTCGCCCCGCGATCATTCGTCCCGTAATACCTGCTCGAAAAAGAGTCTTCATCGATTCTGACATACGGCTCGGCATACGGAAGGGAGTTGTAGATATCCGCCACTGCCTTCGGCGGTTCGCTGCCGTCGGTTAAAAACGCGGGGTCGATCTTGCGTTCCTCGCAGATGTCGCGCATCAGCCGGTCGCGGTCAAATTCTAGTTCGCCGACCGCGTAACCGTCATATCCGTCGTATTCGACAGTGATGTATTTGCCGAGGTCATAAGCCTTGTCATTCTTGCCGCCGCCTGTTTTTGCAGAAAGCTTGGGCAAGAAGATCACCGCCGCGGCGATCGCCAGTACGACGACGACCGCGATCGCAATGATCAGGC
>CAMJPK010000007.1 GCA_946407675.1 uncultured Clostridia bacterium
CGAGCGCATTTCGAGGCGGTCAAAGATGCCGTCGTTGCTCTCCTCCACAAAGGGGTAGAGATGGCGGGAGACGTTGATGCAGGTGAGCTTTTCCTTGTTGCGGTTGAGGAACGCGACGACCTCATCCTCGGTGTAGTCCCGCATGACCGGCAGCGTCGTGTTGATGAAGACGCGGTGCGTCGTGGGCACGCAGTCCAGCATGACCTGAAGGGAATCAAGGTTTGCCAGCGGCTCGCCGCCCGTGAAGACAAAATCACAGCGCGGCGTGATGGCGTCCATCACGCGGATGCTCTCGCAGATCTTCTCCAGAGAAAAGCCCTCCGGATGCTCGTATTCCTGCTTGTTGATGCAGAACGGGCAGTGATTGTTGCAGTCATAGGGAACAAAGACGGTGACGGTCGCGCCGCCGACTCTGGTCTTGTAGGGATTGCTCATTTAAGGATCCTCTTTCTTTGGATTGCCAAACCACTTTACCATCAACCGCGCCAATCGTCAATAGCTTGGAAACAAGTGAAAAAACTAACGTATTTTCAATGTGTTTCAGCGGATGAAGTTGGTCCAGTTGCCGTGCTCGTTCTCCGGCGCGGGGACGCCGCTGCGCTCGATGCACTGCATCAGCCACGCCATGTTGCGCCCAAGATTGCGCATGGTCTGTAAGCCCTCCGCGTCCTGCGCGACATCCTCCGGCTTGCTGCCGTGCACCGCGTTCCAATACGTGGAGCCCACCACGGGCATCTGGCTGATGGTGAAATACTTGTTCATGGCGTCAAACGTCGCGGTGGTGCCGCCGCGACGGGCGGAGCAGATCATGGCGCCCGGCTTGCGGACAAAATTACGCCCGCCGGCGAAAAAGACGCGGTCCAGGATCGAGAGCACCCGGCCGGAGGGGTGGGCGTAGTAGACCGGCGTACCGAAGACGAAGCCGCTGCACTGCGCGGCCTTCGAGATGATCTCGTTGCAGACATCGTCGTCAAAGGCGCATTTTCCGGTCTTGCGGCAGGCGCCGCAGGCGACGCAGTCGCGCACCGGCCCGTTGCCGAGCCAGAGGATCTCCGTCTCGACGCCGGATGCATTCAGCGCCTTTTCGACCTCGCGCAGCGCGGTATACGTGCAGCCGTGCTCGTGGGGGCTACCGTTGATCAGTAAAGCTTTCATGTGGATACCTCCTTTTCCTGCACTGATTGTACTGTGACGGCGCAAAAAAAGCAAGCGTTCAACGCTTGCATTGTGCAAGAAAAGAAGGTATAATCAATTCAATAATGGATTATTCGCGAAGGGAGCTTTTTTGGCTTGAACGAAAAAACACTCATCCGGGATTTGACACAGGGCAATCCCATGAAGCAACTGCTGAGCTTTGCCTTTCCGTTTGTTTTGGCAAATCTGCTGCAGCAGGCATACAACATGGCGGACATGGTGATCGTCGGTCAGTTCGTCGGCAGCGCCGGGCTTGCCGCGGCCTCCGCGGGCGGCGAGCTTGCGATGATGTTCCTTTTCATCGCAATGGGCTTTTGCAGCGCGGGACAGATCGTCATTTCCCAGCACATCGGCGCGCGCGAGCGTGAGCGTGTCAGCGCCGCCGTCGGCACGATGATGACCTTTAACCTTGCGCTGGGCGCGCTGTTCACCGTGGTGTCGCTTTTGGCGTGCGACTGGATGATCTCCGCGATCCAGGTGCCGCCTGAGGCGGCGGGGTATGCGCACGATTATTGCTTCGTGTATTACATCGGTATGATCCCGGTCTTTGGCTACAACATCGTCAGCGCCATCCTCCGCGGCATGGGGGACAGCAAGCACCCCTTCGTCTTTGTGGCGATCGCCGCCGTGCTGAACATCATCCTCGACCTCATCTTTGTCGGCCCGCTGCACATGGCCTGCTTCGGCGCCGCGCTGGCGACGGTCATCAGCCAGACCGTCTCCTTCGTGATCGCGATGGTCTTCCTTTACCGCAACCGCGACCGCATGGGCTTTGACTTCCGCCTGCACAGCTTTCGCCCGGATAAAAAGGAGCTGGCGCCCATTGTAAAGCTCGGCGCGCCGCTGAGCATACAGAACGTCGCGGTCAGCATCTCCATGCTCGTGATCGCGCGCTACATCAACTCTTACGGCGTCGTGGCCTCCGCCGCCACCGCCGTCGGCAACAAGATGACGCTGGTGGCGACCATCTGCACCACCGCGATGATGACCGCGGGCAACAGCATCATTGCGCAGAATTTTGCCGCGCGCAAGCTGGACCGTGTCGCAAAGACCATCGGCTGCATCCTGATCATCAATCTGGGCTTTTGCGCGCTTCTGGCGCTGATATTTGCGCTGTTTCCGGAGGAGGTCTTCGGCCTGTTTGACCGGGACCCGGCGGTGCTGGCGCTGTCACACCCCTACGTTTTGATCTGTTCGCTCAACATGCTCGGCTTTGCCACACGCGCGACGGCGATGGCCTTCATCAACGGCATCGGCAACTCGCGCCTGAGCTTTATCGCCGGCTTTATTGACGGCATCATCGCCCGCATCGGCCTGAGCTTGCTCTTCGGCATTGCGCTTGATATGGGCGTGCAGGGTTTCTGGCTCGGCAGCTCGCTGGCGGGGCTGGTCATCGGCATCATCGGCGTGTTCTATTATTTCTCCGGGAAGTGGAAAACACGCAAGCTGCTCGTCTGAATCCAAAGAAATCGTCCGCGGACCGAAGCAGTCCGCGGACGTTTCATTCTTTGGAGCAGAGCAGCCCCAGCGCAAGCCAGTATAGCGGCTCGGAGATGCACAGCCCAAGTCCGAAAAAGGCGTGGGCCGAGGCGCAGGCAAGGCCGAGCGCAAGCGAAAGACGCAGCGGATCGCGCCGCCGCCGGATCGCCAGGATTGCCGCGCACACGAGCGTTGCGAGGTGTGCGAGAAGGCCGAGAATCCCTGTGTTGACCAGCGCGGCCAGATAGATGTTGTGGGCGTTGTCCGCAAAGGTGCGCAGCGTTTTCCCGGTCTCGGGGACGAAGCGGGAGAAGGGCACATCCAGATACGCGGGCAGCATGCCGGGGCCGCAGCCGAGCAGCGGATGGTCGGGGACCAGCGCCAGACAGCCCCGCCAGATGCGGATGCGGCTGGAGCCGAAGCTGTCCTGCGCGTGTCCGCGCAGCGTCTGCGAGATCTCATAGATCGTTCCGTCCTTCCAGGGGAAGAACAGCAAGGCGGCAAGCCCGGCCAGCAGCGCGGCAGCGGAGAGGATCGAGAAGAAGCGGCGCAGCGTTTTCGGCTTCGGCGCAAAGCGCTTCGGCAGCGGGCACAGGGAAAGCGCCGCGAGCAGTCCGGCGGCGGCCAAAAGCAGGAAGGGAAGCGGGGCGGCGGCAAAGTGCAGCGGCGTGCCAGGTCCCGGCTGCCAGAGCGTTCCGAGCGCGGCGGCGAGCAGCAGCCACGCAAGTCCCCGCAGCGCCCGGCGGATGCGGCCGACGTCGGTGAGCAGCGCCGGCGACAGCACCAATGCGATAAACAGCATGGCGACCTTCAGCCCGTCGCCCCCGGCCTTGCACAGCACGGGGACGGAAAGCACCGCCGGGACGAGCGGGAAGCGGTCTATGTCGCAGACGTAAAGGGCGAAGCAGCACGGCAGCGCAAGGCAGAGGATCGCGTCCAGAATGTTTGTATTGCCGACGGTGCCGAGGAATACGCCGGAGTATCGGACCCCCGCGTCATAATAGCTGTAATCACCCGGAAAAAGCCACAGCGGGTTGAAGCCGCAAAGCTGAAGCAGCACGAGACAGAGAGAAGCGGAGAACACACGCAGATGGAACGCCCGGAGGCGGGAATAAGCGGAGACGCCGAGGAAAATGACCACATAGACCAAGGTGCTGAGCAGCCCGTCGAAGCGCCCGGCGCCGAGGAAGGACGTTTTTAGATCGCCGCAGCAAAGCCATGAGACGACGGCGGCGGCGGCAAGCGCCAGCGCCGCGAGCTGCGGTGCGCAGCGCGCAGGCGCGTCGGCCCGCCGCAGCAGCGCCGCGGTCAGAAGCGCGATGAGCCATGCGCCGGTGGCAGCCAGAAGAAACACAAATTTGGAGAGCGTGATCTGCGAATACCCGGAAAAACCGAAAAAGAGTGGAAAAAGAAACAGCATCGTGATAATGTAAACATCGGTGATCCGTTCCGTCAGCGGCCTTTGCAGCTGCTTTTTTCCCTGGTTTTTCATCGGTAAGCCCTCCTTTCTAATTGCAACTTTAATCATTATAGTATGCACGGAAGAAAAAGTAAAGGAAACATAAGAATCCCCACAATATAGAGAAATACGGCGGCGTATTGCAGAATAAACCCCACAAAACGGATTGAATGGAGAAAATCATGTACTTTGATACCCACGCACATTACGATGATGACGCCTTTGCATCGGATCGCGACGCGGTGCTTGCGTCGCTGCCGGACGCCGGGATCGGCCTTGTGCTGAACCCCGGCTGCGATGTCGCGTCCTCGGAAACGGCGGCGCAGCTTGCGAAGCAGTGGCCGCATGTCTATGCGGCGGTCGGACTGCACCCGGAGAACTGCGGCGGCTGCACGGACGCCGACTTCGATGCGATCCGGGCACTGTGCGCGCAGGAAAAGGTCGTGGCGATCGGGGAGATCGGACTCGACTACTACTGGGCGGAGAACCCGCCGCGCCAGTTTCAGCGCGCGGTGCTGCGGCGGCAGCTGGCGATGGCGGTTGAGCTGGACCTCCCGGTTATCATCCACGACCGGGACGCGCATGCCGACTGCATAGCGGCCGTTTTGGAATTTCCGGCGCTGCGCGGCGTGTTCCATTGCTTCTCCGGCTCGCCGGAGATGGCGGAGACGCTTTTGCGCCGGGGGTGGTATCTCGGCTTTGACGGACCGCTGACCTATAAAAACGCGAAAAAAACGCCGGAGGTCGTGGCAATGTGCCCGATGGATCGCCTCCTGCTTGAAACCGACAGCCCCTATCTTTCGCCGGTGCCCAAGAGAGGGGAGCGCAACGACAGCCGCAATCTCCCGCTGATCGCCGCGAAGCTTGCGCAGATCAAGGGCGTGAGCGAACAGGAGATCGCCCGCGCCGCAGCCGAGAATGGAAGGCGGCTGTTCGGAATATAAAGGTATAAAACGATCGCCCCGCCGACGGCGGGGCGATCGCTGTTGCAAGCGGTCATAGACCGAACAGCTCGTTGAGATCAAGGTCCATGAAGTCGCCGACATACTGGACGTTGTATTCGGCAGAGGTGTACCACTCATTCGTGATGTTTTTGAACAGTGCGCTGCTGGTAAAGGCCTTCGGCGTATAGGGCTGCAGATTGCTGTCATATCCCATGATATGGTCGCCCTGCATCGGCGGGGTGAAGATGATGTGATACCCGTAATCGGTCTCCACGATGCCGGACAGGCCGTTTTCCTCCAGCCCACGCACGGCCTCCTCAAACTCGGGCACCATCTGGCCGGCGACGAAATAGTAACCGTCCGGGTTCTTGAGAAGGCCGGTGTCCTCGCTGTACTGCTGCATGAGCGAATCAAAGCGCTCGGGCAGATCCTCCGGCGGGCAGCTGAGAAGCTCAGCGAGCACCTGCTCCGCCTCCGCCTTCTTCTGCGCGATCTCATCGTCGGGCAGGGGGGAGCGGTTATCGTCGACGGTGCGGAAGAGGATGTGCTTGGCGTAGAGGTAGCCGCAGTCCTTCACATACGCGACGGCGTCGGCGTCCGGGAGATCAGAACCGTCTACGCCGTACATATTCTCAAAAATGTTGTTGATGAGATAGGTGGCTTCGTTCTGCGCACGGAAATACTCCGGTGTGACGTAGTTGTCGGTCAGCAGCTTTTCAAACGCTTCCTGTCCGCCGAATCGCTCGGCATAGCCGTCCATCGTGGCCTGCAACTGTGCGCGCTGCTCCTCGCTCAGCTCGATGCCGAGCTCTTTCGCCTTTTGCTCGATGACGGCGATCTGAACGATGTAGCCGAGCGCGGTCTTGCGGACGTAGGAGCCGAAGGTGCCGTCGGGCACGTAGGAGGCGATCTCCTCGCGCGGCGCGTTCCAGTCGGTGATGTCGTAGGCCGGCTCGATCTGGCTGCAGATGTCATAGATCCAGCTGTAATACTGCGACCAGGTGATCGGCTGGTCGTTGACGCGCATGACGACCGTGTCCGGCGCGTATTTTTCATATGCCGCCTTGTAGCGCGCGATGCGCGCCTGCGTTTCGGGGTCCGGCGTCTCTTCGGGCGTATCCGCCGGCGCCTGCGTGGGTGCGGGCGTCTCGGCAGGTGCGGGCGTCTCGGCGGGCGCGGGGTTCTCGGTCTCCTTTACCGCCGCCGGGGCGCTGCCGCAGCCGCTGAGACAGGCCGCCAGCAGCGTGAGGCAGAGAAGCAGGGAAATCAGGTTCGTTTTCTTCATAGTATGGTCTCCTGTGTGCGCTTTCGAAATACCAGTGCATATTACCACGATTGCCGGAGAAACGCAAGGGCGGCGCGGAATTGTTCAAGGAAGATTCACAGATTATTCACTTGTTCTTTTTCAGCGCCGATGATATACTTTCCCCTGTGATGATGTGATCGGGAGGCGATCCCATGGCAAACCGAATGATGCTGCTTGTCAACCCAAACGCCGGAAAAGGTGAATTCAGGACCGTGCTGGCAGAAATATTGCACACGCTGTGCGACGGCGGGTGGCTGCCGACGGTGGTTTTTACAAAATACGCCGGCGAGGCGCCCGGCATCGTGGCGCGGCACGCGCAGGAATATGACATGGTGACCTGCATCGGCGGCGACGGTACGCTCAGCGAGGTCGCGGCCGGTATGATGCGTTTAGACGAGGCACAGCGCCGTCCGGTCGGCTACATCCCGCTCGGCACCGCCAACGACGTTGCCCGGACGCTGGGGCTCTCCTTCAAGCCGGCCGAGGCGGCAAAAGGACTTTTGACCGGCAGCCCGAAGCATTATGATATCGGGCAGTTCGGCTTTGACAATTACTTTACCTATGTCGCGGCGTTCGGCGCGTTCACCGAGGTCAGCTACGGCACGCCGCAGGAGACAAAGCAAGCCCTCGGGCATCTGGCCTACATGCTGGAGGGGATCCGCTCGCTTTCCAAGATCACGGATTATCATGCCATTGTGGAGTATGACGGCGGCGTGCTGGAGGACGACTTCATCTTCGGCGCTGTGACAAACTCCACCTCCGTCGCGGGGATGGTACAGCTCGACGCCGGGCGCGTGGAGCTGGACGACGGGATGTTTGAGGTGCTGCTCGTGCGCAAGCCGGCGGATCTGCTGGCGCTCAGCGATATCCTGACGAGCGTGCTGTCGACGGATTTCAGCGGCCCCAACGTCATGTTTTTGAAAAGCCGCGAGGTGCGCTTCATGTTCAGCGAAAAGGTGGCGTGGACGCGGGATGGCGAGGACGGCGGCAGCCACCGCGACGTGTACATCGTCAACCGGCACCCCGGCATCGACATTATTGTCTGAACGTGCAATTTCCTATTTCCTTTTTTCCCGCGCCGTGCTATAATATTTTCTCTAAGCAATGAAGGCGAAGAAACGGAGGGACCCATTATGACTGAAACCTATTTCACGATCACGGATGAAAAGGGCAGCATCAACATTTCCGACGATGTGATCGCAGCGATCACAAGAAACGCGCTTTCGGAGATGGACGGCATTGCTGCGCTGTCCAACACCGCCGGCGGCGAGCTCAGCGAGCTGATCGGGAAGAAGCCCGCGGCGAAGGGCGTCCGTGTGAGCTTTGACGAAAACGCCGTCAGCATCGACGTAACCGTTATGGTGCGCTACGGCATGAGCATCACGGAGATCTGCAAAAAGGCACAGGACACGGTTGCCGTGGCGGTGGATTCCATCACCGGCGTGAAGCCGCAGGTCAACGTCCGCGTTGCCGGCATTTCCTTTGAAAAGTAGGGAGCGGAAAATGACCAGAACTGCGGCAAGAGAGATCGCGATTCTCCTTGGCTTTTCCGCCGCCGCCAGCGGCGAGAGCGCACAGGAGACGCTGGAACGTTTTTTTGAGCAGGAGCATTATGCCAGTCTGGCGGAGGAGAATCCGCTGTTTGCAGAGCGGCCGGACGAGCAGCAGCTTGCCTATATCCGCACCCTGGTCGGGCTGATTGCCGACCACCGGACGGAGCTGGACGCATACATCGAGAAATATGCCCGCGGCTGGACGGTCGGCCGCATCGACCGCACGGCCGGCGCAATTTTGCGCTGCGCCATGAGCGAGATCCTTTGGCTGCCCGATGTGCCAAACGCCGCGGCGATCAACGAGGCGGTTGAGCTGGCGAAGAAGTACGAGGATGCGGACGTCGTCGCCTTCATCAACGGGATCCTCGGCAGCTTCATCCGGGGCGAAGTGGAAAACAAGGAAGAATGAACGATCGGGCGCGCTGAAATGAGCGCGCCCGATTTGCAAAATGGAAGCGCGATGGAAAAGAATGTTTATACAGTCAGCGATCTGAACCAGATCATCAAGGGGCTGCTGGACGGTGTGCCGGAGCTGCAGAGCGTGTGCGTGCAGGGAGAGCTGAGCAACTACAAGGTCTATCCCTCCGGCCACCATTATTTCACACTCAAGGATGCGCAAAGCGCCATTCGTTGCGTCATGTTCCGCAGCAGCGCGGAAAAGCTGCGCTTTCTGCCGGAGAACGGTATGGACGTTACGGCCATGGGGCGGGTGACGGTCTATCCGCGGGACGGTGCATACCAGCTCTATGTCAGCGCGCTGAACCCACAAGGGATGGGCGATCTCTATGTCGCATTTGAACAGCTGAAGAAGAAGCTGGAGGCGATCGGGCTGTTTGATCCGGCCCATAAAAAGCCGCTGCCTGCCTTCCCAAAGACGATTGCGGTCATCACAAGCGAGGCGGGCGCGGCCGTGCGCGACATCATCCGCGTCACCGGTAAGCGCTGGCCGATGGCGAAGATCGTCATATTGCCCGTGCGCGTACAGGGCGTTGAGGCGCCGGGCGAGATCGTCGAGGCGCTGCGCTATGCCAACGCGTGGAAGGTGGCGGATCTGATCATTACGGGGCGCGGCGGCGGCAGCATCGAGGATCTCTGGGCGTTTAACGACGAGCGCGTTGCGCGCGCGATCTATCAAAGCGAGATCCCGGTAATCTCTGCCGTCGGTCACGAGCCGGACGTGACGATCGCGGACTATGTGGCCGATCTGCGCGCCGCAACGCCGAGCAACGGCGCGGAGCTTGCGGTGCCGGACAGCGATGAGCTGCGCGCGGCGCTGGGGGGACTGTCCCTGCGCTGCGATCATGCGCTCCGCAAGCATTTGGAGACAAGCCGCGCGGCGCTGCGGGATCTTGCCTCCCGCCGGGTGATGCAAAGCCCGATGGGGTATTTGGATCTAAAACGAATGGAAGTGGATATGCAGCGCAGCCGCCTGCTGTCCGTACAGGAGCGGCGCGTCGCCGCGGCGCGGCATGGTTTCGTCCGCGTATCCGCGTCGATGGACGCGCTCAGTCCCCTGAAGGTCCTCGGTCGCGGCTATGCGATCGCAAGCCGCAGCGACGGGCAGACGGTGCGCGGCGTGAAGGATGCCGCGCCGGGGGATCGCATCGCGCTGACGCTGCGGGACGGGCGCCTGGATTGCATTGTTGACGAAAGGGAGGAGAATTCAGATGGCGAAAAAGGAAATGAGCTTTGAAGACGCCATGAAGCGTCTGGATGAGATCGTAAAGGGGCTTGAAAAGGGCGATGTCACGCTCAAGGATTCCATGGCGATGTTCGAGGAGGGCACCGCGCTGATCCGCCGCTGCAGCGAGATGCTGGACAGTGCAGAGCAGCAGGTCGTCCGCTTGAAAAAGGGCCCCGACGGTGCGCCGACGGAGCTTCCGTTTGATGCGGAAGAACCGTGACGCTATACGATAATACATGAATATTCACGAATAGAGTGCATAATTTTTGGCAAAAACGCGCCCGCTTTTCCATTGTAAATGCGGGCGCGCTTTGCTATAATGTTTTCCGCAGAATCAATACAGACAGAAGAGGACGTATCGGAATTGGAAATTCTTGATCGGATCCACTCTTCCGCAGATGTCAAGGCTGTTCCGAAGGAGCAGCTTCCGTTGCTTTGCGCGCTTTTGCGGGAAGAGATCATAAAGGACGTTTCAAAAACCGGCGGGCACCTCGCGTCCAGCCTGGGCGCGGTGGAGCTGACTGTGGCGCTGCACCGTGTCTACGACACCAGCAGGGACCGGATCGTGTTTGACGTCGGGCATCAGTGCTATGCGCATAAAATCCTGACCGGGCGGAGGGAACGCTTTGACACCCTGCGGCAGCTCGGCGGCATATCCGGTTTCCCGAAGCCCTGCGAGGCGCCGGACGACGCGTGTATCTCCGGCCACGCCTCCGCCTCCATCTCCTGCGCCCTGGGCATGGCCAGAGCGCGTACCCTGCAGGGCGAGGACTATGACGTCTGTGCCGTGATCGGCGACGGTGCGCTGACCGGCGGGCTGGCCTACGAGGGCTTGACAAACTGCGGCGAGAGCGGAGAACCCATCGTAATCGTGATCAACGACAATGCGATGAGCATCGGAGAGAATGTGGGCGGGCTTGCCCGGCTGCTTTCGCATCTGCGCGTCCGCCCCGGCTATATCGCGCTGAAAACAGCGTACCACCGCAGCATCGGCCGCTATGAGCATGTCTACCGCTTCCTGCACCGCATCAAAGAGCGCCTGAAGGATCTGGTGATGCCGGACAACATGTTTGAGGACATGGGCTTTTACTATCTCGGCCCCATCGACGGACATGACATCCGGACCGTGACGCGTACGATCCGCTACGCGAGGGACCTGCGCTGCCCGGCAATCGTACATATCCTGACCGTGAAGGGGAAGGGGTATCCGCCCGCGGAAAAGGACCCCGCGCTTTATCACGGCGTCGGTCCCTTTGATCCGGAAACCGGCGTGAAGGCGGGGCAGAAGGAAGACTTTTCCCATTCCTTTGGCGCGGCGCTGTGCGCGTGCGCGGAAAGCGACGTGCGCGTGTGCGCCATCACCGCCGCAATGATGGACGGCACCGGCCTCGGCAGCTTTGCGCTGCGCTGGCCGAAACGCTTTTTCGACGTCGGCATCGCGGAAGGCCATGCCGTCACGATGGCGGCGGGCATGGCAAAACAGGGGCTGCGCCCCGTGGTCGCGGTGTATTCCAGCTTTTTGCAGCGCGGCTTTGATCAACTGCTGCACGACGTTGCGCTGGACGGTCTGCCGGTTGTGTTCGCGGTAGACCGCGCGGGCATCGTCGGCGCAGATGGCGAAACGCATCAGGGTGCCTTCGATGTCGGGTATCTCTGCCAGGTCCCCGGCATGGCGCTTTGGGCGCCGTCGAGCTATGCCGAGATGAAGACCATGCTGACGCTTGCCTTGGCGGGAGACGGTCCCGCGGCGCTGCGCTATCCACGCGGCGCGCAGGGCGCGTTTCGAGAGGACACGTCTGCTTCCGACGCCTGGGTTCTGCGCGCAGGTACGGATTGCACGATCGTGAGCTATGGCATCCTGATCAACGAGGCGCTGAAGGCCTGTGAAACGCTTTCGGCGGCGGGCATCGACGCTGAGCTTGTAAAGCTCAACCGGCTCGATGCGCCGGACTTTTCCCTGATCGCCGCATCTGCGGCAAAAACCGGCAGGCTGCTCGTCGCGGAGGACACCGCCGCAGCGGGCTGCGTCGGCACACGGATCCTTGCCGAGCTGGAAAAGCGCGGCGTCGGACTGAAGAACGCCCGGCTTGTGAATCTCGGCAGCGGCATCGTGCCGCACGGCAGCGTGCCCGATCTGCTGCACATGCTGAAGCTCGACGCGCAGGGATTGGCTACGGCGGGAGAGGAGCTGTGCCGGTGAAAAAAGTGCGCTTGGATCAACTGCTCGTGGACAAGGGCCTGTCCCAATCGCGCGAGCGGGCGAAAATCACCATCATGGAGGGCAACGTTTTTGTCGACGGACAGCGTGTCGACAAGCCCGGAACAGCGGTTGACCCCGAAAAGCCGGTCGAGGTGCGGGGAGAGCAGCTGGCGTTTGTCTCCCGCGGAGGGAAAAAGCTTGAGAAAGCGCTGAAGGTTTTTCCGGTAAACCCGGCGGGAATGCTGTGCATCGACTGTGGAGCGTCCACGGGCGGATTCACGGACGTGCTGCTGCAAAACGGGGCGAAGAAGGTCTATGCGGTGGACGTCGGGTACGGACAGCTTGCATGGAAGCTGCGCACGGACGAGCGCGTTGTGAATATGGAGCGGACGAATCTTCGATATGTCACGCCGGAGCAGATCCCGGACGTGCTCGATCTGGCCGTCATGGACGTGTCGTTCATCTCGATCCGTCTCGTGCTGCCGGCGGTGCGGGAGCTGCTGCGTCCGGACGGCGACGTGATCTGTCTCATCAAGCCGCAGTTTGAGGCGGGACGGGAAAACGTCGGAAAAAAGGGCGTTGTCCGGGATAAAGCGGTCCACCTTGCGGTTTTGGAGCAGTTTTTGGAGTTTTTCCCGGCGGCGGGTTTTACCCTGCTGGGGCTGGATTATTCTCCGATCCGCGGACCGGAGGGCAACATCGAATACCTTGCATGGCTGAAAAAGGGCGCGCATGACGCCCCGGAATCTGACGCCGCGGCTGTGGTTGAGGCGTCGCATAAGGAGTTTGCGCAATGAAACGACGGGTGATTCTCTGCCCGAACCCGACGAAGGACGTCGGTCTGGAGACGAGCAGAGAAGCAAAGAAGATACTGGAAGCGGCGGGCTTTGAAGTATGCATCAGCCCGGAGCTGCTGGACGGCCGACCGGACGACTGGCCGGAGGATCTGCCGATCAGCGAGCTGGAGGACGTGATCGACAGCGCGGCGCTGGTCGTCTCCCTCGGCGGCGACGGCACGATCATGCACACGATCCACCGCCTGATGGGACACAGCATCCCGGTCATCGGCGTCAATTTGGGAACTGTTGGGTTTCTGGCCGAGCTGGATCGCGGCGACCTGCCCATGCTGGTTTCCGCGGCACGGGGCGAATATGAGCCGAGCCCGCGCATGATGCTGGAAATCCGCGTGGAGCGCGCCGGAAAAACGGTCTACACCAACTACGCGATCAACGATGTGTCCCTGCACGGCATCGTACAGATGATCCGGATGACGGCGCGCGGGGACGGCAGAAAGATCCTCGAATTTTCCGGCGACGGCATTGTGATCTCCTCGCCGACCGGCTCTACGGCCTACTCGCTGTCTGCCGGTGGACCGATCGTGGAGCCGACGGCGGAGAATCTGATCCTGACGCCGATCTGCGCCCACGCGCTGATCGCGCGCTCCTTCGTTCTGGCGCCGGACCGCGTCGTGACCGTGACGGTTTCCGGCCTGCGCTGCCGGGCGTTCATCTCCTCCGACGGCGACAGCTTTGAGGTATATGACGGCGATACGCTGATCGTCCGCAAGGCCGAATACAAGACCGTGATCGCACATGTCGGAGAGAAGGCCTTTTACGACATTGTTTTTGAGAAACTGGGAGAAGCAAGATGAAGACATCGAGACAGGAAAAGATCCTCGCCATCATTGCGCGGGAGAATATCGAGACACAGAACCAACTGATGGAGGCGCTTGCCCGCGAAGGCGTGAAAAGCACGCAGGCCACGCTCAGCCGGGACATCCGCGATCTGCATTTGGTAAAGGAGCTGATGCCGGACGGCGCTTACCGTTACGTTGCCGGCGGCAAGGACAGCGCGTTTGACCACGACACCCGGCTGAAGAAGATCTTCCGGGAATGCGTGGTGGACTACGCTGTTGCGCAGAATCTGATTGTCATCAAAACGCTTCCGGGACTGGCGGACGCCGCTTGCAGCACGCTGGATACCATGAGCATTCCCAATCTCGTCGGCTCCATCGCGGGAGACGATACTGCCTTTGTCGCGATGAAGGACAACGCTTCCGCCGAGCATTTCTGCACCGAGATCGAGAAGCTGCTGTGAGGCGCGAGGGAAAACCGAATGATTACCGATCTGCATATTGAGAATATCGCGGTCATCGAACGGGCAGATATCACCTTCGGGCCGGGCTTTAATGTCCTGACCGGCGAGACCGGCGCGGGAAAAAGCATCGTGATCGACGCGATCGACGCGGTGCTGGGCGGTCGGACCGGACGCGAAATCGTCCGCAGCGGCGCCGACCGGGCGCTTGTCAGCGCCGTGTTTACCGATGTGGACGTGGGCGCATGGCTGGAGGAAAACGAGATCGACGCCGATGGCGAGCTGATTGTGCAGCGGCGCATCGGCGCGGACGGCAAAAGCTCCTGCCGCGTCTGCGGCGTGCCGGTGACGGTCCAGCAGCTGCGCACATTGGGCGCAAGGCTGCTGGACATCCACGGACAGAACGACGGACGTCAGCTGCTGGACGAAACGCGGCATTTGGAATACCTCGACCGCTTTGCGGATATATCTGAATGCAAGCGGCAATTCTCTGCCGCCTATGAGCGCTGGCTCGGCATAAGCCGGGAGATCGAGCGGCTGAGCATGGACGAATTTGAGAAGGAGCGGCGCACTTCGCGCTTGACCGCGGAGATCGAGGAGCTTGCACAGGCAAAGCCGCGCCCGGGCGAGGAGGCGGAGCTGGAAAGCCGCTGCGCGATGATGAAAAACGCAGGGAAGCTCACCGAGGCGCTGCGCGGGGCGTATGAGGCGCTGTATGAGGCGGACGAAAACGCCATCGGCCTTGCATCGGACGCCGCGCACTTTGCCGCCTCCGCCGCGGCGATTGCGCCGGAGCTGGGCGACGCAGCAAAGGGCATCTCTGACGCCTGCTTCCTGCTGACCGACGCCTCCGAGCGCATCAGCGATTTTCTGCAAGGGCTGGACTTCTCCGATGAGGAATTCGACCGGATAGAAACGCGGCTGGCGCTGCTGCACCGTTTAGAGCGCAAGTACGGCGTCGACGAAGCCGGCCTGCCGGACGCGCTGGAGCAGCGGCAGCGGCAGCTCGCGGAGATCGAATCTGCCTCCGATCTGCTCATCGCGCTGGAAAAGGATCTGCGCGCGGCGGAGAAGAAAGCGATGGAGACGGCAAAAACCCTTTCAAAAGCACGCGCCGCGGCGGCAAAGACACTGAGCGAGCGCATAGAAACGCAGCTGCGCGAGCTGAACATGCCCGGTGTGCGATTCCGTGTGGAGCTGACAGACGTACAGGGCGCACCGGGCTTCCATGCCGACGGCTGCGACGAGGTCCGCTTCCTGATGAGCGCCAACGCAGGGGAAGCGCCGGGGCGCATTGCAAAGATCGCGTCCGGCGGCGAGCTGAGCCGGATCATGCTGGCAATGAAAAGCGTGTTTGCGGCCAACGATGCGGTGGACACTCTGGTATTTGACGAGATCGACACCGGCGTTTCCGGTATTGCGGCGCAACGCGTCGGGGAGAAAATGGGCGCGCTGGCGCGGCATAGACAACTGATCTGCATCACGCATCTGCCGCAGATCGCGGCGATGGCGGATCAGCATTTCGCGATCCGCAAGGACGTGCACGACGGACGCACCTATACCAGCGTCACGCCGCTGGATAGGGAAGGGCGCGTCCGCGAGCTGGCGCGGCTCTACGGCGGCGACGCCGTCACCGAGACCACACTGCGCGCGGCATCGGAGCAGCTGGACGCCGCAGATTCGTTCAAACATCATATTTGAGGAGGTCATGTGTTGCGTGGAATCAATGAAAATTAATAGAGGCGTTATGAAGCTCGATGCGCGCGACGCGATGCGAAGCCACAGGCCGAGCGTCTATGTGGTCGCGTTCGTGTTTCTCCTGATCCTCTATGTGCTGGAAACGCTGTCGACAAAGCTCCAGTTTCCGGGACTGCGGATGGAAGAGATCATGCGCTATGCCTATGATGAGGAGCAGGCGATCCGGCTATGGAACGCCATGAGCAACCGCAGTCTTACCTCCCGCGTCCTGGATTTGGCGATCGCGATCATGACCGGCATGCTGACCGGCGGCTTTTCGATGGTTTGCCTGCGCGTCAGCCAGCGGCGTGAGGCAGGCGTCGGAACGCTGTTTGATCTGTTTGGCTGGTTTTTCCGTTTCCTGTGGCTGCAGATCGTGATGGGCTTTTTTATCTTCCTGTGGTCGCTGCTGCTCGTGATCCCCGGCATCGTCGCCGCCTACCGCTATTCCATGGCGATGTTCATCTTCTTTGACGATCCGGAGAAGGGCGCAATGCAATGTCTCCGGGAGAGCAAGGCGATGACGCAGGGCTATAAGGGACAGCTTTTTGTGCTGGACCTGAGCTTTATCGGCTGGGCGCTGCTCAGCATTATCCCGTTCGTGAGCATCTTTGTGCAGCCCTATATCGGCGTGACAAAGGCAAATTTCTACCGCGTGTTGTCCGGACAGTATGACAACCTGTGAGCAAGGATAGGAAACCGAAAGGCAAACAGGGCGCTGCATCTCGCAGCGCCCTGTTTGCGTAAAAGGGAAGAAGGAAGGAAAGAAGAGGCGCAGGCCATATGGCCCGCGCCTCATAATTACGTATGGTACTACAGCAAGCTGTGATCAGTTGCTGGTGCCAGCATAGCCGCCGTTGACGAAGTCCATGATGATGGTGGCAGCCTCGGCAACTCTGGCCTGATCCTGCGGACGGTAACCGGTGTCGTCGCCATTGCCCTTGATGAGGCCGATGCTGACAGCCCAGCTCATGGCGTCGGCAGCCCAGTCGGAAGCGCCGGTGTCAACAGCAGTGGCAGCGGGGCTACCGGCATAACGCCACAGGATCGTGACGATCTGCTCACGGGTGATGGGGCTGGTGCCGTCGAACTCGGTCTCGCTGACGCCCTTGACGATGTTGTTCTCCTTGGCCCATGCAACAGCGTCGCTGTAGAAATCAGCGCTCTTGACGTCTTCGAAATCGCCGGTGGCGGTGGAAGCGTCGGGCTGGCGGCAGAGGTTGTAGAGCATCGTGGTGAAGGTACCGCGGTCGCAGTCATCGAGCGGGGCGACGTCGGCAGCGGGGATGTCCTCAAGGATCTCTCTGGCCTCGACGTAATCCATCGCGTCCTTATACCATGCGTCCTCAGGGATGTCGTTGGTGACTTCGACGTCCTCGATCTTAATGGTGACGTCGTCATCGAGCACGAGCTTCAGGCCGTCCTCGGTCATGGCGGTGGCGGGCAGGATCTCCTCGGTGCCGTCGGCCTTGACGAGCTTGACGACGGTGGTGGGCTTGACGTCCTCAACAGGGATCTCAACGGTGACGGTCTTGCCGTCGGGAATGTCGATGGTGATCGGGGTGTCCTCATCGGCGGTCACGGGAACGGTGGTGTCGGTGACATCATCGGGAACCTTGACCTCGACCTCGGTGACATTGCCCTCAGCGTCCTTCTTCTCGGTCGCCTCGGTGCCGTCGTCGCCCTTCGTGGTCTCCTCAGCAGCGGGGGTCGTGGTGGAAGAACCGGTGTCGCCGGACGGAGCGGAATACTTCTCGACCGTCATCGTCACGACATAATCGCCGTACGTGATCTCAATGGGAGAATAGGCCTCCAGCTCGTAGAGCAGGCTGTCGCCGTCGGCAAAGACGGCTGCCGCGCCGGCGTCGGCAATGGTGACCTGGCCGATCGCGTTGGTCCAGTCGGCAGCGATGCCGCTGGTGGCTTTGGCCTCGAACTCCTCGAGCTTTGCCCTCAGACCGGTGCCGGCGAACGTGGATTCGATCGCGGCGGCGGAATCACCGGCGTAATTCGCGGCGACTTCCTTCAGCTTCAGCGAGCCAGACTGAAGCTTGTAGGTGCTGTTGACTGTCTTGTTCACAGGGGGGAGACCGGCGTTCGGTCCGGTCAGACGGAACAGAACGTTGTAGGAGTCGGTCTCGGCTGCAAATGCGCCTGCGGGCAGGAGCAGAGAAACAGCAAGGACCAGTGCGAGGATGATTGCAAGATTCTTTTTCATCACATGATACCTCTCTTTTCAAGTTCTTGGATATATATTGATTTTTGAATGCGCTTTTCATTTGCGTAGGAATTTGCCATGGTCGTAACGAGAGATGAATCTCCGCCGTATTCCGTAATCAGGGCGTTCATGCTGCCGAGGATCGCTTCCATCTGGTCGTCACACTGACGCTCCAAATCGTTCGCCTTGGCAATATACCCGGTCGCCCAGGAGAGCAGCTTCGATTTGGTGCGTTCGCTCTCGGGCATTGCGTGATATTCGGCTTTTGCCTGCGCGACCATGGCGTCCAGCTGCGCTGTGTACTGCTCGCGCATCACGTAGACCTGCGCGACCAGCTCGGAGAGCTTTGCTTCGTAGATCTCCTGCGGTGTCGGTTCATGGGGCGCTTCCGTCGGCGTTGGCGTCGGCGTCGGAACAGTGGGGGCGTCGACCGGTTGGGAAGCGGGCGTTTCAGGAACGGGTGTGGTTTCAGGAGCCGGCGTTTCTTCCGGCGCCTTCGCGCCGCTGTCCTTCGGCTGCGTCAGGATCGCGATCAACTCCTGCGGCGTGAGTTCCCCGCTGCGCAGCGCCTTGCGCTCCTCATCGTTCAGGTCGCGCACCGTGATCTCGGGGTGCTGCTCCAGCGTTTCTTCCACGCTGCCGCGGCTGTCCGCGAGCTGTTCCCGCAGCTCCTGCTGCGTATACTTTCTCGCGTTTGCGGCGGCCTTCAGGTTTTCCTGCTGCCACAAATACAGCCCCGCCAGGACGGCCAGAATGACCAGAAGCACGACGATCAATACGACCCAGCGCTGCTTAATGCGTGTTTTCCTTTTCATAGGGCATTTACCTTATTTTTAAGATAGAAAAACTACTTTCCATCTTAACAACGGATTATACTACGGTGTTTTCAAAAAATCAAGGGAAAAATGTAATTTCATGTAATTGGCACAATATATTGTTTGCACACGGTGCAAAACCTGCCGTATTTACCGTTTACAGGGCATATTCCCGGAGCATTTCGTCCGTCTGGGCGGCGCAACGGCGCATGGCGGCGTCCCCGAGCCGCTTGCCGACGACCGCCAGGGCCGGCGCAAGATTCGGCTTGCGCGAATTCATGCTGTGGCAGTCTGACATCAAATACTGTACCTGCCCGCTTTGCAGCGCTTTCAGCGCGCGGCCGCGGGTGGGGAAGCGGAGCAGCGCCTCCGCGCTGAGCTGCATGGGAAGACCGAGCGCGTACAGCTCGGATAGCCGCTGCGGCTTCTGTGAGCTCCAATAGCGGTCGATGTGCGCGATGATCGGAGTCAGGCCGGTGACGTTGATGAGATCATACAGCTGGCTGAAAAGACCATCATACCACGGCTGCATCGGAAGCTCCAGCAAAAACGCATCGGTGCCCTGATAACACAGCGCACGGAGATTGCTGCAGTCGACAAGGTTTGGTACCCATGCGACTTCCGCAGCGAGGACGCGGACGGGCAGGGCGGCCTGCTCCGATTCCGGAAGCGCCGCAATGGCGGATTCCAGCGTTTCCACCGCCTGCGCGCGGCGGCTGAGGAAGCTGCCGGACGATTCGCGGTCGCGGTAATAGTGCGGTGTCAGGGTGACGGCGTCCACGCCCTGCGCGGCTTCCTCCCGCAGCATGGCGAGACTGATCTCAACCGAGCGGGCGCCGTCGTCCATGCCGGGAAGAATATGGGTGTGCAGATCCGTCATGAACGATCACTCCTGCGGAGACTGCTCCTGCGCGCTCTGCGTCTGCGCGCTTTGTGCCTGCGCCGATCTGCTTCGGTAGCCGTAGCCGTAACCGTAGCCGTAGCCGTAACGCTTGTAGCCATAGCGCTTATATTTGCCGTAGCCGTGGCCCTCCGACGTAACGCCGTTGAGCACGAAGCCGAGGATCTTTGCGTGCGCATACTCCAACTGTTCGACCGCGTGCTGCACGTTGCCGCGCTCGGCATGGCCGTTGCGCACGACGAAGAGCACGCCATCCGTGAGGTTGGCGAGGATCGCGGCGTCCGTGACCATGTTGATGGGCGGCGAGTCCAGAATGATATAATCGTAATGGTTGCGCATCTCCGACAGCAGCTTTTCCATCCGCTTGGAGCCGAGCAGCTCGGAGGGGTTGGGCGGGATGTTGCCGGCGAGGATCACATGCATTTTTGTGTCCTGAAAACGGAGCACGGAGGAGGAGAGCAGCTGCGGCTCGATCAGGATGTTGGAAAGACCGTTTGGAGAACTGAGCTGCAGCAGACGCCCCAGCTTGGGCTTGCGCATGTCGCAGTCGATCAGCAGCACCCGCTTGTCCGCCATGGCGAACGAAAGACCGAGGTTGCAAGCGGTGATGCTCTTGCCCTCGCTCTGCATGGAGCTCGTGACCGTGATGACCTTGCAGGCGGATTCGCCGGTCAGAGAAAAGATTACGTTGGTGCGGAGCGTCTTGTACGCTTCCTGCAGGAAAAAGTCGTCCTTCGCGGTGAGCAGGTATTTCCGCTCCTCCGCAACGGTGCTGAGCTCCTCAAGCTTTCCGTTGGATTTGTTTTTGGAGAACAGATGCATCAGGTATTCCCTCCTTCCGTGCCGGCGGCGGCCTTCTTGCCGGGACGCTTGCCATAACCGTAGCCGTATTTACCGGAACGGCTGCCCAGCTGTGAAAACTCGGGGATCTGGCCGAGGATGGGGTACTCCGCGATGGCGGTGAGGTCATCCTCACCCTTGATGCGGACGTCGAGCAGGTAATAGATCGTGAGATAGACGACGGCGAGAACCACGCCGATCACACCGCCGATCGCGGTGTTCTTCATGACGTTGGGGGAAAACTTCGCCGTCGGGACCTTGGCGCGGTCGATGATCTTTGTGGAGCTGCCCTCGACGATGTCCTCGATCGCCCCGGGCGCTTCCTCCGCGATCGCGTTGGCGATGTAGGCCGTCTGCTCCGGATCGGGATGCAGGATGTAGACGCGGAACATCTCCGTTTTCGCAAGCTGCTCCGTGGACATCATTTTGCGAAGCTCTGCCGACGTGCAGTTCAGGTGGGCTGCCTCGATGACCTTTTCCAACACCGTGTCGCTCTGGATGATGTTGACATAGGTGGCGACGAGCTGCTGGGAAACGGAGAGGTTGCCGCTGGTGATCGATTCCACGCGCTCGCCGCTGCTGGTATTGTTGACATAAATCGTCACGCCTGCGCGATACATCGGCGTGATAAACCGCGTGGAGAAGATCCAGGTCCCCGCCGCGATCAGCACACCGCACAATACGATGAGCCACCAGCGGTGGAGATAAGCGCCGAAGAGCTTCAGAAGATCAATTTCGACCTCCTGGCGGTTTTCGTTCTCTCGCATATTCTCTATACCTCTCTGTCGTTGATATGATGGGAAGAATCGGAAAATCTCGGTGATTCCTGTGATTTATCCATTATAATACCGTTCATAATAAAATGCAACCGGTATTTGGGCAATTGCGCTTGATTCGCGCAAACGGCAGGCGCTGCCCGCCGAGCGGACTATTCGTAACGGTGGAAACGCTCCGGCTTTGGTCGGAATTTTACGCCGGAAACCAGACCGACCGCCGCAAAGAGCGAGAAGGTGGATGAGCCGCCGTAACTGAAGAAGGGAAGCGTAAGGCCGATGACGGGCGTGATGCCAAGGCACATGCCGATGTTGATGAAGCTTTGGAACAGCAGCGTCGCGGCGACGCCGAAGCAGACCAGCATGCTCATGGTGTTCTTTGAGCGAAGGCCGATCATAACGCAGCGCAGGATGATGAGCAGCAAAAGTACGATGACAACGCAGCAGCCCAGCATGCCGAGCTCCTCGCCGATGACGGCGAAGATGAAATCCGTATGCTGCGCGGGGATCGCCTGGCTCTGCGTCTGCGGGCCGTTGTACAGCCCTGTGCCGACCAACTGGCCGGATGCCAGCGCCAGCTTGCTCTGGCTGGCCTGCCACATGACATCGTCCCCGGTGGGGTCGATCGAGCTGTCGTAGGGCGCGAGGATGCGCGCGATCTGGTCGGCGCGGAGCACATGCGTCCACGCAAAGGGGATGACGGCGGCCATCGCCGCGATGCCGAGAATGAACCAGTAGATGCGCAGCCCTGCGGCAAACAGCATGACGATGAAGATAAAGAGGAAGATGAGCGCGCTGCCGAGGTCGGAGGAAATGACGACGACGAGGGCGAAGGGGACAATGAAGTGCACCGCGAGCTGCACCACGGAGAACACATGGTTCAGGTTCTTGTACTCCCGCAGATAGCTGATGTGCTTTGCCATCAGCACGATATAGATGACCTTGACGATCTCACTGGGTTGTATACCGATGCCGAGGAAGCGGATCCAGCTCTTGTTGCCGGTGCCGTCGTCGTGGCCGAAGGGGATGAGCGCCAGCAGAAGCAGGACCGAGATGCCGACAAGGATCGGCCATTTATCGGCGATCAGGTCGACGTCCAGCACGGTCAGCAAAACGAACAGCGCGATCCCGATCAGCAGGGCCACGGTCTGCACCATGACGAAGCCGGTGCTGCCGGCCTTGCTCGTGGCGGTTGCGCTGCCGATCATCACGATGCCGAAAATGGAGCTGACGAGGCAGAGCGTGAACAGCACCATGTCCGCGCGCGAAACGAATTCCTTCAGAAACGGCAGAACCTTTTTCAAAACCCCGTCACCTCCTTTCCCGTGGTAACATGCGGTATCATATATGCGAAATGCATCAATTTCAACAATAACATTAAAATTATAGACGATAGCGCAACCCAATGCAAGCTTTTTCAATTCGTGCTTTACGCGCCGGAAAAAGAAGCGTATAATGGCCGCGAAATAAGGCATATGGAGCGAAGCATGACCATTCTTACAAAAAGCGAAGCGGAGACGGAGGCGGCGGGCGAGCGCTTTGCGCGCACACTGCCGGATGGCGCCGTCGTAGCCCTGTACGGCGACCTCGGCGCGGGGAAGACGGCCTTTGTCCGCGGCATGGCCCGCGGCATGGGCATCGACGCGCGCGTCAGCAGCCCGACCTTTACCATCGTCAATGAATATCTGGGCGCGCGGGAGCTGTACCATTTTGACATGTACCGCCTCGGTTCCTCGGAGGAGCTGTTTGACATCGGCTGGGAGGACTATCTGCGGCGCGGCGGCGTCTGCGCCGTGGAGTGGAGCGAGAACGTGTCCGACGCCTTCGAGGGCGACGAGATCGTTGTGCGCATCGAGAAGTCCGGCGACAGCGAGCGGGCCATCACCATCGGGGAGGGAGCGTAAATGCTGATTTTAGCGCTGGAATCCAGTGCCAAGGCCGCCTCTGCCGCCGTCGCGCGCGACGGCGCGCTGCTGGATCTGGAATTTTGCAACGACGGCCTGACGCACTCCGTGACGCTGCTTCCGATGGCGCAGACGGCGCTGGAGCGCTGCGGCTTGCTTCCGTCGGACGTGGACGCCGTGGCGGTGTCGCGCGGGCCGGGCAGCTTTACCGGCATCCGCATCGGCGTCAGTGCGGTGAAGGGCCTGTGCTGGGGCGCGGACAAGCCGGCCGTCGGCGTGTCCACGCTGGAGGCCATGGCGTGGAACGCGGTCGATGCAAACGCGGATGGCGTCGTCTGCTGCGCGATGGACGCGCGGCGCAGCCAGGTGTACAATGCGCTGTTCCGCGTCGAGGGCGGGCGGCCGCGGCGCCTGACGGAGGACCGCGCCATCGGACTGGACGAGCTGGCAGACGAACTGATTTCGACGGGAAAACCGATATTTGTACTTGGCGACGGCGCACTGCTGTGCTATAATCATCTTTTGGAAAGAAGCGTTCCCGCCACGCTCGCGCCGGAGGAGCTCCGGCTGCAGAACGCGTGGGGCGTCTGCCGCGCGGCGGAAGGGAAACCGCCCGCGAGCGCGGCGGAGCTGCTGCCGCGGTATCTGCGCCTGTCGCAGGCGGAGCGGGAACGACTGGAACGACTGAAAAAGGAGACGAAATGACATGAGTACCGTTCACGTTATGGACCATCCTCTGGTGGCGCACAAGCTGACCATCATGCGCGACAAGAACACCAGCGTCAAGGATTTCCGCGAGCTCGTCAGCGAGATCGGCATGCTGATCACCTACGAGGCAACGCGCGACCTGCCGCTGACCAGCAAAGAGATCGAAACGCCGATCTGCAAGGCGGAGGAGCCCACGCTCGCCGGCAAGAAGATCGCCGTCGTGCCCATATTGCGCGCCGGGCTCGGCCTCGTGGACGGCGTGCTGCGCCTGATCCCGTCCGCGCGCGTGGCGCACATCGGCATGTACCGCGACGAGGAGACGCTGGAGCCGCATGTTTACTTCTGCAAGACCCCGAAGGACATCGCCGAGCGCGAGGTGCTCATCGTCGATCCCATGCTCGCCACCGGCGGCAGCGCCGAGGCGGCCATTGCCGAGATGAAGAAGCGCGGCTGCACGAACATCAAGCTGATGGTGCTTGTCGCCGTTCCGGAGGGCATCGAGCGCATCCAGAAGTCCCACCCGGACGTGGATATCTACTGCGGCGCGGTGGACAGCCACCTCAACGAGCACGGCTACATTGTTCCCGGCCTCGGCGACGCGGGCGACCGCATCTTCGGCACAAAGTAAAATATTTCTTTCATAATTCCAAACGCCCCTCCACAGACTGTTTTTCAGAAGAAACCGTCTATGGAAGGGGCGTTTTGCCATGTCGGAAAAGAAAAAACTGATCCTCGCGCTCGCCGTGCTGTTTGCGCTGAACATCCTTGTGATCTGTCTGGCGCAGGCAGCGCAGGCGGCGACGTATCAGCGGGGCAGCACCGGCAGCACGGTGCGGCAGATCCAGACCAAGCTGAAGAGCTGGGGCTACTACAGCGGCAGCGTGGACGGCGTCTACGGCGGCGCCACGGAGAAGGCGGTGCGGGCGTTCCAGCAGAAAAACGGGCTGACCGTGGACGGCAAGGCCGGGCCGCAGACGCTGAAGGCCATGGGCATTTCCGCCGGCAGCGCCGCAGCGAGCGGCAGCGGCGACGTTGCGCTGTTGGCGCGGCTCATCTCCGCAGAGGCGCGCGGCGAGCCGTACAACGGGCAGGTCGCCGTCGGCGCGGTGGTGCTCAACCGGATGAAGCACCCGTCCTTTCCGAATACCATGTCCGGCGTCATCTATCAGCCGGGCGCCTTTTCCTGCATGGCGGACGGGCAGTTCAACCAGCCGGTGGCGGATTCCTGCTACCGTGCCGCGCGCGACGCGATGAACGGCTGGGACCCCAGCGGCGGCGCGATTTATTACTTTAATCCGGCCACCGCGACAAGCAAGTGGATCTGGTCGCGGCCGCTGCTGGTCGTCATCGGCAAGCACCGTTTTTGCGCATGAATACTCCAAAAAATGAGAGCGATCGCTCTCATTTTTTGTTGAAATCCCGTAGTCTGTGTGATAAATTGTTTTATTATGGGTGGAGTATGCAAAAACGAGATATGCACATGTGAGATCACGGGCTGGAGCAGCGACGGCGCCGGCGTGACGCATGTCGGCGGCCAGACCGTCTTCGTTCCCGGCACGATCCCCGGCGAGCGCTGGGAGGTGCGCATCGTGAAGGTGCGCGCGTCGAGCGCGTTTGGAAAAGGGGAACGCTGCCTGCTGCCGTCGCCCGACCACATCGCGCCGGACTGCCCGGCTTACCCACGCTGCGGCGGCTGCGCGCTGCGGCACATGACCTATGCCAAGGAGCTGGAATTCAAGCTCTCCCGTGTCAACGACGCTTACCGGCACATCGGAGATATGGACCTGCGCGCTTCGGAGATCCTGGGCGCGGCAGAGACGGCGCACTATCGCAACAAGGCCATTTACGCGGTGGACGGCGACCTGCGTCCCGGCTTTTTCCGCCCGCGCAGCCATGACGTGATCCCGGTGGAGCGCTGCCTGCTCCAGGCAGAGGCCAGCGACCGGGCGGCGCGCGCGGTGTGTACATTCTGCCGCGAGAACGGCTTTGCGCCCTATGACGAGGCGACGGGGAAGGGCGTGCTGCGCCATGTCTATACCCGCACGGCGCGCAGCGGCGCCTTGCAGGTCACGGTCGTCGCCGCGGGCGGCTTCGGCGCGAAGACCGCGGCGCTTGCCGATGCGGTGCGCAGGGCCTGTCCGGAGACCGCGGGCGTCATTTTGAACGTCAACAAAACCGCGGGCAACACCGTGCTGGCGGGGGAATTCTATTCGCTCTGGGGCAGCGATACGCTGTGCGATACGCTGTGCGGCGCGCAGTTCGAGCTGTCGCCGATGAGCTTCTATCAGGTCAACCCGGTGCAGGCGGAGCGGCTCTACGCAAAGGCGCTGGAGTTCGCCGCCCCGGAAGGGAACGAGTGTGTGCTCGACCTCTATTGCGGCGCCGGAACCATCTCGCTGTGCCTCGCGCGAAAGGCCAGACAGGTCATTGGCGCGGAGATCGTCCCCGCCGCGGTGGAGAACGCGCGGGAGAACGCAGAGCGAAACGGTTTACATAATGTTGAATTCCTCTGCGCGGACGCGGGAGCGGCGGCGGCGGAGCTTGCCCGCCGCGGCGTCCGTCCGGACGCGGTGGTCGTCGACCCGCCGCGCAAGGGCCTGGCACCGGACGTCATCGACACCGTCTGCGCCATGGCGCCGGCGCGCGTCGTCTACGTCTCCTGCGATGTGTCGACACAGGCGCGGGACCTGAAACGCTTTGCCGCGCTGGGGTACAGCGCCCGCGAAGCCGTCGCCGTGGATATGTTTCCCCGGACGAATCACATTGAGACGGTCGTTCGGCTGTCTCGAAGCGATATGAATTCCTGATGCACCTGAACAGAACGGTGGGAGGCGGGGATATGGACTATGTCAAGATGCTGCGCAGCGCGCTCGGCAGCCGGAAGATCATTCTGAACTGCGCCGGCGTTCTGATCGTACAGGACGGAAGGATCCTCTTTCAGCGGCGCAGCGACAACGGCCGATGGGGCCTCGTGGGCGGACTGCTGGAGCTGGAGGAGACCTATGAACAGGCGGCGGTCCGGGAGGCCAGGGAGGAGACCGGCCTCGACGTGCGCCTGACCGCGTTTCTGGGCATCTTCCACAACCATAATATGGTGTGGAGCAACGGCGACCGGGCGCATACCATCGGCGCATATTACGAAGCGGAGATCGTCCGCGGCACGCCGCGCATTGACGCGGAATCGCTGGAGCTGCGCTTTTTTTCCAGAGAGGAGATCCCGGAAATGTTCGCGGAGGACCACGCGGCGGCGCTGCGGGCTTATTACGACGGCGTGCGGTATCCGCTGCCGCGCGAGAACGCGTGAAGGCGCACGATGCTTCACGGAATCTGAACGAAACAAGGGGGGGCGCATGTGCATGACGTATTACGCCAGCATCCCGATCATTGCACTGCTGATCCATTTCATCATCAACCACGACGCGCTGAGAAAAGACACCGGGAAGGACTCGATCCCGGCGCATATGAAGTATCGGAGCTTTCTGATCGGCGTGGCGATTTATTATGCCAGTGACGCGGCATGGGGCATCCTGTATCTGTTCGGCTATCGGCTGAGATGGCTCCTCTATGCGGATACCGTCGTTTACTTCCTCGTGATGGCGCTGACGATCCTGCTTTGGGCGCGTTACGTGATCGCATATCTGAACGAAAAAAACCGCTTTGAAATCGTCCTGACCTGCGTCGGGTGGGCCTTTCTGACCTACATGCTGATTGTGCTGGCCGTGAATCTCTTCCTCCCGGTGATGTTCCGCTTCGACGCGGACGGTACATATCACGCCGGAACGCTGCGCTACGTCACGCTGTTCAGCCAGATCCTTCTGTTCCAGCTCACGAGCGTCTATATGCTGATCATGACCGTGAAGCAGAAGGGCAAAGCCCGCGTGCATCACAGGACGATCGGCCTGTTTGGTCTGATCATGACGGTCCTCGCTGCCGCGCAGGTGCTCTGGCCGCTGCTTCCGCTCTATTCCGTCGGCTTTCTGCTTGGGACCTGCCTGCTGCACGCCTTCGTGCTGGAGGACGAAAAGGCGGAATACCGCAGGGAACTGGAGCGGCTGGTACAGCGGGACAAGGAGCATAAGCGCGAGCTGGGCTCGGCGCGGACCATGGCCTATACAGATTCACTGACCGGCGTGCGCAACAAGCACGCTTATGTGGAGGCGGAGAGCCGGATCGACCAGCGCATCTCCGACGGGACGCAGAATCCCTTTGCCGTGGTCGTGTTCGACCTCAACGGCCTGAAAGACGTCAATGACACGCTGGGGCATGAGGCGGGAGACCGCTACATCAAGGACGCCAGCGAGATGATGTGCCGGCAGTTTCCCCACAGCCCCGTGTTCCGCATCGGCGGCGACGAATTCGTTGCGATCATCCTCAGCGAGGATTATGAAGCGCGCGAGCGGCTATTGAAGGAATTCGATGAGAAGATCGAAAAGAATCTGCGCGAGGGCGGCATCGTGGTGTCCGGCGGATTGGACGAGTTTGACAGGGCGCACGATCAAAGCTTCCAGATGGTGTTCGCGCGGGCGGACAAGAAAATGTATGAGCGCAAGCGCATCCTGAAAGAGATGGCGGCGCAGGTCGCGGAAAGCGTTTGAAAAGGCACGACGGAGCTGCCGCCGCATTTGCGGCGGTGCCGGATACGCATGCCGCGGCGGTCTGTCTCCGGGCACGGGACGAGGGCGCGATCCCGGTGGCGGGACAGCTGCCGCTCTACCCGATGCTGGATTGCTTCGACACGCCCTCGTCGCGGGACAATCACGACCTCGTTTGGAGCACAAAACGCAACCGCCGCGCGTGGAAGCTGTATCTCGGCGCGCTGTCCGGCAAGCCGGAGGTGCCGAAATACGCCTCGCCCTCGCGGGAGACGGACTATACGCGCTTGCCGCCGTGCTATACCTTCGTATGTGACGGCGAGCCCTTTTACGACGAGACGCTGACCTATGTGCAAAACCTGAAGGCGGCGGGCGTCCCGGCCGCGGTGGACGTATACCACGGCAAGGTCCACGCCTTCGACCTCCTGCTGTTTTGGACGAAACAAGCGGCAACGGCGCACCGCAAGCTCTGTACCGCCGTCGAGGAGTGGTTTACATAATGAAAAGAACGGAGAGAGAACCGCGCTATACGCACATCGTCCATCCCTTCGGGCCGCTCTATGACGCAAGCAGCGAGATCCTGATTCTCGGCAGCTTGCCCTCCGTGAAATCCCGGGAGCAAAACTTCTTTTACGGCCACCCGCAAAATCGCTTTTGGCCGCTTTTGGCGGAATTGTTCGACGAGCCGGCGCCGTGCAGCGTCGAGGAGAAAAGGGCGCTGGCGCTGCGGCACCACATCGCGCTGTGGGACACAATTTACAGCTGCGACATCGTCGGCTCCAGCGACAGCAGCATCCGCAACGTCGTTCCGACGGACCTGCGGGAGATACTGGCGGGATCGCGCGTGCAGCACATCTTCTGCAACGGCGCGACGTCGGGGCGGTACTTTCAGAAATACCACGCGCCGGTGCTCGGCGTAGCGGCGACGGTGCTGCCGTCCACCAGCCCGGCCAACGCCGCGTGGACGATGGAGAAGCTGCTGGACGCCTGGCGCGTCATACGGGAAGAATAAGTTGACATAATATAGCAAGGCCGATCCCTCAGGGATCGGCCTTGCTGTTGGTTGCGGATTCAGTCCTTGCTGCGCACATCCTCGTCGCCGAGGAAGAAGAGCGCCAGCGTGCCGGCGCCGACGTGACAGCCGGTGACCGGCTCATAAAGGACGTTGAGGACGCCCTGCGGACGCGCGGCCTCGCGCAGAAGGCCGTTGAGGAACTCCGCATCGTCGGCGCAGTCGGCGTGTGCGATGCCGACGAGCTGCTGTCCGGGGTCCTTCACCAGCGCCTTGTAGTGGTCTGCCAGCGCGCGGATCGCCCTGCGCCGCCCGCGTTCCTTCCCGATGCAGACGATCTGACCGTGCTCGTTGCCCTTGAGCAGCGGCTTGATCTGCAGCACGGTGCCGACGATGGAGGCGGCGTTGGAGATCCGTCCGAGCCGGCGGAGCTGAAAGAGGTCGTCGACCATAAAAACCTGATACATGCGGCGGCTCATGCTGCGCGCGTTGGCCTCCGCCGCGGCGAGGGGCAGCCCGGCGTCGCGCCACTCGGAAGCTTTGAGCGCAATCAGCCCCTCGCCGAGCGAGGCACCCAGCGTATCGACCGTGCGGATCTGCCGCTGCGGGAACTGCTCGCGCAGCTGCTCCGCAGCGATCACGGCGGACTGATACGCGCCGCTGATGCCCGAGGACATGCCGATATAGAGAAGGTCGCGCCCCTGCGCCAGCAGCGGCTCCATGTATTCGATGTAACGCTGCGGCGTGATCTGCGAGGTATGGATCTTCACGCGGTCGCGCAGCTTGCCGTAATAGTCCGCGCCGTCAAAGGCGTCGGTGTCAAGGCAGACAAACTCTTCCTCTTCAATGTAGTAGGAGAAGGGGACGACGGAGATATCCTTTTCCCGCGCAAGCGCGGTGGGGAGGTTGGCGGAGGTGTCGGTAACGATGGCGTAGCTCATAACAGGATCCTTTTCAAATGAAAAACTTGCGCGCAAGGTACTGCCGCAGCGCGGGAACGATCGCCGCGATCAAAAGGAAGATACCGAGCGCAGAGAAAAACACGACGCAGTATAAGGACCACAGGAACATGGCGCTGCGGAAGGTGATATGCGCGAACAGCTCGATCAGCATGCACACGCCGCCCAGCGAGAGAAAAAGCCCGGCGACGACAAACAGGCGCCCGCGGCGCAGATACGCTCTTGGCATGTGCGTCAGGGGATAGGCGTAGTCCTCCTCGATCTGTACCGGCTCGTCGGTGCGCTCCAGACGGTACCAGAACATCCCGGCGCGCAGACGGACGAAAAACGTCGGAAACCGCGGCCGGAGCACCTCCGCGGCCTGCCGCAGCAGCGCCGTGTCGACCGGCTCCGTCAGCGTCGCGGAGAGGCGGAACGCGTTGCTCCAATTCCTGCGCATGATCGCGGGAAAGATCAGCGCCGCATTGTCCAGCCGAAACCATTGTGCCTGCATATGCGCCTCCGGGGATCGAAACACTGGGATCAATCTAATCCGGTAGATTATATTATCACATACAATCCATAGTGTCAACTGAACAAATGATAAAAAAGTACTTGATTACAATACCAAATATGATATAATACTATGCAAGATTATTTGCTGCATGGGAGACGGTCATATGACGTACGAAAAGGATCTGATCGCTGCGAAGCTGCGCCGCTGGGAGAAGTATCTGCTGAATTACCGTCTGCCCGCATGGGAAGAAATCCACGACATCGGGCTGTACATGGACCAGGTCGTGACGCTGCTGCGG